>JAEZAF010000193.1 GCA_023430545.1 Chloroflexota bacterium
GGGTCATCCATGCGTACAATAGTGTGAGGTTCATTTGGCTTTCCTTGGTTGTTTCGCAGCTCCCAAAGTTAAGTCAATGAACCTTTTTTTTAAACCCTTTACTCCAAAACTGTCCGCCCACCAGCCGTTGACAGGGGAGGACTTTTTATCTACCCATTAAACCTGCTTTTCGCCCTTTCCCTCGCAGCATACGACGGACGCTTTTCCCGTCGTCGAAAGGGTCGGGGATAGGGGGGCTTTTCCGCCTTGCAAATCCTTAACTTGGTGCATGTGGGAGGTTTGTATTATGGTCTCTGCCGGAGCCGCTGACTGGACGCGAAGCGATACGAAAATGCCTGCTTCCTCAAATGCGCTTGTCTTTGTGACACGAAGACAGGTAAAATGGCAGCACTGTGTAAGCTCATCAGATCGAAAGGCAGCTCGTAATGGCACAAGAATCGTTTGGTCTTTTCATCCTCTTTCTGATTATCCTGATGGACTTTCTTGCCATCGTGGCCGTGATGCGCATTGGTACCAGGCACAACGATCACAACGACATCCGCGAAGTCAAGCAGTCCAGCGCGATCGAGCGTATCAATCAGACCTATAACTTCACCCCGCGCAGGGCACAGACTGAACCGGCCCTTCCGGAAGGTGAAAAGGCCACTGACAAGGCCTAGGCTGTCCAGATCGCAGGATCGTCTCAGTATCACCGGTGACGCCAGTCGACCGTCAAGCAGGCCACATCGTACCCTCCGGGCCAGAAAGCCAACCTGATTATGACTGAACTCCAACGCTGGCTGGAAGCACTCCAGTCGTCTGATGTGATGACACGTCTTGCCGCCATCCGGGCGGTGGCCGCCGCGCAGATCGGTGCTGCCGCCGAACCGCTGCTGCGGCTGCTGGATGATCCGTCCGATGAGGTGCGGGCAGCCGCTGTGAATGCCCTGTCCCGACTCAGATTGTCGCATGACGCCGTCCAGCGGGTGCGGGAAGCGCTGGCGCTGCGTCAGAGTGATCCCAGTCCGCTGGTACGGCAGGCGATCAGCGCGGCCCTGATCGAGCTGGAACACCTTGATTTGTCGGAGCAGGCGGCTGACGATGTAGCAGACTCCGACACGCCTCGGAGCGTCAGGGACGCCTATCTGGCGGACAAAGCGCAGCAGCAGCCGAAGCCGGTGGCGGATGCGCCATCCGAGGATGCGCCATATGAAGAGGCACCAGCGGTCGATGCGCCCCTGAGCGACGCCCTGCCTGCGATTGAGATCCCGGTGCTGCCGATGAGTCCGTTCAATCCGCCGCCTGCACCGCCTGCACCTGCTTCATCGACCGGGATCCCATTACCTCCTGCACCCGCACCGTATGCTCCAGCCCCGCAGCCGATCCCGCGCAGTACGCCGACGGAGCAGATTGAAGAGAGCATGCGTGAGCGCCGCGCACTGGAACAGGAAGCACAGGAAGTCCAGTTTTCGGCGTATTTCCCGCGCGAGATCGCACCCGGACGCTGGTATCCACTGACGGCGTATCTGTTCAAGTCCTTCGCGGCGGAACAGGTGCTGGCGGATGCGCAGAGTACGCTTGGTGCGTGGTTATCCGCCGTGCGGCGCGTGATCTCGAATGTCCGGCGCACGCTTCCGGAAGGAACGATCATCACGGCGACACCGCACATGGAGGGTATCCAGTTCAATCCACCGGCGATCACCCTCGGCTTTTATGAGGACTGGCACCGGCTGAACTTCCGGCTGCGGACGAATGACGCGCCGCTGTATCAGTCGGTCAATGGGCGGCTGACGTTCACGGTGGAAGGGGTGATCGTGGCCGAGATCCCGCTGTCGGTGTATATCACGGATGAAACGGGCGGCACGGCCAGCAGCAGCGGTGACAGTAGTGGCAGCCATTCCGGTGACCGGATGCAGACCGTCTCGCAGAAGCTGTACAAGTCGATTTTTTGCAGCTACAGCCGCGATGATAAGGCGATTGTCGAACGGGTGGAGCGGGTGTATAAGGCGCTCGGCTTCGATTTTCTGCGGGATGTCGTCTCGCTGAAAAGCGGCGAAGACTGGAACGACAAGCTGTATGATCTGATCGAGCAGGCCGACATCTTCCAGTTATTCTGGTCGAAAACGGCAGCCGAGTCAGAATTTGTGGAGCGCGAATGGCGGCACGCGCTGTCACTGGACCGCGACGAGACCAACTTCATCCGTCCGGTGTACTGGGCGGAGCCGATGCCACCGGTCCCGACTGAACTCGGCGGCATCCACTTCGCCTACGAACCCACGTTGGACGATAACCTATAGCGAACCGTCGTAGCGTTCGACATCGGGGTTTTCCTGATCGAGATCGAAATGATTCCGTGCCAACTGTGTACGGACAAAGCTGGCAACCGCGTCAAGCGCTTCCTGAGCTTCGGGCAGCGCCGGGTCCCCGTGCCAGCAGTGCTGCATCTGCGGCCAGACTTCAAGCGTGACCTCTACGCCATCGGCCTGTGCTTTTTCGGCAAAGCGCAGCGAATCATCCAGCAGGATTTCCTGATCCCCAACCTGAATGAGCATCGGCGGCAGACCTGTCAGATCGGCAAATACCGGTGAGATCAGCGGGTCGGTTGGCTTAGAGGGGCTGTCCTTATCCAGATAATCGCTGACGGCAGTGACCAGCATCTCAGGTGTGAGTCCGTCGCGGTTGCGGTTGGCTTCCAGCGATTCGCCACTCAGGCTGAGATCCAGCCATGGAGAGAGCAGCATCGCACCCTGTGGCAGCAGGTCTCCATGGGCGCGCAGGGTCAGCAGCATGGCGGCCACCAGATTAGCCCCGGCGGAATCCCCAAGCAGAAAGAGGATCTGCGGTCTGGTACTTCCTGCCAGCAGGCCGCGATAGACGGATACTCCGTCATCCAGCGCGGCGGGGAAGGGATGCTCCGGTGCGAGCCGATACTCGACCAGCAGCACATGGACCTCTGCGGTCTGAGACAGCCGCGCCGCCAGCGCACGGTAGGCGAGTATCGAACCGGACCTGAAGCCCCCGCCGTGCATCATCATGATGAGCTTATCACTGGGGATCTCGCCCACCGTAACGCGCTCACAGTTGACACCGGCGATCACACCGGCTTCGATGTGCGTCCCCTCCGGCAGCGGAAACTCGGCCCCACGCCGATCTGCGTTCTCGCGTTCTTCGAGCAGCCGCGCATACGTTTCGTTCAGCGGCGGCTCCAGAAGATCGGTGAATGCGGACGGGTTATCAGGCTGAAAGGGATCGGTAAATTCCATCGGAGGTGAAGGTTGGGTTGGGTCGGCAGCCGTCGCAGGATAAACAGGCCCCGAGGTCGTGTTATCTGAGTCAGAACGATTGTGTTGTCGGTTATTGTCACCGGCCATTGGCAAAACTCCATATCGTGACAGGCAGTCCGTGTGCATTCGATGTTACTCGAATCTCTATGCTTCCGCATATTGCACGGCGTTTCTGAATGGAGGCTGATGGGTGGGCGTAGAATCTGATGAGTATCAGGCCCCTGTCTGCCCAGAGGCCTGATGAGGATGCTGCAAGCAGGATGCTGCAAGCAGGATGCTGCAAGCAGGATGCTGCAAGCAGGATGCTGCAAGCAGGATGCTGCAAGCAGGATGCTGCAAGCAGGGGTGTTACGGCAGCGGAAGCGGATTCTGAATGAACTGCTGTGTGACAGGGCGATAGATCAGCTCGACATCGTCGATAAAGGCTTTCCCGCTGATACTCTGATGCTTCACTATCACCCTGATTCCGGCGAGATTCGGGCTGGTCAGGGTGAGATCCCCATTGAGCAGGGTGTAACTGCCATTGGTCGGCAGATTACGCGAGATCTTGTTCGGCGGGGTGCCGTCGGTGTAGGTGGCCTTTACGATCACCTTGCCTGACGTTCCCGCTGTGCCTCGTGCGTACATCCGCAGTTCGAGGATGTCGCCGACATTGAGCACCGCACCGGATGGTGGGATCACATCCTGCTGGAGCGTGCTGCTCTCACCTACGCTGCCTTTAAACTGGAAGGCGCAGGAGCCGCTGTTGACTCTGGGACTGCTGGTATTGCACTTGACCTTGTCCTTCGTGCCGTTCTTCACCACCCAGGGTGCGGGATCGGATGGGTCATGCTCGAAGCCGCCGTTGACGATCTGGTTCA
>JAEZAF010000292.1 GCA_023430545.1 Chloroflexota bacterium
AGGATGCACGCCGAGCAAATCAGCAGCACCTCGCAGGCTCAGCCATTCAGTAGTATCAGTCATAAGCGTTTTGAGATTGAAAGTTTCAGATCAGAATCGAAGTGGTATTGTAAGTGCCATTATAACATGGATGTACGATTCGGCACGAATACAATACCCACACGATGCGATGTGCGGATTGCAGCGGCGGCAGCGGCGGCGCGAAAAATAATGTGCCGCCACAAACAATTCTCCCCTCAAAATGAGCGGTGATGACAGAATTGCAGCGCAAATGCGCCGCATTTGTGGCGCATTTGCGCCACGACGCGCCGCAAGGTCCAACAAGTTGCGCTGCAAATCTGCTGTTTGTTGCTGCTGCAACTGGTGTGATCAGTTTCTGGATATGATGTTAAGGTGCAGGAACTTCATAGTGTAGCACGAATGTTCGGTTTGCGCGGTTCGAATTTTCAAACGAATCTGGCGCTCCACTGCCTGAACGAATTCGAGAATCGCAGCGGACGAAACGCGCTGCTGTTCCGGTGTGCTGCGTGGTAGATACACTTCTGCGCTCGACAACATTGTAGTGAACCCTTATGAGCTTCAAAGAACCTTGCAGATTAATTGTATCACCTTTCCCACTTGTCGCTCTCTTCAGATTAGGTTAATTTTGATGGTCTCGAGAAAGGTGCAAATATGACTGATCTACAACAACGTCTCGACGATTTGCGACAGGCCCTGACGGAGATTCAGGCGGGGACCAGTGATCGTTCGGTGATCGACATCGAACGCGCTGCACGTGATCTGCTGGCAGACGCCAAGAATACGCCGTATGAAAGCGCCGCGCAGACTCTTTTCGCCGATACCGTTCGTGCCTCAGCCGGTGGTGATGCTGGCAGCCGCGAATCGACCACGGCTTCTGCAGCCAGCGTGCGTGGACTGCTCCGCCGGGCGCGTATCCGCATTGAGATCGCAGGCGACGAAGACGACATCGACGAGGCGATTGATATTCTTTCACAGGCTTTGAGCGTCAATCCCAGTGATCCCGAAACCATCGAGCTGTTAGAAGAAGCCGCAGCGCATAACGATCAGGCCCGCCACCGTGTGAGCGATCTGTTTGCACGTTATAACGTCCAGCGCACATCTGCTCCGAGTGCTTCGGCGGGCAGTGCCGCGCCGCAGTTGGAAGCCTTTGACGACGATGCTGATGACTCCGATGATGACAGCGGCCCCATCCGCTCGACACCGCCGGTGGGCAGTGGATCACCGACCCCGCCCGGCCTGGTGACGCGCACCAACCGCGCCGTCGGGCGGCAGGGGCGTGCCGATGAAGCCGACCTGCCCGTGCCGCCGCGCTTCCCGACCTCGGCTGGCTATCCCGCGCCGGAGGACCAGCCGCGCTCTGATACGGGTGGGCGCAGCAGCGGTGACCGACGCCGCAAGACACAGACGCAGGGCATGTCTACGCTTTCCAGCGGACTGAATGCCGATGTCGATGATCTGCTGACTGACCTCACACAGTCCTACTACGCCGGGGATTATCAGCTCACGATTGAAACGGCCAATCGCATCCTGACGCTTCAGCCCGGCAATCCGACCGCGCTGGAATACCGCCAGAAATCCGAAGACAACCTGATTCGAGGCGTCGTGCCGGATCATCGTATCCCGTTCGATGCCCGTGTCTCCTACAACCGCGCCAAATCACTGGAGCGTGCCGGAAACTACGAAGACGCCGAGCGCCTGTATCGCGAAGCCCGTGATCTGGCCGAGCGCAGCGGGATTTTAAGCTGGAAGGATGCCGAGCAGGCCATGCTCGATATTCAGGATCTGGCGCTGGCGCGTGAACTGGTCAATGACGGCGACCGTCTGCTGGCGACCGATAACTGGGGCGAAGCGCTGCGGAAATACGAAGGCGCGCTGCGTGTCGTCCCGAATGACCCGCAGACCGAAGAGCGCATCGAGACCATCCGCCGCGTGCAGCAGGACGCGGATCAGGCAGCTGTGCAGATTAACACGCTCAGCGGTTCCCTGACCGATCAGGCTGCACAGCTTCGCAACGCGCTCGGGATTCTGGCGCGGGTGCGTCAGCTTCTGCCCAACAGCCAGCGCATCGGCCAGCTTCACGGGGAGGCCAATAACCGCCTCAACAGCATCAAGGCCCAGATCATCGATCAGGCACAGGGAGCGCTGACACGCGCATCCAACGCCGTCTCGATTGATGAGAAACTGGCCCTGAGCAATGAAGCGCAGCGGATGCTGGAACTCGGTGTCGAACTGGACCCCGGCGACGCCAAAATCTCCGAAATGGTGCTTCAGGCGCGCAGTATGTCTGGCGAAATGCAGCGCGCCCGTCAGACCATCGAACGCGCCGCCTCGCTGATCGCGCAGAATTTCGATCAGGAGATCTCGCAGGCGCGGACCATGCTGGCCGGTCTGCGAGATTATGCGCAGGATGATCGCTATCGCAACACGGTCAACGATCTGCTGTCACGCTATATGGAACGCGCCGAACTCGCGGTCGAAGATGGCAATATCGCCGAAGCGCAGACCTGGATGGACGGCATGCGCGATGATCCGTTCCGCATTCTGGGACGCCGCGCCGAGATCCACCGGCTGGAGAATATCATCCGCCGCCGTCAGCGCAGCCGGTCGATGTTGATGGCTGGCATCGTCGGCGGGATTATCATCCTGCTCGGTTTGGGGGCGCTCTTCACCCGTGATGCGTGGCTGCCGGTGCTGTATCCGCCCACCGCCACGCCGACTCTGACGCCGACCGAGACGCTGACACCGAGTGTCACCCCGACCGCGTCCGAAACGCCAACCGATACCGCCACGCCGACCGATACCCTGACGCCGAGTATCACGCCGACCGATACCGATACGGCCACGCCAACCGACACCGCCACCCCGACCGATACCCCGACGCTGACGCACACGCCGACCGCGTCCTTCACGCCGTCGGATACACCTACGGCAACGCTGACGCCAAGCATCACGCCCACGCCGGAAGTGCTGTGCCGACTGGTAGCAGCGAACGATCAGGGGCTGTTTGTCCGTGCCCGTGCGACGACCAATTCTCCGCAGGTGGGGACGATTCCGCGGTTTACTGCGATGGCGGTCACAGAACAGGCCCGTGGTGAGGATGATGGGCGCATCTGGTATCGTGTCCGTGTGACGGTCGATCAGTCGGAGATTTATGGCTGGGTGCGTGCCGACAATACCAGACCGCAGACCGGCGAAATCTGCCCACCAATGCCTGAGGATTAACATCCATATCGTAGGGATACGCGACGGCGTGTCCACCCGAAAACAAAGCGCCCACGTCGCGGATTGTCGCAGCGTGGGCGCTTTATTGAAATTATATGTAACTGTTATTTCCAAATTGTGATTCGATCGTCACTCGCTGATACAAAAGCAGTTCCGTCAGATTTCCAACTCAGCGAGACAGCCTTTTCGCCCGCATGAATGATCTGCAAAGCATCACCTGTCTCGGCATCATGTAACTGGAGATCACCGTCCGTATCAGCGATGGCAATCAACTGACCGGTCGGCTGCCATTCAACTGCCGAAATATTGGACATTGCAAAAGATTTTTCAACGAGGATCTGATCTGAACGTATATCCCGGATTTCAATCCCACGACTCGATGTGGCGACTCGCTGTCCATCGGGGCTGATGGCTGCAATGCGTGGACCGAGAAAAGCAAATACCATTTCGACGCTTTCATGTGATTTCACATCCCAAACCGTGACGGTAAAGAGAGGTATCTCACCTTCCACGCTGTCGGGACCCATTGCGGAACTGACCAGTCGCGTACCAGTTGAGTCCCATTCAACAGCGTATCCAGCACCGGCAAAACCCGTCAGAATGGTAGGCGGTTTCCGTGTTTTTAGGTTCCACAGCATCAGGAAATTGCCGGTAGTGACAATGTAATCATTTGCCGGACTCCATGCCACGTCTATGGTATTTCCCAGATAATCCGTCTCATTGGAGACACCTTCAATGCCATCAATGAAGTTACCGGTCACAGCGTCCCAGAAATTGAGTGAGATCATTGGATATGTAGTGACCGTGACAAACTGTTTGCTATCAGGACTCCAGTCAAATGCGCTTGCTGTGAACTCTTCATGCACTGCAAGCAGGCTTCCATCATTTGCATCCAGAATATATAAATCCAAATCGCTGAGGGCTGCAATCATCGTTCCATCAGGACTCCATTTGACCTCAGACCAGTAAATACTTCTACCTAAGTCCTTGCCTGCATCCCAGCTTAAAACCGCTTGAAATGGTGTGCTGTCTGATAATGGTGTTGGAGCCTCTGGTGTATCCTGAGCACTGGTGGGTAAGCAACAGATCCATATCAGGACGATGAAAAACAACTTGCCAGCATCCACAGAAGGTTTACTCATATTCCGTAATCCTGATTGATCCTTCAGTAACATAAATCATACGCTCTTTTCCATTTTTTGTATATTAAACACAAAACAAAAAAGCTGAGATCCCATCGGCCCTCAGCTTTTTGTTGTGTCACCGTGCTCTAAACCTAATTCGTCAGCCATGTGCCGGGGAAGTAGTCATTCCGGCCACTTGTAAGCTGATACAGATTGCCGTTGGCGCGTTCGTAGATGTAGATGTTATAGCCGCCGTCACGGTTGCTGGCGAAGGCGATATAGCGTCCGTCCGGGCTGTAGACCGGGTGCAGATCGTCCGCCGGGTGATTGCTGACGTTGATGATATTGCCGGAGCTGTCCCGTTCGAAGATCTCATGCGGGTCGGAGCCGGTATTCCCCGCGAACACCAGATACAGGCTGTCCGGTGAATAGCGCGGCATCGTCTCGATGGTCAGGCTGCCGTCCTGTGTCATCGGGCGCATCTGACCGTCTGCCGGGGTGAGTTCGAACAGATCGACGTTGCCGGTCTGGTCACGCCGCGCCGCGATGATCAACTGGCCGGTCGGTGAGAACGCCGGGAAGCTGTAGTCGGTGTTATCCGAGACCAGCCGCGTCAGCGGGTCGCCATCCGCGTCGGTGAAGTCCATCAGGAAAAGCTGACGATTCGCGCCAGCGACCTCTGCGGTGAAGACCACGCGGTTGCCGTCAAACGAAATATTCGGCTGATCGGCATTCAGGATCACATTGGAGCCAGTGTTGAAGATGCTGTTGGCCCACAGTTCCGGCAGAATCTGCGTCGCGCCGCTGGTGGCATCCACCGCCACCAGCGACTGCTCGAAGGTGTTACGCGAATACTGCGAGTAAACAATCCGACTGGTGGAGATGCCATGCGGATAGCGTCCGCGCTCGTTGCCGCTGAGCGTCGTGATCTGGCCGTTGTTGACGCCAATCGAGATAATCGGATAGTAGCCGTCATTCAGCAGATTATCACCGCCATACGCCATGATAAAACCAGTGATCTGCGGCCCCGGTGAGGGAACGACGGTCGCCTGATTGATCACCGCCTGATCGGGTGTCGCGGTGAAGGTCGGCGGCAGGGTCGGCGGTCCCGCGCGGGTGCTGGTCAGGGTTGGTGTCGGCGAATTCTCGGCGTAGAACGTCGCCGTCGCATCGACGATCGACTGCGTCTGCATAAAGGAGATCTGTGTTTCCGTCGCCGCGAGCTCAGTGGATAGCACGGCGACTTCGGTCTGCGCGGCGAATTCCTGTGCCTGCCGCTGATTGTTGGCGGTAATTACGGCAAAGGCCCCGCCCAGCACGATCACCACCAGCAGAAACAGCCCGCCCAGGATCAGTGTCAGTGTCTTGCGCTGGATTCCCGGCGCGACTTCTTCATCATCTGCACCGGCAGGCCGCAGCGTCGCGCCTTCCAGCCGTTCCAGCGCCTCTTTCGCGCGGACATTGGTCGGGTCCAGCTCCACCACCCGCCGCAGAGCGCTGCGCTTTTCGTCCGGCGACTCGCTCACACGGTACATCAGCATCCATGCGCGGGTGTTCCCGCTGTCTTCTGCCAGCAGTTCCTCGAGCAGACGCCGCGCACGAGCGTTATTCCCGGCACGTGCCGCTTCAGTCGCTTCCTGTAATAGTTGCTGTCGATTCGTACTCATCAATCACCCGTTAATGACTATTACGATACTGATAGGATTTTCCGTTACTGTGCGTTCAGCGCATCCAGATCAATGGGCCGGAAGACCACCGAGGTATCCGTGCGGCCGTTGTCCGTCAGTCGGCGGACTTCGAATCCGCCTAGGTCGGTCAGGTAGACCTGGAAATCCTCTGATTCGCGGTTGGAGATGAACACCACCCACCGCCCATCAGGACTCAGGGCCGGTTCGCGGTTTTCAACCGTATTGCCATCGCCAATCGTCACAAGCTGGCCCGGGCCGCCGATCTCGTTTTCCACAAAGTAGACATCACCGCTTCCGGTGCGGTCACCGACAAAGATAATCGTCGCCCCGTCAAATGACCAGCCCGGTGAGTAATTGCTACCGCTGGTATCCGTGATGCGTCGCGGCGGGTTGCCGCCTTCGATATTGCCGTCTTCGGTCAGGGTCAGCGTATAGATTTCCGTCAGGTCCGGGCTGTCCTGATCCGAGGTGTAGGCCACGACATTGGCAACCGGCGAAAAACTCGGCTCGCGGTCGATGCTGTTGTTATTGGTCAGCGGGCGCGGCGTCCCGCCATTAGACTCGACGATATACAGTTCGCTGTCCCCCTGACCGGCGCTGCTGGCAAACACCACCAGGCTGCCATCCGGCGAGAAGGACGGGCTGGAGGTATCCGGCGATCCCAGTGACGTGATCTGAAGCGCATTGTCGAGGTCATTAATTGACGCGACGAACACCTCGGCGGCGACATCACTGGCCTGCTGTTCAGATGTGTCTTCTACTTCGGTTTCAGCATCCGGGACTTCAGGGGCCTGCGGTAGATCAATCCCCGGCCCGCTGGGGTCAACCTGTTCGGGCGGCTGAATCTCGGTCGGGACGACTTCGGTCGGAGGGGCTTCGGTTGGCTGCGCAGGGGGGATAATCAACGCACCACCCGGCACATCGCGGACGAAAGCGACTCTCTGGCCGTCTGGTGAGATGGCGATGTCACGTGCGCCCTCCAGAATAAAGCCGTCGCCTGAGCCGTCGGCGTTCAGTATGTACAGGTCGGGCTGGGATGCGCCGGTATTCAGGCTGGTATACAGCAGCGGGAAGTTCTCGACTCCGATGGGCGTCGCGGTCGGTACCGGCGTCTGGCTGGGCGGTGGTGGCGGCGTGGCGGTGAAGGTGGGCGGCAGCGTCGGCGCGAGGACGCGGGTCACTTCACCTGCCGCGCGATTCTCCGGCGTGGGGGATAATGTCGGTGTCAGGGTGATGGTAGGCGGCACCTCTGTTGGCGCGATCACGACGGCGGTGGGTTCTGGCGCATCAGGTGTGATCGCGTTCAATACCACAGCACCGATGACGATCACCACTGCCGCCAGCGCCAGCAGGGCCAGCAGCGCACCCAGATTGATGCCACTGCCGCCTTCCGGCACGCTGACCGGCCCACGTTGAGCCTGCCGCACGCGGGAAATGGTATCGCGTACCCGTGACTGTTCCGCAGCGGCGGCGCTGGTCGGCTGATCCAGTCGCGCAAGCGCCTCACGCGCACGCCCGTTGCGCGGGTTAATCTGAAGTACACGTTCCAGCGCATTGCGGCGTTCGGTGTTGGTATTGACGACCGACGCCAGCCAGATCCATGCCATTTCGTTGCGGTCATCCTGGGCGATCACACGCTCCAGCAGGCGGCGTGCGGTGGTGCGGTCTCCACGCTTGGCGGCATCAATCCCATTACGCAGCGTAGTTTGAAGATCATCTGAAGACGACAAAAGCCTTCCTCCTGATTCGTTGCTCCGGCAATTTCAAAGTAATCGAGGCCCTGCGGCAGAGGGGCACCGTTTTATATCAGGCTGTCATGCTCATGATGCCTGTTGCCGACCGGTAAATGCCGGTCAGCGTGGCATGGAAAGCACGAGCAGGATGATGGCAACCACCAGCACAATCAGTGTCACCACCGCCGCCCCGCCGATCAGCAGCATCCGGTTCTCGTTGGCGGCACGCTTGTAACGCAGTTTCTTCATCAGCGCGCGCCCGCCCTCATGCTGCGGGTTGAGCTTCAGCAGGCGTTTGAGGAACTGCGCACGTTCTGCCGGCGTTTTGGCAACGCGTGCCAGCCCATACAGCGCACGTTCGTTACGGTTATCACGGTCGTACACCTGACGGAACATCATCCGTGCGCCGTCCTTGTTCCCCGCACGCAGTGCGTTCGTGGCTAGCTGTAAGAGCTGTTCATTATCAGCAATATCTGTTTCCCGTTTGACCACTGGCCGAACCCCCCATCCGGTCGTGAAAGGCATCTGCATCACAGCCATCGTGAGCGCTTGACAGATACCTCATTGCTTTAAATAGATTGTATTTAAAATCAAGATTGTTCTTATTGTAGCGCTTTTCTCTGATCGTAACAGTAATGCTTGCCAATCCTTGCGCCTTTCTGATACCTGTACGAGTAGGAAATACGGTCTATTCGGATGCCGCCGCCAGCGCGGAAAGGATCTTCGCCGCCCGCGCATCCCATGTATAGTCCTTAAAGACACGCGCCGCCGCCGCCTGACTCAACCGCTGGCGCAGGGCCGGATCATCCCGCAGCCGCTGGATCGCCTCCGCCATTGCGGCGGTATCAGACGCCGGAAACAGCAGGGCGTGCTGCTCGTGCTGGATGACATCCGCCCATGCGGGAAAGTCGGTCGTAATCATCACTGCGCCGGAAGCCCCCGCCGCCATGTACTCGAACAGCTTGATCGGCGATGCATAATGGGCGAAATGCTCTGTATAAGGAAGCGGCATCGCCAGCACATCGCAGGCGGCCAGATACGGCGGGACATGGTCAGCGGAGACCTGTCCCATATATCGGAAGTGATCTTCCGGCAGGCCGCAGTCCGCCCACTGCGCCCGATACCCATCGATCATCTCTTCAGGGCCGCCCACCACTATCAGCGTGACCGACGGCGTGTCAGTCTGGTCGATCTGACTGATCGCCTCAATCAGCGTGTCAAGTCCTTTGCTCATCCCCAGCGTTTTGAGGCGGCCAACATACCCGATGATGAACGCATCCGGCGGAATACCAGGCTGCTGGCGGGCATCGTCCTGCGTCGGCAGATGCTCGAAGCGTGCCCGACGGATTCCGTCATGCGCGACGATGATCGGCGTCGGCGATCGACTGCCGGTTTGCAGGCCGTCGAGCTTGTCGCGCAGTGGGCCGGTGATGGCCGCCGCCAGATCCGACAGGCGCAGCGCCCAGCGCTGTAAGCGCCGCCCAAAGATGCCGTCCGCCGACTGATGGACTTCATACACCAGCCTGCGTCCCGGTCGCATCCAGCGCGTCAGCCCGACGAGCACCACCATCAGCGGATCACGGCTGTAAACCACATCCGCCGCCGTGAACAGACTGGCGAGGGTCGCGATCAGTGAGAAGGACCCATACTGGAGATAAAACAGCAGGCGATACAGCAGGCTGTCCGGCGTCGCCAGATGCAGCAGATTGATACAGGGCAGACGCCGTACCTCAAAATTGCGCTTCACACCGTAGAAGCGCCACAGGTCATCGGTCGCCGCGCTGGTCGCCGCGCTGGTCGCCGTGCGGGGTGCATGCGGAATACACAGGGTGACCTCAACCGGCAGGCCGTCTGTTGTCTGATCAGCGAACGCCTCGCAGTTCTGGATAATCTGAAGCCCGTGCGCCATCGGCGAGGGCAGCCGCGCATTTGAAAGATACAGGAATTTCATAAAGTTGCTGCACCACCTGATTAGAAGTTGGATCGGATCGCGCCATTATATACTGCGCGAAATCAGATGCAGGACCAGATAATCTTCCCGCCCGCCGCATTTATGACTCCGGCCTGGAAAACCCGAGCCGTACCTCTCCACATGCAACGCCTGCCCCACGATTTGCCACTTTTCACTCTGAATTCGCGCTATGTATGATAAGATCGATGTGTTCTTTTTCTGTAGAGTTGAGAAATGCCTTATGTCCTTGATTCGTGCCCTTTCCGGGAAAACACACGACGCTGTGGGAACCACTGACAATCCATCTGAACGGCCTGAACCCTCAGTCCGCCTGATGCGCATTGCCCTGATGATGCTGGCGTGGGTCAGCCTGACCGCGCTGGCCTGCAATCTGGGGGCCAGCCCGGATGACTCGCGTCCGCCCACGCTTGCGCCAAGCACGCTTGCCCCGGTATCGACCATCGGCTACAGCACACCGATCCCCGGACAGGAGCCGACACCTACTCTGCCTGCGTCCACACCGATTGCGACCACGCTCTATTCCATGCTCGAGCAGGTAGACAGTGACCGGCTGATGCTGCATGTCGCATCGATGGAGAATGTCTACACCCGCCATGTAAACTCGGTTGGCCGTACCGACGGCACCGGTATCTCCGCTGCCTATGATTATCTCTCCGCCGAATTCGACAGGATCACGCGGGAGTCCGAAGGCCGCCTGATCAACTATTCGCCGCAGCGTTTCACCATGACCTATAACGGCAAAACCACCGAGCAGCGCAACCTGTTCGCCGTTCTGACCGGATCTGAAGCGGGTGCAGGTGTGATCGTGGTCGGCGCACATTACGACAGCCGTACCGATGATCTGTCGAACAGCGACGCCTACGCCCCCGGTGCGGACGACAACGGCTCTGGCGTGGCTGCCGTGCTGGAACTGGCCCGCATCATGAGCCAGTATCAGCCGCGTGCGACCGTGGTCTTCGCGCTGTTCGCCGGTGAAGAGCAGGGCAATTACGGCAGCAATCACTTTGTCGAGCAGTACATCATGGCGCACAAGATCGACCTTCAGGTCATGATCAATCTGGACACCATCGGCAGTTGGAATGACCGTCACGGCAATATCAATGACACCGACCTTCGCCTGTTTGCAGACCCGGCGCACTTTTCGTCACGCTATGCCGGTGAGATGATCGCCTTTATCGCGGACCAGAATCGCACCACCCTCAAGGTCCAGCTTCAGGACAGGATCGACCGCGAAGGCCGTTTCGGTGACCATAAAGCATTCAGTGACCGAGGCTATGCTGCCGTCCGCTTCATCGAAGCGCTGGAAGACAATCCCAACCGTGAAGGCCGCGACTTCGCCCAGTATGTCGAGCCGGAATATCTGGTGAAATCCACCCAGACAATCCTGACAATTCTGGTCGCGATGGCGAACGGCCCGCGTCCACCGGACGCCAGTAACATCGTCGTCCGCGATAACGGTGACGGCACGCGTCGTCTGGTGTGGCAGCCCATCCCGGATGCCGCCGGATACGTCGTGGCGCTGCGCGTCAAGGACTCCACCGTTTTCGGGCAGGTGTTTAATGCTGCTGGTTCGGCGACCGCCTTTGACTGCGAGTGCTTCACGTCCGAGCGCTATGCGGGACTGGCGATTGCCGCTGTCTCTCAGGACGGCATCATGGGGCCGCTGTCCCCGGAATACCGCATGCCGTAGGCAGCATCTAAAAATTGGCGATCGACCTGGGCCGGATTCTTCCGGCCCCTACACGACCATACATTGTGTAATTCGTAGGAACACGGCACTGCCGTGTCCGCCCGTAACCACGCTGTGACTGCCCGACGTTTCCGATCTGCGCTACAATCGGGGCATTGAACGACGCCCGATTGTTCGCATGTCTGTTACGTCAAACAATGAGGAAGTTCTGTATGGTTAACCCATCCCTGCCATTTGAACCGCTGGAAGTCGAAGCCTATCACGACCAGTTCCACGAGGCGGATGCGTCGCATCTGCTGCTGGATGTCCGCACTCAGGAAGAATTCGAAGAAGCCCGCATCCCCGGTGCAGTCAATATCCCACTGGATGAGCTGGAACAGCGCGCAGCCGAAGTCCCCACCGACCAGCCGATTGTGCTGGTATGCCGCAGCGGACAGCGCAGTCAGGTCGGGGCGCAGATTCTGCGTCACACCGGCCGGACCGATCAGCAGCTTTACAACCTCGAAGGCGGCACCATCGCATGGGCACGTCGTGGCTGGCCGATTGACCGGGGAGGCTAGCCCTGATGCTGCTCAAGCACTTCTATAATCCCGACCTCGCGCACTCATCGTATTTCGTCGCCTGCCCCGCCGCGGGGGAAGCCGTGGTGATCGATCCCTCGCGTGATGTGGAACCCTATCTCGAATTCGCCCAGTCACGCGGACTCCGCATCGTCGGCGCGGTCGAAACCCACATCCACGCCGATTACGCCAGCGGCGGCCATGAACTGGCCCATGCCGTCAGCGGGACGATGTTCGTCAGCAGCTACGGTGATGATTATGGCTATGAGCTGGAAACCGCCAGTAATGTTCAGGTGCGCTATCTGGCCGAAGGTGACGAAATCAAACTCGGTAGTGTGAGGCTCACCGCGCTGCATACCCCCGGCCACACACCAGAGCATCTGTGCTTTCTGCTGACGGCTGGCGATCAGTCACAGTCGTTCGCGCTGTTCAGCGGAGACTGTCTCTTCGCCGGGGACATGGGCCGCCCGGATCTGCTCGAAGCGGCGGTTGGCGTGGCTGAAAGCAAGGAAGCAGGCGCACGCGGCCAGTTTGCCAACATGCAGCGCCTGAAGCAGATGCCCGATCATCTGCTGGTCCTTCCCGGACACGGCGCAGGCAGTGCGTGCGGCAAGGCGCTCGGCGATGTCCCCGCCACCACACTCGGCTATGAAAAGCTCACCAATCCGGCCTTCCAGTTCGATGACGAAACCGCGTTCGTCGAATGGCTGCTGAAGGATCAGCCGGAAGTGCCGACCTATTTTAAGCAGATGAAGCGCATCAACCAGCAGGGCGTCGATCTGCTCGAAACGCTGAACTATCCGCGTCCGATTGTCTATGACTCGGAGATCACGATTGCTGCCAGTGCGCTGCTGATCGACACCCGTCCGCGTGATGTCTTCTCGACGGCGCACATCCCCGGCTCGATCAATGCGTCGATGGATGCCAGCGGCTTCGTAAGCTGGCTGGGCTGGCTGGTGGATTATGAACGCCCGACGTATGTGGTGGTCGATGAAAATCGGCTGGCAGAGGTGGTGCGTAAGCTGCGCTCGATTGGGATCGATCAGGTCGGCGGTTATGTGCGGCCAGAGACCGCGATGCGCTATCGTGCCTTCACACCGCAGCTTCAGCCGCAGGCTGCCGCGCAGGAGCAGGCCAAAGGCGCGCTGATCCTCGACGTGCGCAGTCCGTCTGAACGGGCCGACTCGTACATCCCGGACTCACTGCACATCCCGATGGGGCAGGTCGAGTCGCGGCTTGATGAACTGCCGCGCAACCGAGACATCATCACGCAGTGTGGCAGCGGCGCACGCTCGCAGGTGATTGCGACTCTGCTGCAAAAGCATAACTTCTCGCAGATCGCGAACCTTGACGGCGGCATCGACGGCTGGAAGCGCGAAGGTCTGCCCATCGAACACGGTCGCTAGACAAACTCACTCGGTGGGGGATGGCCTGCGTGCCATCCCGCCTCTATGCCAACGGCGCCCACATGCCGCAACCCATTTTTCCTATATCCGGGAATCAAAAAGGCAGGCGTACACCAACGTCTGCCTTGCATCGTCTGAGATTAAAACGAAGGATGGTGTACTGGGTCTGTCGGGCCTACTGAATGCTCAGCAGGACATTTGCTTCCGCACGCCACAGACCTTCAAGGTCGTAAAACTGGCGTTTGTCTTCTGCAAACAGATGCACCACGATATCACCGTAGTCCATTAGGACCCAACCACTTTCCGCAGCGCCCTCGGTGGCATAGGGCAGCACCTGATACTGCTCTTTGACTTTCTCGCGGACATTGTCCGCCAGCGCCCGCAACTGCCGGTCGCTGTTACCACTACAGATCACAAAAAAGTCCGCGATCACGACATCAGGCCGCAGGTCCAGCAGCAGGATGTCTTCCGCTTTGCGATCTTCCACCACTTCAACGATAAATCTTGCGAGTTCTAACGACTCCAGAGCCGTTCCTCCTGAGTAGATTGCTGATATTGTTTCGAATATTGTAACATAGTTTATGTCTGCACAAGCACTCTGTGCTGGTTGTTATGGGATTTCTGACGAATTTCCTAGATATTTCTCAGGATCAGGATGGTCCAGCCCGTCACTGGTGGCCGCTCAGCGCAGGATGCTGCTCTTATCAGCGCGAGATGCTGCCCTTATACTCTATCTCCAGCACATCATGCACCAGCCGCCGCAGCAGATCCATCAGCGTCTGCATGTCCTGCTCACCGAGCTGCTGCCCCCAATTCTTCTGCACTTCTGCAACATGCTGTTTGGACCGCAGATGAAAATCCCAGCCCTTTTGTGTAAGGCGGATGATCTGCGCACGTTTGTCGGTTGGATCATCCACCCGTTCCAGATACCCGCGTTCGACCAGATAGTCCACCAGATAGGTCATTGCCTGACGTGTGGTATTGGCACGCTCCGCCAGCTCGGTGATACGGCATCCCTCGGCTGGCAGATAGATAAAGACGGGGTCGTGAATGGGCCGGACATCGGCAAACTGGGGATCCTGCATGCGCATTGCCTGAACTTCGACTCCAAGCTGCTCGGATGGGATTCGGAGCAGAGCGCCAATGAGAAAACCGTTGTTGTCCTGAACATTCATGAGTGTCGACCTTTCGACAGGATACGAAGATCTCTATCATAACATCCGTGCAAAATTTTTGCGCAATCGCCATCGTAACCATCCCTGATTCTGCATGCTTCATCCTGCGGATGAAAACCTGCGGATGTCCATCCTGCGGATGAAAACAAAAACACCTCTCCACAGTGCTGCGGAGAGGTGTTCGCTTTTAGGAGGTGTAGTCGCCTGGCGGTTTAGCGCTGGCGCTGACCGAGGCCGAACACCGACGGCGGCAGATGGATGCCTGCATCTTCAATACGTTCGATGAACTTCGGACGCAGACCGGTTGGGCGGATGCGGCCAACGATCTTGCCGTTTTCGAAGCTGGTCTGCTCGAATTCGAAGATGTCGGACATCGTGATCATATCACCTTCCATACCCTGTACTTCGGTGATGTACAGGATGCGGCGCGAACCGTCGCGCAGACGCTGCTGCTGGCAGATGACATCGACCGCGCTGGCGATCTGTTCGCGAATGGCGCGGATCGGCAGGTCCATACCCGACATCAGGCACATGACTTCGAGACGGGCAACAGCGTCACGCGGGGTATTGGCGTGCAGCGTGGTCAGTGATCCGTCATGGCCGGTGTTCATGGCCTGAAGCATGTCCAGCGCTTCACCGGAACGGCATTCCCCGACGACGATGCGGTCCGGGCGCATACGCAGACAGTTGACCACCAGATTCTGAATGGTGATCTCGCCGCGTCCTTCAATGTTGGGCGGACGGCTTTCCAGTGTCACGACGTGTTCCTGCTGAAGCTGAAGCTCCGCCGCGTTTTCCACCGTGATGATGCGCTCGTCGTTCGGGATAAAGCTCGACAGCACGTTGAGCAGCGTCGTCTTGCCGGAACCCGTACCGCCGGAGACGACCGCGTTCAGGCGGCCAATAACGCAGGCGCGCAGGAATTCGGCGATTTCCGGTGTCATCGAGCCGAAGCGGATCAGGTCCTGCACCGTATACGGTGTCTTGGAGAATTTACGGATGCTGATCGTCGGGCCATTGAGCGCAATCGGCGGGATGACGATATTCACACGCGAACCATCTGGCAGACGGGCGTCCACCAGCGGCGAGCTTTCGTCCACACGACGGCCCAGCGGTGCGACAATACGGTCGATGATACGCATCACATGGTCGTTGTCATCGAAGACGGTTGTGCCGCGTGTAAGCTGACCTTTACGCTCAACGAACACGTTCTTCGGCCCGTTGACCATGATTTCGGTGATGCTCTCATCGGCCAGCAGCGGTTCAATCGGGCCGAAGCCGATGATGTCGGAGATGATCGCTTCCAGCAGACGCTGCCGTTCACCTTTGGTGATGACGATGCTTTCTTCTGCCAGAATGCTGTTGAACAGTTCTTCGATGTGCTGCCGGATTTCGTTTTTGCGGCTGTTATCAAGCTGGTCGAGTTCGGCAATCAGCTTGTTCTGCACGCGGGATTTCAGATCGACGTACGAGTTTTCGACACGTCCGCCACCTGAACGCCCTGCGATACCCTGCTGAGGGCCTGAGATAGCCTGTTTGCGGCGCAGCATCGCCTCGCGCTGTTCGCGGTCGTCGCCTCCACGGCCTCCGTCACCGCCGTCATTGCCGCCGCTGTTCCCGCCGCCTTTTTGAATTCTACCTAATAACGACATGGTCAATGTCCTCTGATTTTCTAACCTGCTTTGCTGGTACTGTGTCCGCGCTGATCCGCAGGCATCGCCTTACGGTTTTGCAGTCGGCTCGGTGGTCCGGAATTGCTGGCTCTCTGACATTAAACCACTGACCCGACGTCAGTACGCTTAAGATTTGGCCTAACGCCCCAGACGCAGCCCCAGACCGCTGCGCTTGCGCTGACGGTCCTCTTCCGCCGGTTCTTCCTTATGACTCGGTGCCAGCGTCCGCGTCAGCAGATCGGAAAGATCCAGAATCTGACGGACCGGCGGCTTGTTATTATCGCGTTCCAGCGCAATCATCGGGACCGCCTTGACAATGGCGCTCAGGATCATGCGTTCATCCACCACCGGGATCACCATCGAGATCTGGCGTTTCAGGAAGTTCTGGATGCGATCCAGCGGCAGGGTGGCATTCTTACCCTGTTTCTCGTCGTACACCTTGTTCATGACGATCATCGTCTTGTCCGGCGGGTATTCCAGCTTGTCGAACAGGTCGAGCACGAAGCGCACGTTCTTGACGGCGGGCAGCGTGGGCATCCCGACGACGATGATTTTGGTGGCCGCGTCCAGCAGGGACAGGGTCACATCATCCAGACCAGTGCTGGTATCGACGATGATGAAGTCGTAGTACGGGGAAACCTTCTTCAGAATTTCGGCATAGGCAGCCGGCTTTCCACGGACATCATCCGCGAATTCCGGGCGGGCTGGCCCCAGCAGGACTTTCATCCCGCTTTCGTGCGTCTGCACCACGCTGTCGAAATGCTCGGAGTCCATATCCTCGACATCGGCGATCAGGTCCACCACCGTAAGCTGTGGCTGGAGGTTCAGGAATGTCCCGATGTCACCGAACTGGAGGTCAGCATCGGCCAGCAGCACCTTGACGCCTTCGCGCATCAGGGCAGAGGCGAGGTTAGTGGCGAGGGTGGTCTTGCCGCTGCCGCCCTGCGGGCTGTAGATCACAATGATATTGCCACTGCGGTCAGCGGTCGAAGCCTTGCTTTGCAGGGCCTGTGCCGGTGTCATGATCTGTGATTGGGCGTACTGGCGGCGGATGGCTTCGTAATCGCGGTATACGCGCCGGATGGTGCTGTACAGCTCATCCATATCGATCGGCTTATTCAGGAAGTCGCGTGCGCCAGCGTTCATCGCACGCCGGAAGTAATCGACATCGTCCTGAACCGACATGATAATTACGGCGGACATCGGCACGACCTTGTTGATATGGCTGGTCGCCTGAAGCCCGTCCATATCCGGCATATTGATATCCATCAGGATTACATCCGGCTGAAGTTCCCGTGCGAGGTCAATCGCTTCGCGCCCGGTTCCCGCCGTTCCTACCACCTTGAAGTCAACTTCAAAGGCCAGCAGTTTTTTGATGTTTTCGCGCGTCTCAGGAATATCATCGACCAGCAGGATCGAGATCATACTTCTATTTCCATCTGGGGCGCTCATGCGTTTTCCTTCAAACTAACTATGACTCTCATACCATGGGTTGATTGAATTGCTGTGGAGAATCGGACAGCACTTCCGAGGCCTGACGGTCATCGCACAGCGCCGCAGAGACAAATGCCGATCGCTGATTCTCATTGTATGCGCACTATTGTGCAGAAGCAAGCAAGGGCGCAGTACTGCGCCCTTAATTATTCGTAGTGCTAAAGTCCTGCCATCTCCGGTGAGCTGAATGCTGCGCAGTACAGCCCGCGTCATTCAGGCCGCCATGCTAGTTCGCTGGGGCTGGCGGAGGTGTCGGTTCCTGGAAGATGATCTGTTCGGTATCCAGCAGACGACGAATGCTGCGGATCGCCGGTTCGATACCGTATGGCAGCTTGCGCGGTACCTGAATTCCGTAACGTGTCATCACAAAGTCCAGTGTAACGGCCTGCGTGGTGACCGTCCCTGTCTCGTTGGCAGGGCGCAGGGCGAAGGTTACCGGGATCTGCGACTCGACGTAGTAGCTCAGGGTCACAGCATCCTGCGGAGAGACCGCCAGCGAGATCACGTTCGGGCGTTCCGGTGCAAGCGTGGGAACCGCTGTGCCATCGGTACGGGCGGTGGCCGGTGTGGGCTGTGCATCATCGGGTGCCGGGACCGGTGTCGGCGCGGTCGCATTACCAAACAGACGGCCATCATCCGGGAACAGACCGGTGTTGATCACCAGCGCGTCCTGAACGGTCATCTGGGTGGTCAGGCGTGGGCGGGCGAATTCGGTTGGCCCAATCAGGATCGGGACGGACTGCCCGAACAGGAATGTCGTTTCAATACGGCCATCGACCGGATCGAGGATTTCAATACCGCCGGTTTCCAGGTCGCGTGTGACGATGAAGATGTCATTCGGCAGGCGGGTCTGGAATTCCTCGTCAATATCGACGAACAGCAGCGAGATAATGGCGTCCACACGGTCACCCGGCTGGATGGCATAGGCGGCGCTGGTCAGCATGTCGATCGGGATGGAGACCATACGCGTACCGGGCGGCAGAATGGCGGCTGCGTCGGAACCGACCGCGCCGAGATCATTCAGGTTGCGTGTGATCAATCCAGTCAGGATCGGCTGTTCGCGCTCAATATCGGTACGGGCAATCCGGCCAACAACCTCTTCAAGGCTGTAGATCGAGTTGCGCGGCGCGTATTCTTCCGGCCATGTGCGGAATTCCACCATGTTCGGGCTGATGATCTCACCACGGCCAATCGGCTGCACCGCGACCACGATATCCACCGTCGCAAGCGTCGGGAATGGTGACGGTTGTGGCACGGCTGTGCCGTCATTATTGGCAACCTGACGGGTGGCCTGTGGTGTTCCGGCGTTGTTCGGCGTCGGATTGTTCATACTGGGCAGAACTACAAATGCGATGACTGCGCCGATGATAATGATGAGGAGCGCGATCAACAGAAGTACTCGTCGTGACATGTGTCCCCCTTCCTAAGAGGAAATAAAGTGCGCCCGGTTCAATTCACCCATCATAACCGAAAGCGGCATTTTGCTGCACAAAGATTGTAAGATTGTAAGAAACTTGTCTGGGTACCTGTACACAAGTTTAGTGACTAACC
>JAEZAF010000140.1 GCA_023430545.1 Chloroflexota bacterium
AGCCTGGGGATGAATTCGCCTTTGAGGACCGTTTCACGGCATCGGCGGCAGATGCTGGAGCCGCATCCGGGACTGAAGATGAAGACGCGCTGTTTACCATGGATACCATCCCCGGCGATCTGATCGACGAGGATCGTGATGCCTTCATCCGTTCGCAGATTGAAGTTGCAACCGGCGAACATGCTGCTGTCTTCGATGCGCAGTCATCTGACCAGCCGTCTGACCAACAATCTGACTCGTCAGCATGGACCTTCGACACTGAAGACGATGCCCAGCCGCTGCCGTACCTCACGCCGGATGAAACCGCACCGGCCTATGACGACGCATCAGGCTTTAATCCTGAAGATGATCTGCTGGTCGCTGCTGCGCTCTCCGCAGGCAGTTCTTCCGGCAGTTTCTCGGACTACGATGCAAACGCATCTGACACCAGTGCTGCTGACGAAGCGGAAGAGGAATTCACCTTTAACTTCGCCGACTCGGATAACCTCGATGTCGAACCGGAGACCGCCAGTGACGAACAGCTTCCCGACTGGCTGCTGGAAATCCGCGAACCGGATGAGGCTGAAGCCAGCACCAGCACCGCAGCATCCTCACAGGCTTTCGCGGACGACGCGGACGAAGCTGCCGACATCGATGAAATGCCGGACTGGTTGCAGAGCGCTGCACCGTCTCAGGCGTCATCGACGGCAGATGAACTGTCGTTCGACAGCTTTAACGCCGATTTCGACACTGATGACACTGCCCTTGAAGATGAACTCTCATGGGAACTGGAAGACGACGCACAGCCTGCTGCATCCGGCACACCGGACTGGCTCAGCGGCTTCTCTGGCAGCACCAGTGACACCGTCGATGCTGAAGATGACGAAGAAGCATTCGACTTCGACAGCCTCGGCATCGGTGACAGCCAGCCTGCGATGGATGCATCTGTCACGGATAACGCCGGGACGGACTTTGACGAGTTTGTGGCCGAATATGACGACCCGGATTCACAGCCATCATGGCTGACCGCGCTCGATCCGATCGAGGACGATGCACCCGCCGCGCATACCATCGACCATCTGGAAACAGTACGCGATGCCGTCAGCGAAGACTTTGACGAGGAAGATCAGGGTGACCTGTCCTTCCTTGAGAATACTGTCTCCGATGGCGAAACGCTGGATCGCGAACTCGACTGGATGCTGGAAGATGACGAAGAAGAGCCGGAGTTCGTCGCACAGTTCGGTGACCTTCCACGGCTGGATCTCGCCGACGATGCGGATGCGGAAGAACCGTTCAGCCTGGGCAGCGGTGATTTCGACAGCAGCGACTTCGACCTCGGCGATTTCGACAGCGCCGATGAGGATCTTGCGGCGGCTGAGATCAGCAGCGGCTATTCCGACTTTGGCAGTGATGCCGGGACCGACGCCCTGCGCAGCCTTGAACTGACCGATGAAATTGAACCCGTGCCGGCCAGCAATGCTCCAGACTGGCTGAATGCGATGGTCCCCGGCCTCGATCTCGATTACGAAGTCGATGGTGCGGAAGATGAATTCTCTGATGAGGTGTTCGCCACAACGGACAGCGAGACTTCCGCGTCGGGTGGTTCAACCGGCGGTTACGACTGGCTGACGGAGATTGTCGAAGAAGAGCTGAGGCCGCCGGTCACCATGCCGGAGCCGGTGCGACCGACCTCTGAAACCGCTGCTGCGCCGCTTGAAGGCTCGCGCCAGCGCTTCAGCTTTGACCGCGCTCCGCTGTGGCTGCGTCGTCTGAAGGATAAAGCCACTGGCACATCGGGCACATCCGACCTCGATGACAGTTCTGCCGGAGTCAGCGGGGCAGGGGTGGCCAGTGCTGGAGCTATCGGTGCAGCCGGTGCAGCGGGCCTGATGGTCGACGATTTCGATCTGGACGACTCCGACCTCGATGATTTTGACGATGACCTGTTCGATGATGAAGTCTTTAACAGCGCCGATCTCGCTGATGCGGATTTTGATCTGGGCGAAGAGGAACTGGACGACTTTGATCAGGGTTTCCTCGGCGCAGACTTCGACCCGGACGACGAATTTGACCCGGATGACGCGGACGAAACCGATCTGCCGCCGTGGTTAAGGTTAGATGGCGACGAATAGCGGCATAATAGAGAGATGATCGACGTGACCGGATACCGAGCCAGCAGGATCAGGCTATCGGTGCGGTCACCGTTACCAGTAAGGCGTGAAGCGGTGTGACCGCCGCAGTGAACCGATTTCGCTGACCTGTCGGTATAACAGAGGTCCACTGACCAGCGACAGCAGCAAAATCACCTTAGCGATCAGCGGCCACGGATATTGATTTGGGCGGAAAGTGAGAATTTGCCGATGAGCACACCCGATTTCGACTCGATGTCGCCAGAAGAACTGATGGCGTGGATGGAGTCGTTGGCTCGGCGTCAGGGCGCAGATGAGGGCTTCACGACCGACACGGTCATGGATGTCCCGGAGATTGACCCCAGCACTGTTCAGGATACCGGCCCAGGGTATATCCCCTATGGCATGGACCCTGAAGTCTGGGCGGAAAAACAGCGTCAGGAAGAGGAACGCAAGGCCGCCCGTCGTGCGGCTCAGGCAGGATCACCCGCTGCCGCGCCAACACCGTCTGCACCCCTGCCCGCCGCTGGCGGAGCTTCATCCGCTGATGTGACACCTGCTGCCGCATCAGTGCCAGAAACCCCTGCCGCGCCTCCAGCGACTCCAGCACCTGCCGCCGCATCCAGCAGTGCCGAACCGGACTTCGACTCGATGTCGCCGGAAGAACTGATGGCGTGGATGGAGTCACTGGCACGGCGTCAGGGCGCGGATGAAGGCTTCACGACCGACACGGTCATGGATATCCCTGAGATTGACCCCACCACCGTTCAGGATACCGGCCCAGGGTATATCCCCTATGGCATGGACCCTGAAGTCTGGGCGGAAAAACAGCGTCAGGAGGAGGAGCGCAAGGCCGCACGCCGCACCGCGCAGACCTCCAGCGTGACGCCGCCCGCAGCACAGCCACCTGCACAACCGGTGGCAAGTACACCGCCTGTTGAACAACCTGCTGCGGACTCCTATCAGTCCCCGCTGTGGGATGAACCGGCGGTATCTGAGCCGGCTGCATCGGCTGCACCTGCTGAGGCCGATGATCCGCTGGCATGGCTGGCGAACCTCGGCACCGGAGACAGCAGCGGCGGCTTCGGTGAACTCGACCTCTCCGCCCTCGGTGCCCCACTGGATACACCGTCCGCGCAGACCGATGATCCAATGGCATGGCTGGAGAGCCTGTCACAGCCGCAGGCCAGCATCCCAGGCCTCGATCAGTTCTCGCTCGACTTCGGAGACGCCATTACCAGCGATCCGATTCCTTCATCACCTGCCGCGTCAGAGCCAATTGCTGCATCGCCAGCGCCATCAGCCGCATCCACGGACACCGATCCGCTGGAATGGCTGGAATCACTGGCACGCCGTCAGGGTGTGGACGAAGAGGAGCTGATCACCGACGCCAGCCTCGATATCCCGATGCCGGAAAACAGCAGCACCGGTTCCAGTGGTTATACCGAATACACCTTCGAAACGCCGGAAGAGACTCCCGGCGTCGATCCGCTGTCCTTCCTCAACTCATTTGATGATGACGAGTACGATCTGAAATATGATCTGGACGACGAGGAAGCCGACTCCGACTCGGCATGGCTGGAAGCGCTGGCGTCCGGTCAGGGCAGATCTGCTGACGCCACCGATGAGGATGCTGACGAAACGCCTGATACTTCAAAGATCCTCGATGATCTGTCACGTAATGAAGTTGATCCCGCCGCTATCGAGACATGGATGGGCAGCCTGCTGGATCAGGGCGCGTCCCGCACCGATGTATCCGATTACATCGAGGAAGATACCGACGGACTGGTGGAAGCCAAACTTCCGGACTGGCTGATCGAGCAGGTGGGTATGCCCCCGGCAGGTGCGACTTCCGCCGAGCTTCCCGAAAGCCTGTTCGATGCCGAACCCTCATCCGAGGCGCTCTCCAGCCTCGATGATCTGGATGAACTGATCGATCTGGATATTTCAGCCGATGAGGTCGATCTTGGCGATCTGGCTGACCTCACTCAGCTTGAGGGCGCAGAGGCCGATAGCGCAGTCGAGCTTCCCGACTGGCTGCGCGAAGATCTCAGCGATGCGGACGAACAGCCTGCTGTCGCCGAGATGCCTGATTGGTTGAAGGAAGACATCGAGGAGTACGAAGCGGTTGATTTCGATGACATCTTCGATACCGAGTCTGCCACCAGTGAGCCGCAGACCCTGGCTGAGATCCTGGACCTGACGGAAAACGCGATCATCACCAGCGATGAACTGGTCATGGACTCGTCTGATCCGTGGGTGGAAGCGTTTGAAGCAGAACGCACGCAGGGCCTCGATGACATCAGCCATATCCCGCAGTGGTATGCCGAGAAGCTCAATGAACTTCAGCAGGGCACACCGCAGACGACACCCGCACCCACTGAAGCAGCTGCACAGGCCCAGCCCGGTGCTGCCGCAGCTCCAACGGTCATACTGGCCGCCGCCAATCTGCCGGACGAGGAAGAACTGCCGTCAGGCGCACTTCAGAGTATCCCGAACTGGCTTCAGAGCAGCCTGACTCCGCCGGAAGCGCTGGAAACACCGCTTTCTGTCACAGCAGAAGCAGTCCCACCCGCTGAGATCGAAGTGGCAGATGCGACCGACGAAGCCGCACCGGTTGCAGCCGAACTGGAAGAATCACCGGAAGCGTCATCGGGCGAAATGCCCGTCTGGCTGCGCGATCAGATTCTGGAAGAAGAAGCGGCTGAACTCGAAATCCCTGAATGGCTGCGCGAATCCGGCATCGAAAACCTCAGCGAAGTCCCGGATTGGCTGACCGAGAGCATCACCACCGAAGAGCCGATTGTCATACCTCCGCCGACGGTCATCACGCCAGCGGCACAGGCCGAACCAGAAGCACCCGTCGCGCCGCCTCAGCCCACTGCACCGCAGCCTGCACCGCAGCCTGCGGCACAGCCCGTCGTACAGACTGCCATCCAGCAGCCCGCTGCGACCGGCGCATCACCGTCGTATGTACCGGCTGCCGCTGCCAGCATCAATGTCGAGGAAGTGCTGGCTGCCGCCCGAACGGGTATCCGTGAAGGCAACGCCGAACTTGCGCTTCAGAATTACGAGGCCGTGGTGCGTTCCAACCGCAGTATTGAGGCGGTCATCAGTGATCTCAACTCGCTGACACGCGATGAGCAGTTCAAGAATAATCCTGCTGTCTATCGTGTGCTCGGTGACGGCCTGATGCGCACCGGCAATCTGCAGGACGCACTGAATACCTACCGCAAAGCACTGAATATGCTTTAGTATCAACCACCTGCACGACGAAAAAGGGCGCACAATCGCTGTGCGTCCTTTTTGTATCTCACAGACTGTACTGAACGAAAACCCGTAAGTCTCAGGGACGCGAAAATCGCCGGAATCAGGTAAAATAAGCGGCAGTCCGTCCACCAGAAGCCCATAAAATATGAATCAGACTATCCTTGTTGGAACCGTCGAACGGGTCACGTACTTTAACGACGCCAATGGCTACAGCGTTGTCAAGATCAAGGCGGATCAGCGTATCCGCGACGCCGAAGCCCGTGATGGGACCATCACCGTCGTCGGCACCATGCCGGAACTCGCGCCGGGTGAGAGCGTCCAGTTCGGCGGGGAATGGATCAACGATCCGAAGTACGGGAAGCAGTTCCGCGCCGAGGTCGTCAAGCCAGTCCCCCCCACCAGTCTCGAAGGCATCAAGCGTTATCTCGGCAGCGGGATCGTGCGCGGCATCGGAGAAGCCACCGCCGCCAAGATCGTCGATCACTTCGGGCTGGAGACGATCGACATCCTCAACAACAATCCCGAACGACTGGGAGAGGTCAAAGGCCTCAAGGTTGGCCTTGCGCCCAAGCTGGCCCGTGCCTGGGCCGAAAACGCCGCCCAGCGTCAGACCATGATCTTCCTTCAGCAGTACGGTATCAGCAGCAAACTGGCGACTCGCATCTACAACCATCATGGCGCAGAGGCGATAGGCCGCGTGCAGACCGACCCTTATACGCTGGCCGATGAGGTCTTCGGGATTGGATTTATCAAGGCGGACGCCATCGCCCGCAATATGGGCGTCGCCAGCGATGCCCGTGAGCGCCTGCGTGCTGGTCTGCTGTACGCGCTCAACCAGCTTGCACAGGATGGCAATACCTTCGCGCCGCGCCCGGTCCTGATCGAGAAAGCCTGCGAACTGCTGAAAATCGATCCATCCAATTCTGCCCGATTGAGTGCGCTGGTCGATGCTCTGATCCTCGGCGGTGAACTGATCACCGATGAGCTGACAGTCGAAGGGGAACGCGCCAAGGTTATTTATCTACCGATTTACCACAATGCCGAGAGCGGCGCGGCGCGGCGTTTGCGGGAATTGTGCAACACCTCATCTTCCATTATGGCCGATATGAAAGGCACTCGCTGGGATGAATATCTGGCGGATCTTTCAGCCGGTAACAGCGTTGCCCTCACACCACAGCAGCAGAGTGCCGTACAGTACGCGCTGACAACCAAACTGTCGATTCTGACGGGTGGCCCCGGCACAGGTAAGACCACGACCCTGCAAATGGTGATCGCCGCACTGGTGAAAGAGCGCTACAGCTTCGCGCTGGCATCCCCCACCGGACGCGCCGCCAAGCGCCTGCAGGAAGCCACCGGATACGATGCGTTCACCATCCACCGCCTGCTCGGATACAGCCCGTCAGAAGGTTTCCTGTCCGACGAGGATCACCCGCTGGAAGTCGATTTCCTGATCGTCGATGAGTCCTCGATGATCGATCTGCTGCTGTTCAACAGCCTGCTGAAAGCCCTCAGGCCAGAGTGTCATCTGCTGCTGGTCGGGGATGTCGATCAGCTTCCGAGCGTTGGCGCTGGCAACACCCTGCGTGATGTCATTGACAGCGGTCTGGCGCACGTCACGCGGCTGGATGTCATCTTCCGTCAGGGCGAAACCAGTCACATTGTCGTCAATGCGCACCGTATCAATCACGGTGAAGCACCCTATATGGACAACCGCAGTGATGACTTCTACTTCTTCGGCGCAGAAGATGCCATCCGCACTGCTGAACTGGTGGTCGATATTGTCAGAACCCGCCTGCCGCGCAAATTTCAGGATCTCGGCATGGAGCTGGACGTCATCAATGACGTGCAGGTGATCGCGCCCATGTATCGCGGTGATGCCGGTGTCCATGCCCTGAACGAAGCCCTGCAGAACGCGCTCAACGGCGAGAAGCGCCTGATGGAGCAGAAGATCGGCGGGCGCACTTTCCGCGTCGGCGACAAGGTGATGCAGACCAAGAACAATTACGAGAAGAATGTCTACAACGGCGACATTGGACGCATCACCGGCATCGATGACGACGACAACCGCATCGAAGTGGTCATCGACGGCCTGTATATCGATTACGACTACAGCGAAGTTGACGAACTGATCCACGCCTACTGCATCAGCACGCATCGCAGTCAGGGATCAGAGTATCCGGTGGTCGTCATGCCGCTGCTCACCCAGCATTACATGATGCTTCAGCGCAATCTGCTGTATACAGCCATCACCCGCGCCCG
>JAEZAF010000141.1 GCA_023430545.1 Chloroflexota bacterium
ATCGCGGGCATCACCTGATTTTCCGGCCCGAAGAAGATCATGATCGGCACGCCGTCCTGAAGATAATTGGCGGTATTGGCGGCAGGGCTTCGTGGTCCAAACTGGCTCTGGACGAACATCTCGTTGAACTCCGCCTGATACGTCTCCACCGCCCGCCTCGAGCGCAGCATCATCAGATTGTTGTTATTGCGAAAGATGTCGTTCAAAGTGTAATTCATGGAGCCAGTCCAGACGGTTGCCCCGTCCATAATCATGAACTTGTTGTGCATAAACGCGGACCGCTGGTCGTATACAACCGGGATACCGGCGCTGACAAGCTGTGCGATGGTCGAATCTTCATCGTCCAGTGTATGTTCATTGTCCGCCACGACTCGCACCTGCACGCCGCGCCGTCTGGCATTGACCACGGCCTGTGTCAGTGTCGGGTCATTCCACTCGAAGGCGGCGATGTCCAGTGTCGAGGTCACGCCGTTAACCGCCTGTGCCAGCGGGACATTGATCCCGTTACTGAAGGTATTGCCACCTGTCGGATTGGTGAAATAGATCTGCCAGAAGCCTTTGGCTGCGCCGAACCCCTGACCCACTGGGATCGTCGTCACTGAGGCGGGGTTCGCCGGCACGGTCACCTGAATCGGTGTCGGGGGAAGCGGTGTGGTGACACCCAGTACACCCAGAATATCGATGCCGGTGATCTGAGAGATCACAATCGCGAGGAAAATCAGAATCCCCGTGACCAGTGCGCGGAGAAAATTGGCGATAGGATTTGCCTTCTGGGACTTTTTCGTGCTTTTCTTTGCCATGAATAATAAGGACCTCTATCGGTGTAAAAATCAAAATCCAGCCCGGTACTGGGTGTGGTTATCGGCTATCGGCTATCGGCTATCTGATGCTCTTGACTCTGCGAATCGCTAATCAGGTTGATTTTTCGGGTGATTGGGAAGCTCAGTGCCCGTATCGCTATTCTGATCACCAGTCACGTCTTCGCCTTCATCCGTCTGATGACGCTGGACCATCACATCACGCAGTTTTGAAGCCAGTGAGGATAAGCCCGGTTTTGTGTCCTGTGAGGCAGCGGCGGTTTCTGAATCACCTGATGCATTTTGCTCCGTCTGAGCAGGGTCAGCGCGATCTGCAGGATCACGGTGATTATCGTGATCGTGTACAGTGAAGACCCGCATCATGCGTTCATCGGTCATGTGATCGGATATAGATCCAGGCATATCGCTGGCAGTCTCGCTGGGCGTCTCAGATACAGACGCACTGGAGGATGAGGGCTGAAGTGTCATCTGCTGCTGATGTGAGCGAGCACTTTGAGCATCACCGGCAGTCTGGTTACCACCAGTCTGCGCGACGGCTGAGTTACTGGCCTCGCCCGTACTGGCTGTGACGGTACTGGCCGTACGTCCACCTGGAGCAGGCGCGCCGCCAGTCGGCTGAGCCGTGCCACCTGCGGTGCCGACGCTGTCCGTCTTTTGCAATGAACTGAGCATGGATTGGAGCATCTCGGTCTGGCTCTGCGTGCCACGGCTCTGGGACTGTGCGCTAAAGGTTGGGGTCAGCTCGAAGCCGATTTGCCCGGCGGACTGGCTGATATTTTCCAGTCGCTTGGCCTGCTGCTCTTCGGCACTCATCGCGCTTTGCCCGACGAAGCGGTTCATATTTTTAACCATCGAACGCAGGGCGCTGAATGCGTTCTCAAAGGCTTCTTCATCGCTGCCATATTTCGTGACCAGATCAGCGACCTGCTGTTCTGCCCATTTCAGCAGCATTGTCGCATCCTGATCGACAAGATCTTCGGTCAGGCTGGCTTCTTCATATAAACGGATTGTAGCAGTCTCAAGATCAACCATCGCGGCTCTCCCTGGGTATGCGGATATGATAGCCTGTAAGCCATAGAGTGTCGATTCCAGTTGCTGATCCTGATGATCAACCTGTTGAACTGCCCGATTAAACTACCCGTTAAACTACCAGCTTTTGCACGATCGTGTTAAATTGATACAGACGAACACATGATGATGTGACAATTTCAACCAGATAGATGGGCAGGTATGAAACAGGCAACCGCAAACATCGAGCGTACAACGCTGTTCTCGACGTTCCAGCATCTGGAGTTATCGTTTACCGATAATTATTTCCTCAATCTCAAGCCGGGGCAGTCACTGCTGGTCCGCGTTGAGGACTCGCTGTCGCCCTATCTGCTTCAGCAGTGGTGGCCGGTGATGGTCAAACGCGGTGATAAGGTGGTGGTCGAGCGCCCTTTGTCCGAACACTACGAAGTTCCGTCTACCGTTTCGGTGCTGGGACTGGTAGGGCAGCCTTTCCGCTTTCGCGGGGCCGGGATGCTGCGTAATGTCCTGCTGGTGGCCTATGACACACCACCCACACCGCTGCTGATGACCATCCCATGGTTACTGGGCAACAAGATCAGTGTGACGCTGGTCCTGCTTGGCTCGGCGATGGCGTTTGATACAAAGATGCTTCCCGCTGAAGTCGAGATCGAACTGGGTGATCCGGTCGTTTCGACTGGTGGTGAGCGTCAGCCGGGGGTGGTTTTCGAGCAGGACGAAAACGAATTTATATGGCGCAATCAGGTGATGACTTTAGGCTGGGCGGATCAGGTGTTTGTGACCGTCGGCCCACGTGACGAAGCCGAGCGCTTTAATAAGGTACTGGATCGTTTCCGCCAGCTTCGGCAGGATGTCCCACGCAATTACCTGTTTGGTGTCTTCCAGCCGACACTGCCATGCGGTACGGGTGCGTGTCAGGCCTGCATGCTCCGCACGGTACACGGCAACGGGACCAGTCTGGTGTGTACCGAAGGCCCCGCTTTCGATCTGACGCAGGTCATCCTTTCCTGAAGCAATCCGATGCAAATCAAAAGCCTGAAAAACCCACTCAAGGACATGCGCTATGGCGATTGACATCACCCGCAGTGCCAAAAACCCGATCAGCGTTCAGTCACCCGTGATGCCCGCCGCCGGGACGTTTGGCTATGGTGAGCTTTACGCCGATCTGATTAACATTGAGAAACTGGGGGCGATTGTTACCAATCCAGTCACCTATGAGCCGTGGCGTCCGGCTTCAGGGACGCGTGTTGTACCGTTGGACCCGAATCCGGGTGTGCTGCTGCATACCGGCCTGCCGAACCCAGGGCTGAGCAAGACGCTGAAAACCCACCGCAATATGTGGGCTGCCGCGCCGATTCCGGTCATCCTTCATCTGGTTGCCACGACAGTCGATCAGGTTCGTAAAAGTGTGGCCCGCCTGGATGAAGAAGAATGCATCGCTGGTATCGAACTGGGCCTGAATGACGGCATTCATCGGTCGGAAGCGCTGGCACTGGTGGATGCAGCCGTCAGCAAGGCCGAAAAACCGGTACTGGTGCGCCTTCCCATGCTGGATGCGCTTCAGCTTGCTGAACCGGTCGCTGATGCCGGGGCTGATGCTCTGGTAGTGTGTGCGCCACCTCGCGGGACCGTACGCGATCCGATGACGGGGCGGCTCGTCAGTGGACGGCTTTACAGCCCGCTGATCAAGCCGCTGGTCCTGCGCATGGTGGGACAGGTAGCGCGTCGGCTCTCCGATATCCCGGTGATCGGCGCAGGCGGCATTCATACTCCCGAAGACGCGCGGGATTATATCGACGCTGGGGCGCGTGCCGTACAGGTCGATGCTGTCACATGGCTCAATCCCCGCCAGTTAGAATTTATCGCACGCGATCTCGGCGGTATGACAGTCACCCGGCCTACGGATTCTTTCCCCGATGAATGGTTCCCCGGTATGGGGGATACCGAACTGGAACAGCGTCAGGCACGCCAGCGTGGTGCACAGAATTCCCAGCGGCATGACTGACCCACTCAGCACACCAAGGATGGAGTTGTATCAACATGCGGTTTGAATCCTATGCGCAGGCCGTGGATTATATCTTCAAGTCGATTGCTGCCAGCGGCTGGCGCACACGCGGTCTGGACGAATACACACGGGATATGCGCCCGGCCAGCCTGCTGCTGGAACGCGAAGCCCTGCTGCTGACGCGCCGTGAATATGCCGTTGTGACCGGAAGCAAAGGCAAAGGCTCAGTAACGGTGATGACGGCTAATATCCTCAAACATCTTGGGCACACCGTCGGCACCATTACCAGCCCACAGTTACGTGATCACCGTGAGCGTATCCGCGTGAATGGCAGGATGATCCCCGAAGCCGACTTTATGCGCATCCTCGACAGCCTCGCGCCGTCGATTGATGCCGTGGTGGAAGGGCTTGAGCCGATGAAGTATCTCAGTCCGACTGCTATCTTTCTCGCGATGGCCCTGCGCTGGTTCGATGAAAATGATGTTGATGTGGCGATTGTCGAAGTGGGACGTGGGGGCCGTTTTGACGATAATGCGCTGATCCCGAATATGCTGTCCCTGTTTACACCGATTGTCCTTGAGCATACGCGCTATCTGGGCGAAACGCTGGAACGCATCGCTTGGCATAAGGCGGGCATCATCAAACCACAGAGCTATGCCTACAGCCTTCCACAGGCACCAGAAGTCATGGAAGTGCTGCGCCGTGAGGCCGAAAGTCGCGATGCACAGTTCGACTGGCTGGCTCCCATGGATATAGGCCGTTTCATCGGCGAACTTCCCAATGGCGTCCGCATGGGACTGGGACGTTATGGTGAGATTGATCTGCCATTTATGGGACACTACGAGATTGATAACGCGACACTGGCATCATGGGGGGCAGGGAATATTCATGGCCGTCTGGGGGGGATTGCGCACAGCAGCGCCGAGTATGTCGAAGCCGTCCGCCGAGGATTAGAAACCACCATCTGGCCGGGACGCGGTCAGCGGCTTCAAACCGAGCCGGATGTCTATATTGACGGCGCAATCAATCCGTTTTCGGCACGACTGTTCCTTCAAAGCGTCCGTAACCGGTTGAAACAGCCAGTGGTGCTTATTAGCGCTATCCCGACAGACCGTGATGCACCCGCCGTTTATCGCGAACTGCTGCCGGTGGTCGATGCACTGGTGATTACCCGCAGCCCGCGCAACGTAACGATCTTCTTCCCCGACGAGGCAGAAGCGGTCGCGGGTGCGCGTGCCGTCGCAGATGAACTCGGCAAAAAGATTGATATTCGCTATTCGTACACCATTGGGGATGCCATCGAACTGGGACGGTCACTGGCCGGCCTGGATGGATCGGTCATGATGGCGGTTGCTCAACCGGCGATTGGCGATGCCTTCGAGTTCTATGATCTGCAATACGAGCAGATCTAGCGTACATTTGTCACAGAAAACCAGCATCAGAATCGGTCGTTTTCCGAACATTCGGTCTGGCAGCAGAGGCCGTAAATTGCTATAATCCTCCATCCCCAATCGAACGGAAGTTCCACACCTTCAGGAGATCGCGTATGGCGTTTCAACTTGTATCGGACTTCAAACCCACCGGGGATCAACCCAAAGCCATTGAACAACTTGTTGAAGGCATCCAGCAGAATTACAAGTACCAGACACTCTTAGGTGCAACGGGTACGGGCAAGACTTTTGCCGTCGCGAATCTCGTACAGCAGACACAGCGCCCGACGCTGATTCTCGCCCATAACAAGACACTGGCGGCGCAGCTCTACGCAGAGTTCAAGAGCTTCTTCCCGAAGAACGCCGTCGAGTACTATGTCAGTTACTATGACTACTATCAGCCGGAATCCTACGTTCCGCGCTATGACCTCTACATCGAAAAGCAGACCGAGATCAACGAGCATATCGAGCGCCTGCGTATTGCTGCCAAGGCCGCGCTCCTCTCACGCCGTGATGTACTGATCGTCGCCTCGGTCTCGTGCATTTACGGTACCGGTGACCCGGAGACGTGGGCGAAGTCGATTCTCGAGCTGCGGGTAGGGGATACCCTCCGACGGGAAGCGATCCTGCGCCGTCTGGTCGCGCTTCAGTACACCCGTAATGATATGACGCTCGAACACGGTAACTTCCGGGTGCGTGGTGATACACTGGAGATCTACCCTCCGTATGAAGATGCGGCCTATCGCATCACCATGTTTGATGATGACATTGAGCGTGTGCTGCGCTTTGACCCGCTGACCGGTGAACTGCTCAGTGATCAGCCGGTAGTGGTGGTCTTCCCTGCGACGCAGTTCCTTGCCGATCAGGATAAGCTCAAGCAGGCCATTACTGACATCGAAAAAGAGCTGGAGATGCAGCTCGAATACTTCAAGCGGGACGGCAAACTGGTTGAGGCGCAGCGTTTACAGCAGCGTACACGTTATGATGTTGAGATGCTGCGTGAAGTTGGCTTCACGTCCGGCATCGAAAACTACTCGCGTCACCTCGAACAGCGCGCCCCAGGGACACCACCGCACACCCTGCTCGATTACTTCCCCGATGACTATCTGCTGGTGATTGACGAAAGCCACATGACCATCCCGCAGGTACGTGGGATGTACAACGGTGACCAGGCTCGCAAGCAGAATCTGGTGGACTTTGGCTTCCGTCTGCCGAGTGCGATGGACAACCGTCCGCTCAAGTTCGATGAGTTTGAGGATCGCGCCGGGATGACGATTTTCACGACTGCGACGCCCGGGCCGTATGAACTGGGCATCAGCAAGCAGGTCGTCCAGCAGATCATTCGCCCGACGGGTATCCTCGATCCACAGGTGGTTGTCCGCCCGGTCGAAGGCCAGATTGACGATCTGCTTCAGGAAGTGGCGATGCGCGTCAAGAAAGGCCAGCGTGCGCTGATCACGACACTGACACAGAAGATGTCGGAAGAACTGGCCGGTTATCTCAACGAGATCGGTATCAAGGCGCATTACCTGCACGCCGAGATTGAGACGCTCGAACGTGTCGAAATCCTGCGCGATCTGCGTCTCGGTGTGTACGATGCGATTGTCGGGATTAACCTGCTGCGTGAAGGGATCGACCTGCCGGAAGTCTCGCTGGTCGCCATTCTGGATGCGGACAAGGAAGGCTTCCTGCGTTCAGAAGCCGCGCTGATCCAGACCATTGGCCGTGCAGCCCGTCATCTGGAAGGGCAGGTGATCCTGTACGCCAACCGTGTGACGGACTCGATGCGGCGGGCGATGGAAGAAACCGAGCGCCGCCGCTCGGTACAGGATGCGTATAACAAGGAGCGCGGTATCGAGCCAACCGCCATCATCAAGGCGGTGCGCGACCTGACGGATCGTGTCCGCATGATGGTCGCTGAAGAAGACGGTAAGTCAGCGGAAGAAACCGGTCCGGTGGATTACGCCAGACTGAGCAAGACCGAGCTTCACAAGCTGGTCAAGGAGCTTGAGAACGAGATGAAACGCGCAGCCAAGGCGCTTGAGTTCGAGAAAGCAGCCGCAATGCGTGATCAGGTGTTCGAGCTTCGCGGCATCCTTGCCGAAAAGGAAATGGACGCCGAGATCATCGGCGAAAAGTAACGTTCATATTGTGAACGGGGTGGTTAGTGAGCCACCCCGTTTCGTTTGTATTGACAAGTTATCTGGGCTGGAAGAATCCAGCTCCTACAGCCCAGGATGATTTTTATGCCTTGACGCCCAGATGCTGCGCCACCAGTGGTGCGAGTTCTTCCCATTCGATGCTGGTCTGACGACCCTGATCGAACTCCGCGACCATCCACTGATACAGTGCCTGAAGGCCGCTGTCGTCTTTCGCCAGTTCCACACCCGTATGCTGTTTGATGAGGAAGATCAGCCCCGCGAGGCCGCTGTCCTTCGTCAGCGAGACCTCCAGCGGACGCCCCAGCAGATCCGGCACATTGAACGGCGCGTACATCCACCAGAACTTGTTCAACCCATCCGCATGGACGCCGGCGCGTGTCCGGTGTGCGTCACGTCCATACAGCGGATACTTCGGCGGGACGGGTTCACCCATCTCGGCGTACAGCGCGGACAGGTCATTCAGCGCTTTGAAGTCCGGTGCATCATCGGTGAAGTAGCCCATGCCCATCAGATGCAGCAGCACACCTTCCAGCGGCGCGTTGCCTGTGCGTTCGCCCTTGCCGAGTGACGTCCCGTTGATCGCCGCGCATCCTTCTCTGATCGCGGCCAGACAGTTGGCAACGACCAGCCATGTATCGTTATGCGGGTGGAATTCCAGCTCTTCAGGTTCCAGCCCCAAAACACGCAGCGCCCGGATGATGCGTGGGATACTGCGTGGCAGTTCGACGTCGTCGTAGGGCAGGCCGAGTCCCATCGTATCGCACACACGGAATTTAGGCCGCAGTCCTGCTGGTTCGCAGATGGCCTGCACTGCCTCAACGAACGGCTGTATGAAATCCATCGGCGCACGGGTTGCATCTTCTAGATGCAGGCGCGGACGAATACCAGCATCCACTACCATACGCACCGCATCCAGATAGGTCTGCGCCGCCTGATTGCGTCCACCGGGCTTGAATTTGTGGAAGGTGTGATAATCTGAAGCCGAGGCCAGCATCCCGGTCTCACGGACGCCAAGCGACCTGATCAGTTCGACATCTTTGGCCGCTGCGCGTATCCAGGTCGTCGGTTCAATCGGTGCGCCGGAGTGGTAGCGCTCCATTGCGCTTTCCAATGCCGCCCGGTCTGATGGCCGGTAGACAAAGAACTCCGCCTGACGGATCGCACCGCTGGTGCCGGTAAAAGCACACAGGATGTCATAGATTTTCAGCGACGCTTCGGTTGTCAGCGGCAGGCCGCCCTGCTGCCCATCGCGGTGAGTAGTCTCCGTTGTCCATGCCTGCGCGGAAAGGGTATCAGGGCGCTTTCCCTCAGCCCAGACATACTGCGGGAACTGGTCACGTGGAAAGCTGTCCTCAAAATATTCAGGGAAATCGGGTTCAATCATCATCGTAAAATCGCCTTTTGGGTCTAAATAATCACTCTCGTCTTTCCAACATAGAATTTTCAGGATATATTGTCAATATTGATTAAGTAATCAATATATCCATAGGATGACATCTTGAAAAAACGCTATCTCACCTCAAAAGAAGTGACCGAAGCGCTTCAGATCACCCCGGCGACACTTTATGCCTATGTCAGCCGTGGGTTGATCCGCAGCGAGACCTCACCAGATGATCCGCGCCAGCGCCGCTATCTTGCTGAAGATGTTCAGCGATTACTAGAACGCAAGGCACAGCGTCAGGACCCATCACAGGCTGTGCAGCAGAAGGTCCAGCAGGCGCTGCACTGGGGCGCTCCCGTCATGGACTCCGCATTGACGCTGATCACTAATGGTGAGCTTTACTATCGCGGTCAGCGTGTGTCCGCGTTGGCCCAGTCCGCTGGGTTTGAAGATGTCTGTGGTTTGCTGTGGCTGGATGATATGGAAGCCGGGGAACGGCTGTTTGCTGAAAGCCAACCTGTATCTTCACTGATGCCAATCGAGACACCGACTGCCTCAGCCCTGATTCGTATGCAGATTGCGTTGGCTGCCTCTGCTGAAGCGGATCTTCAGGCGTTTGACCACAGTCCCCAGAATGTCGCCCGAATCGGTGTACGCATCATCCAGCACATGATTCGGTCTGCAACATCTGCCCCGATCAATCCCGGGATTACGATTGCAGAGGCTGTCGCGCAGGGATGGGATGCAGACATTACACCGCTGATCAATGCCGCATTGATCCTGTGTGCCGATCATGAGCTGAACGTCTCGGCTTTTACGGCGCGTGCGATTGCCTCTGCCGACGCCTCGCCGTATCAGGCGGTGATTGGCGCACTGGCGGCCCTGCAAGGCTATCGTCATGGTGGGGCGACACAGCGCGTCGATACGATGCTACAGGTCTTCGAAGCCGCGCCAGACCGATTAACGGCGATGCGCCGCTGGCTTCAGGGTGGACAGACGCTGGCAGGTTTTGGGCATCATCTCTATCCCGAAGGGGATGTGCGCGCCGGTGTGCTGCTGGATCTGCTCGACCGGCATGTGAATCAGCATCCTGCGCTTGATCTCGCGGCGCAGGTGATCGACTTCGCCAGTCAGACAGTTGGGCAGCATCCGAATGTTGATTTCGCATTGGTGGTACTCCAGCGTGCTTTTGAGCTTCAGGCTGATGTCGCACTGACCCTATTCGCGCTGGGCCGCACTGCTGGCTGGATCGCCCACATCATCGAGCAGTATGAGGTTGATACCATGATCCGGCCCCGTGCGACCTATACGGGTCGGCTGCCATCCTGAATGAAACTGCTGCTGATTTCGGTGATAACGAATGTAAAGACTGTTTCAGGAGTTCTGAGATGAAGCGCACCTATACAGCGTTACTGGTACTTGCAGCTCTGCTTTTGCTGAGTGACGGTGCGGCGGGTGCTGTACAGGAACCTGTGCTGCGTGTCCCATCCGTAGAGGAATATCTGGCCGCTGTACCGACGATCATCGAGGAGAGTGAGCGTGACGAAAGTATCCTGCTGCTGACGTATCTGGAATTGTTCCGCCGCTATCCGGATTTCATGAATCAGCCTTTTGACATGTTACAGGAGATCGCGCGGGCTTATCGTTCTTATTATTCAAATCAGGTTTCACGGTTTGCTGATCGCAATAATCAGGATACATGGAATACGTGGCTGATTGAGGCATGGCTGCGGGAAAATGAATCACAGTTAGCGTCTGCCGATCATCTGACGTTTGGTGATTTCGAAATTGAGATCACACGCGCCGATTTAAGCGGAGATGGCGAAGAAGAGTACCTGCTTTATATCGTCGAGCAGATTCCTTACAGCTCTGGTGAGGGTAAAAGGGAAAATTATATCACTTATTGGGTGCTCCAGCCTGATCCTGCATCCGATACCGGTTATCGGCGTATCGAGACACCACTGCCGTGGTTTCAGGAAAGCGGTTATGGCGGCGGCGGTCGCACCTCTGGCAATCTGTTTACTTATTCTGTTCAGGATGTGACCGGAGATGGCGTGAATGAGTGGGTCGTGTTTTCTGCCAGATTCACAGCCAGCGGTTTTGGCCGATGCCAGTCATTAGCTCTGCTGAGCTGGCAGGATAGTATGCTGGTCAATCTGATGGCAACATCACTGAGCGCCTGCCAAAACACTGAAGACCTTTTGCTTGATCAGATCCTGTCAGGGATCACGTATAGTTTTTCCGCTGATCAGATTACCCAGACATTCCGAGCTTCTGATACCTGGCGCTGTGGGTGGCAGGAGACCGAAACCCACCGCTGGGATGGAGACATTTTCACACCGGTTGCCGATGAGCGTGATTATGACCAAACCCTCAACTGCGCGGTAAAAGCAGCGGAAAATGCCATGTGGGAAGGGGATTTCGAAACCGCCATCGCGTCTTATGAACAGGGGCTGATGCTGCCAGATCGGGCGCCGAACCCGGATGCGTCAATGGGTGTGCAGGAATTGCGACAGTATGCGACAGCACGTCTGGCAATCGCCTATGCGCTCTCCGGTAGAGAGGCCGATGCTCAAACCTTAATCACTGATCTGTCAGAACAGTCGCCAGCGTCCGAGATGATGCATCAGTTGATCGATGCTTTGTCCGAAGCCGGGAATGCCGCCGAGATCTGCACTGCTGCCTATCAGGTGTTTGAGACACTTACTGCGGGTCAATTTGATTACAGCCT
>JAEZAF010000210.1 GCA_023430545.1 Chloroflexota bacterium
CCGTTTGCCGAGACCAAAGAGCAGCTTGGCGGCTTCTATATGCTGGACTGCAAAGACCTCGATGAAGCCATCGAACTGGCCGCCCAGATTCCCGGCATAAAGTATGGCTCGGTCGAGATTCGCCCCATTTTCGAATTCTGATAACCGTCTCTGATCCGCTGATGATCTCCGATAGTCACCAACTGGTTGAGCAGACGTTCCGCGCCGAATATGGACGTGTGCTGGCTGCACTGATCAGCCAGTTCGGTGATTTCACGCTGGCCGAAGACGCCGTGCAGGACGCCCTCATCACAGCACTGGAACACTGGCAGGCTAACGGCATCCCGGCCAATCCCGCCGCATGGATCACCGCCATTGCCAAACGCCGCGCCATTGATCGCCTGCGCCGCCGCACCACCGCCGAACGCAGACAGGGCCAACTGCTGGCCCTGATCGAAGCCGAAACACCAGACGAGGATGAAGACGAAGACATGGAGAGCATCCCCGATGAGCGTCTCAAGCTGATGTTTACCTGCTGTCATCCCTCACTGGCACTGGACGCACAGATCGCGCTGACGCTGCGCACCCTTGGCGGCCTCTCCACTGCCGAGATCGCCCGTGCCTTTCTTGTCCCTGTGCCGACGATGGCACAGCGGCTGGCACGCGCCAAAAACAAGATCCGCGATGCTGGCATCCCCTATCGTATTCCGCCCGCGCATCTGATCGCCGAACGCCTTGACGCGCTGCTGGCCGTGATTTACCTGATCTTCAACGAGGGCTACACCGCGACCAGCGGCGATACACTCATCCGTCAGGAACTCTGCACCGAGGCCATTCGACTGGCGCGGGTCCTGGTCGATCTGCTGCCACCGACTCATATCAGCGCGGAGTCTCGCGGACTGCTGGCGCTGATGCTGCTGCACGATGCGCGGCGGTCAGCCCGCGTGAATGCCGCCGGTGAACTCGTGCTGCTTGATCAGCAGGATCGCACCCTCTGGGATTCAGATCAGATCCGCGAAGGGATCGCTGTTCTGGATGACACGCTGGTGATGCGGCATCCCGGACCGTATCAGATCCAGGCCGCCATCAGTGCCCTCCATGCCGAGGCCCTCACTGCCGATCAGACCGACTGGATGCAGATCGCCGCACTCTATCGCGTGCTGCTGGAGATGACACCTTCGCCCGTGATCGAGGTCAACCATGCGGTCGCCGTCGCCTTTGCCGAAAACCCATACAAGGGACTCGACCTGCTCCTGCCGCTGGCATCCGACCTGCGCGGTTATTTCCCCTATCACGCCGCCCGCGCCGATCTGCTGCGCCGCACCCATCAGCGCGAAGCCGCCGCCGATGCCTATCAGACAGCCCTCGATCTGTGCCAGAATACGCTGGAGCGCACGTACCTCCAGCGCCGCCTTGATGAACTGAACCGGGCTTAGCCGCTGCAAACGACGTGAAATTAAAGGCTGGATTTTGCGCGCCCACGCCGCTTCAGGAAGTGACTCCCTGTGATGACGATTCTACGGGTGCAGTCCGGTACTGTCGCAGATGACGCATACGCTTAATCCATGCAGGTTCCATCAGACGCGGGAAAAAGCGATTGACATACCATGCCATGCGAACCGAAAACGGGAAGATGATCACGGCCTGATTGTGAATCACACCATCAAGGATAATCCGTACAGCCTCGGATGCGTCCATTGCCTTCGTCGCGACATTCTGCGCCACATACTCCGGCGCGACGTTGACGACAACCGATGACTTAAAAATATCGGTCTGAACACGCCCCGGGCAGATCGTGCTCACCTTTACACCCAGATCAGCCCCTTCAGCCCGCAGTGAAAGTGACAATCCAACCACCGCATGTTTACTGGCACAGTACGGGGCATTCCCCGGCTGCGGCATCAGGCCGGTTGCCGAAGCCGTATTGATAATATGCCCGTGACCCTGCCGCGCCATGATCTGATAGGCAATCGTGGAGCCGTACAGCACACCATGCCAGTTCACGTTAAAGACTCGATGCCATTGATCCAGCGTGAGGTCTCGCGCATCACCCCCAATCGCGATGCCGGCGTTATTGAAAAGATAATCAATGCGTCCATATTGTGCTGCTGCCCTCTCGATCAGACTTCGGACAGAATGCTCACGCGATACATCGACCTGAACAAAGTGCGCTTGCCCACCCTGCGCAGTAATTGCAGCAGCAACCGCCTGACCATTCGTCTCATCAATGTCGCCGATAAAAACGATTGCTCCCTGCTTTGCCAGTGCTTCGCACAGCGCACGCCCAATCCCTGCCCCGCCGCCGGTAATTACCACAATCTGATTGTTGAATGTTGTCATCTTCGTTTTCCGTGATGTAGATGAAGCACTTTTATGCGAGACATTTCAGGATGAGATCGGCAGTCTGCTCAAGATACCTGTCAAAGTCTGCTGTCTCAGAAGCCCCGGTCAGGGTATTTGTCGCCAGCCAGCGGAACAGCACCGGTCCCACCAGCAGATCAACCGCCATACCTGGTGAGAGATCCTGACGGATGTCACCACGGCGCTGCGCCTTTTCAACTATCTCTGTGAACTGCTGAAAACGTGGGGAGATCAACTGGTTCAGAAAGACCTGAAACACATCAGACCCTGCCGACCACTCACTGAACAACCGCAGATAGAGCGGCTTTATCAGTGGGTTAGCCTCAAGCCCCTGAAAGGCAGAGCGATACATAAGGAGAAGATCTTCGCGCAGATTTCCGCTGTCAATCACCGGCATCTCTGCCTGAAGACTGCGGATAGCATCCGACACCAGTGCTTCCTTCGACGACCAGCGCCGATAAACCGTGGTTTTTCCGGTTCCTGCACGTGCAGCCACCTGCTCCATACTTAATGCCTGAAATCCGACCTCGGCCAACAGCATCAGCGTGGCATCCAGAATAGCCCGATGTGCTTCCTGACTGCGGGGGCGTCCTGCTTTATATGACACTTCAGAGTCGTTCATAATCTCACAATGCGTCAATTACAGATACGATACCGTTTCGTATCGTTATAATAGCACAATTTGTGAGAAATGCAACATGCCGTGACGCGGCCTTATCCGACCCGCTCCACCGGAAGCTGAACTTCGAAGATCAGCGGCTCGCCTTCACAGGCTGGCTGCGCATACACCTCACGACACGCATCCCCCGTCAGGCCATAACCGTTCTCCGTAATCCAGACACCGAGATCGCGGTTCGCCATAAAAATATCCGCCTGTGATTCCATCCGGCACAGCGTAGACGCCGCCTGAATCGCAGGCAGCATCCGGCACTGCATCAGGCCGCCATCTTCCAGAGGAAGTTCAGACGGTGAAGCATCAGCGACCGGCACTGCCACTTCGACATCGAGATCGTATTCGCGGTATTCACCGTGGTAATACAGCGCGAGATGTGGGCCAACAGCCTCAATCCCTGCGTTTTGGAGCGTCCCCCACACCCGCATGAACAGCGGCGCAATTTCCCACGGACCCGCCAGCACCTGACGATACGCCAGCACCTTCTGCGCCGGGACTTCGCGGATCACCACCTCATGCAGCGGCATCTGGCCTTCACGCTCGATCTGACGCAGACGTGCTTCCACCCGCTGCAGCCGTGCCTGCTCTTCATCAATCGTCTGCCGGAGCTGCGCCTGTTTCAGACGCAGCATCCCACGCATTTCGGCAGCAGACGGGTTCTCGCACAGCACGCGGCGGATCTCATTCAGCGACAAGCCCAGATCCTTCAGCGCCAGAATCCGATTCAGCCGATCGATCTGCTCGACGGTGTAATAACGGTAGCTGGTAAAGCGGTCCACTTCACTCGGCTTCAGCAGCCCGACTTCATCGTAATAGCGCAGCGTTTTGACCGTCACACCGGTAAGCTGAGAGAACGCGCCAATCCTGAACATTACACCCTGTAATCCTGATACTTCATCGTGCCCTGATTGTCACCGGTCCCTCGTGCAATCGCAAGCCGCTGCTCTGACGGATACGCGATCATCGACCAGAGCGTTCCGAACATCTGACCATCAAACGAGTGATGGGCGCACACATGATTCTCACGGTCATTCATCGCCGCTTCGAGATCGTCTGACGTCACATGACCATCTGGCAGACGGTGCAGGCTTTGCAGACGATCAAAGCGTACCTGTGAATCAGGCGGCTCAAAACTGGCCTGTGGCCGCAGTTCAGGGGTAGCTGGGTGATTGGTCATCACCAGCACGCCGTCCTGCGCTTCACGGAAGCAGACACCGTTGATGCTGGCTTCAGCCACCAGTGCTTTGTTACGGTCTGCCAGCATGTAATTGCGGCTCTGGCTGTGCGGCACAGACTGAATCCACGCCGCTGCTTCATCGACTGTCGCACAGTGTTCCAGCATATGCCGGACGATGAACCAGAACGGCAGCCCCGCCTGTATACCGGGCAGGAAGGTCGCGCTCATCGCCACAAACAGCCCGTGCTCGTTCAGGCCGTCTTCCCGCCCGATCCAGATATCACAGGCACCAGTGTGTTTATACCCGGCATCAGGAAACGTGTGATACAGCGCGGACCCTTCCTCCAGCTCATAGGAGAAGTCATAATTGCGCCCCACCATCATCTGACCGGTCGCGCTGCGTTCCGGCAGCACGGCCACCACACTGCATGACGGCATCGTCTGCGCCAGCGGGATGGTCAGCGTCACCGCCATGAGCGCGTCATAGGGGATGTTCGCCGCTTCTGCAAAAGCGCCCATCTCTTCCACAAAGCGCGGCGTGTGCTGCTGTGCGACTTTTTCGCAGTCGGCCGCCAGCGGCAGCAGTGCCGGATTCAGCGGCGGCAGGATCAGTCCACCTTCTGTCTGCGCCAGCATTGCGCCGTGCTGCATGCCCATCTGAGCCGGTGTCCCGCGTAATGTCAATTCGTGCATGTTCGCTCCTCCTGATTCAAGTCGATACCTGCACGATAACGTCTCCAGTAACTGGAGAGTCAAGCATCAGAAACCATCAGCCACGATGCTGCGCCTGTGCAATCCCACAAGCACCGCTGTGACATACTGTAGGGACATGCTTATGATCTTTCACAAATTACGAGGGAGATCATTTTTCGGAGCGATTCCGCTATAGGAGCGACCCTGTGTGGTCGCCCGTTTTTCTCCGTATTGAATTATAAAACGACATCAGCATGTCCACCCAGACCGCCTATTGCAGCATAATCGTAGGGACACGCAACGGCGCGTCCGACGCGGTTTCCCTCTCCATGAACGCAGTAAAATGGGAAGGGTGGCATGTGAAACATGACGGGTGAGGTAAACCTACCGCGAAAACCGCAGTGCGGAACGTTCCTTTAACTTCGCAATTTCGACTTCCCGATCTTTTGGAGGCGCTTTTGTCTCCAGCGAGTCCAGCAGCGTGCGCGTCACGGCGGAGATCGCCTCAACTGCCGCGTTGAACGCTTCCTCATTCGCCTTCGATGGCTTGTTGAAGCCGGTCACCTTGCGCACAAATTGCAGCGATGCGGCCCGGATCTCCTCTTCAGTCACCGCAGGGTCAAAGTTATAGAGATTCTTGATATTCCGGCACATGATCAGCCCCCTTGATCTCTTCCAGCCAATGAATAAAGGCGGTTTCAGCCGATGTCCATCTGTAGGGATTTCCTGTCCTCATATCATAACCCATCTGCGTAAAATAGAGGTACATATTTTCTAATTGCCGCGGTCAGAGAACTTTTCAGCACGGGCATCGTCTATATCCTGAACAGACGGAGAAAACAGACAGCAACGAGAGGAATTTCGACAATGAACGGTCTCGAAACCCTGGGGCTTCTGATCATCCTGATTTTCACCGCTGCTGTAATGAGCGCTCAGAAAAACCACCCAACCAAAGAACCCAATGCGCCGGTCGCCATCACCCTTGAGCGCACCCCCTGCTTCGGGAAATGCCCCGTCTATACCGTCGCCGTCCATGAAGATGGGACCATCGTTTACAATGGCGAACGCTTTGTTGAAGTCATTGGTAAACGCATCAGCAAAATCGACCCGGAAGTTGTCGCCCAGATGGTCCAGGTCTTCGAGGACGCCGGTTACTTCGAATGGGATAAAGCCTACGACACCATGACCATCACTGACGGGGCCTATGTCAACACCTTGGTGTCACGCAACGGCGAAACGCATAGTATCCATCGCTACACAAGTGACAACAGCGCACCGCTTGCCCTGCGCTTCCTTGAGTACTGGATCGATATCATGGCGCGCACCGCCTCATGGACCGGTGTTCCATTTGACATCTCCACCGTCTGGAATGGTAAGGATACGCCTGTGGCAACGCTGGAGCAGACCCCCTGTAACGGTCTCTGCCCGGTTTACGCGGTCGCACTCTATGCGGATGGTACCGTCGTCTATATGGGGATCGCCAGCGTGCAACACTTCGGCGTGCATCTCTTTGAAACCGAACCTGCCTCGATTGCAAGCATTCCTGTCCTCGCTAAAACCATCGGTTACTTCAATATGGGCGACAGTTATGATCAGGTGATGATGACCGACCAGTCATCATTCATCACCAGTGTGCGCACTACGGACCAGTTCAAGCGCATTACCCGTTACGACGGTGATCCGTCTGCCCCCATCGACCTGCTCTGGCTTGAGGAAGCCATCAACGAGCTCGCGAACTCCCTCATGCAGTAGCCTGCACCATGCAGTAGCCTGCCCCGCGCTGCCGGTGACCGGAGAACTTTTTCACGCTGTTTGTCGTCTATACATCAGACACTTCAACGAGAGGAAAATCAAACATGAACAGGTTCAGAACCCTATACCTGCTGATCTTACTGATACTGGGTGCCGTCACCGTCAGCGCACAGGAGACCACCCCGACCGAAGAACCAGAGGCGACCAGCGAGGCCACCAGCGATACGACTGTTCCCACTGACGCCGTCCCAGTCATCACGCTTCAGCGTACCGCCTGCTTCGGATCGTGCCCGATTTATACGGTGGCGATCTATTCAGATGGCACCGTGATCTATAGCGGCGAACGCTTCGTTGAACTGATGGGTGAACACACCAGCGAAATCGACCCGGAAGTCGTCGCCCAGATGGTGCAGGTCTTCGAGGATGCCGGTTACTTCGAATGGGATGAAGCCTATGACACGATGACCGTCAGCGACCTGCCCTATATCAACACCTCGGTGACACGCGACGGTGAGACTCACAGCATCCATCGCTACACCGGTGACGACAGCGCACCGCTGGCCCTGCCTTTCCTTGAACACTGGATTGACATCATGGCCCGCACCAGCTTATGGACCGGTGTCCCGTTTGACATCTCTACCGTCTCCAATGGTGAGGATACGCCAGTCGCAACGCTTGAGCAGACCCCCTGTTACGGCCTCTGCCCGGTGTACAGTGTCGCGCTCTATGCCGATGGCACGATTGTCTATCTGGGCATCGCCAACGTGACAAACTTCGGCGTACACGTTTTTGAAACAGAACCCGCCGCCATCGAGAGCATTCTTGCACGCGCTGCGGCCATCGGATACTTCAATCTGGCGGACAATTACGATCAGATGATGATGACCGACCAGTCATCGGTCATCACCAGCCTGCGCACCGACGCCCAGTTCAAGCGCATCAACCGCTATGGTGGCGATCCTTCCGCGCCTGTCGGCCTGCTGTGGATCGAGGAAGCGATCAGCGAAACCGTGAACTTCGCCATGCAATAGCGGCCACGCAGTAGCTGACTCGATCCCACCGCACAGCCGATAACGGGATAAGACCACAAACGCAAAGGTCCGGACTCTTCCGGCCCCATGTACTGCAACTTTAGAGATTTGAGGCGAAAAAAGCCCCCATCCTAAATCCTTCCCCCACTCGGCAAATCTTCGATTTGCTTTCGGAGGGAAGGACTTTTTTGTGTATGAGTGGGTTGTTTCCCCTTCCCTCGGAGCGAACGACGGATGCTCTTCCCGTCGGCAGCGAGTGGGGGAAGGGAAAGCATGCGCAGCATGCCGGGATGGGGGGCATTGGTAGCCTGATTTACACCTGCTTCAACATATAAAATGGCTTAAGTTGCTGCATATGGGGCCGGACTCTTCCGGCTCTTTGCTTATACAACAGACTAAGCAGCAGCGGGATGAAACCGCGACACCATCCCCATACCAGAGACGACCGGGTTTTCGGCAGATCTCACAAACCCCCTTCTACTCAGCCGCTGCTAACTTGAAATTATCCCCGCTCACGCTATAGTTGCTGTGATGAACCATATGAACTTCACCTTTTGATGGAACAGCCTGTACCGGCCACATACAGCGGTGAAGTTCTATCAGGACACCTTTCTCGTGACATACCAGGCATTAATTGTCAGTCTGTACCAGGTTCACTAAAGGAGCAGGAAATGAAGTTCTTTCGTGTTTTGATAGCGTTAGCTTTATTCACCGTGACAGCTCTGACACTCGCACAGGATGCAGAAGAAGCCACCATCCCCGCTGCCCAGTGTGCTGAACCCGGTGAGCTGGACTTGTGGGTGTGGGATGCCAACTGGGGCGCGATCCTTGAAGAATCCTCTGCCGCATGGGTTGAGGCGTACTGCCCCGGAGCCACTGTGAATGTCACCATCCAGCCGTGGGAGCAGTACTGGACACTCATCCAGACGGCGGCCACCAGCGGCGACCTGCCCGACGTATTCAACATGTCACAGGACCGCTTCTACTTCTACGCCGATAACGACGCCCTGCTGAATCTCCAGCCCTACTGGGACGCCGCCGGAATCGATACCACCGTCTGGGGGACCGGTCTGGTCGATCCCTACCGCTGGGGCGAAGCTGGTGACCTCTACGCTGGCCCGGTCAACTGGGATACCATCGCCGTCTACTACAATCAGGACATGTTTGACGCCGCCGGCCTGGAATACCCCACCGCTGAATGGACATGGGACGATTTCGCCGCCGCCGCCCAAGCCCTGACCGACCCCGAAAATGATGTCTACGGCGCAGCCGTCTTCAATGAATATCAGGCCGGTTTCGCTAACTGGATCGCCGCCACCGGCACCACCCCAATCGTCGAAGCCGGTCGCACCGCCTGCACCCTGACGGATGAGGGCAGCATCGAAGCGCTGACCTTCCTGAAGGATCTTCAGGATCAGGGCTTCATGCCCACCATCTCGATCCTCGGTGGCAGCTCTGCGGATAACGCCTTCGAATACTGGGCATCGGGCCGCGTCGCGATGATCACCGGCGGCTCATGGAAACTGCCGCAGGCCCTGTCGGATGTGGGCTTCAACTGGGATGTCGTTCAGCTTCCGCGCCATCCGGAAACCGGGCGCAGCCGTTCGATCCTGCACTCGGTCGGTTATGTCGCCGGTGCCAATACCGAAAATCCCGATCTGGCCGCCAACCTCATCCAGTACCTTGTCAGTGATGAAGGTCAGGCATATTTCGCCGCAGCAGGCGGTGTCGCACCGGCCAATCCATCACCGGCACTCCAGCAGCAGTGGATCGAATCCTTCGGGGACGCTGATGTCAATATTCAGGCCTTCATCGACGCTACCGAAGACTCGCAGGGCGTGACCGCCTTCGGCGAGATCTGGAACACCATGAACACCGAACTGCCGGTCAATATCTTCGATCTCGGCATGTCAGTCGAAGAAGCAACCCAGGCGGCGTGCGATGTCATCAACACCTATCTGCCAGAAACCACCGGTGACACCGCCACCGACGAAGCCGCGACCGAAGAAGCCGCCGCAACTGAGGAAGCCGGTTCCTAGAATTTAGAAACCTGCTCTGTGGCTTATAGAAACGGTGGATATGTAGGGACACGGCGATGCCGTGTCCGCGCCAGTAACAAAGTCATGAGAGGCAGTTAGGAATTTTTGCCGTTGAGTTCAGGGCAGTCAGTCCTCGCCCCTGAGAAACGATGTTTCTCGGTCCTCTCTCACTATAACGGAGAGGGGATTATCAGTCCCTTGATGCACTGTTTTAACCCCCTCTTCCATGCAATGGAGAGGGGGCAGGGGCGAGGATTTGAAAAGCGCTCACCAACAGATACCTGAAACCATCTTGCTCAATATCCTTGGAAAAACACCACAGCAGCGTCGGCGTGCCCTATGGGGCCTTGCGCTCATCGCCCCAAACACGATCGGACTGTTCGTCTTCTTCGGCATTCCAGTCCTGACATCGTTTGCCACATCGCTGTTGGAGTGGAACGCGATCCGGCCGCCGGTTTTCGTCGGCGTGCAGAACTTTCAGCAGCTCGCACAGGATGCCATGTTCTGGCATGCGCTCAGAAATACTTTCTTCCTGCTGTTTCTCACAGTTCCGACCGGTGTCGTGCTGGCGCTCGGTGTCGCCATGCTGCTGAATCGCAAATTCGCCGGACGATCCTTCTTCCGCACCATCTATTTCATCCCCGTCGTCACCTCGACGGTGGCCGCTTCGATTGTCTGGTCATGGATCTTTCAGCCGCGCTACGGGCTGATGGGCAATCTGCTGGCGTCATTCGGGCTGCGCGACATCGCATGGCTGACACGCCCTGATCTCGTGCTGTTTCCCATCGCCATCGTCACCATCTGGCAGCGGCTCGGTTTCGATATGATCCTGTTTCTCGCCGGGTTGCAGAATATCCCGCGTGTGCTGATCGAAGCCGCCGTCATCGACGGAGCCACACCGTGGCAGCGCTTTCGCCACGTCACCCTGCCGATGCTCTCTTCAACGACGTTTCTGGTCATGATCCTGTCGATTATCAACGCCTTTCAGATCTTCGATCAGGTCTATATCATGACCTCGCGCACCACACCCGGCGGCGTCAACGGCAGCGCGACCACGCTTTCCTTCTACATGTATCAGAGTGCCTTTGTGCAGTCCCGGTTTGGCTATGCATCCTCGATTGCACTGGTGCTGTTCATGATCATTCTGATCATCACAATCTTTCAGTTATGGCTTCAGCGCCGGTGGGTCTACTATGAATCCGAACAGGGATGATCTCAGTTTATCGGGCAAAGTGCTGACCTATATCATCCTCTCGCTTGGCGCACTGGTGATGATCATGCCGCTGGTGTGGATGGCCTCCAGCGCCTGCAAACCCTCCGCTGAACTCAACCGCCTGCCGCTGCGCTGGTTTCCTGAAAATCCATCCTGTCTGGAGAATCTGGCGGCGCTCTACGAGACATCGCCGCACTTCAATCAGTACATCACGAATTCTGTACTCGTGACCGCAGGCCGCACCCTCGGCCAGCTCGTGATCTGTTCACTCGCCGCCTATGGCTTCGCCCGCTTCGAGTTCCCCGGCAAGCGACTGCTCTTCGCCATGAGTCTGACCCTGCTGATGATCCCTTTTCAGGCCATTCTGATTCCGGAGTATCTGCTGCTGCGCCAGCTTGGATGGCTTTACACCTTTGCCGCCCTCATCATCCCCGGCATCTTCAGCGCCTTCGCACTTTTCCTGCTGCGTCAGGCCTTCCTTCAGATTCCCATCGAAGTCGAAGAATCCGCCATGCTCGACGGGGCCAACCCGCTGCAAATTCTGTGGTCGATCACCATCCCGCTGTCACTGCCTGCACTGGCTGCCTTCGGGGTGATTACCGTACAGGCCGCATGGAATGACTTCCTCTTTCCGGTCATCGTCTCCAATCAGCCGTGGAATCGCGTCGTGACCGTCGGCATCGCGCTCTTACAGGGGGAACGCTCCACCCCATGGAATCTGCTCATGATGGGATCACTGCTTGCCACCCTGCCGATGATCATCATGTTCATCCTGCTACAGCGCTATTTTATCGAGGGGGTCGCCCTCAGCGGCGTCAAACGCTGACAGCTTCGCTGATATTCAGGCTAATCTTAGTAGGGACAGGGCCGCATTGCTTGCAATGGCGCCCTGTCCGCGCCGCACCCATAAATCACGGTGGATAAAATCAGATCCCCCGATCGTCAAGGCCATCCGGTAACTTCTTAATCCGCTTCCAATTCTGTGCTTAAGCTCTGCCATTGTAGCTGTACTACGCTGAACGTCTTACCGCCGAACAGCATAACCAACAATCGACCTATACCGTATGTTTCCCAGACCTGATGAAATCAATTCACTGTCCACCACCATGAGCGTGCTGTCCGCCATGATCACACCTGCCGTGCTGATCTCGGCCTGCGCCTCACTCGTGATCTCGACCGCCAACCGGCTTGGCCGCGCCATTGACCGCACCCGCAAACTGCTGGAGCGCTTCGAGCAGATCAGCGTCCACCGTCACGCCCCGGATAGCGAACAACCCGTATCCGAATCGCCGCACGACAACGACGAAGCCACCCTGCTGTTCGAACAGCTCAGCCTCGCCACCGAACGTTCTCGCCTGCTGCACCGCGCACTGGCCGCGCTCTACATGGCACTGAGTATTTTCGTCGCCACCAGTGTCGCGCTCGGTTTCAGTGTACTGGGGGATGAACGTCTGGCGTGGATGCCGCTGCTGCTGGGGATCATCGGCGCAGCGCTGCTGTTTTACACCACCGTCCTGCTGATCCTCGAAACCCTTGTGGCCCGTCGCGCCATCTACGACGAGATGGATTTCGCCCTGCGCCGCACCCGTCTGCACGCATCCCCCGAAATGCTGGAACACCAGCAGCGTCAGCGCCGCAATCTGCTCAGCCTCCTGCGCTAGAGGCTGTTATGCACTTTTAAAGCCTCACCCTGAGAAATGCAGTTTCTCCGTCCCGAAACAAGTTTCGCTAGTGAAGAGGGGATTTAGGGGTGGGGTTAAGATCGCAGGACGAACTCAATTCTGGAAGTTCATAACACGCTTTAGTAGCGGCGGGCCTGTGTGCCCGCCCGACTGCTTTGATACTAATATCCCTTACTCCACCGATCATGCCTGATTGAACGTTGAAATACGGGTTACAATTTCTGCCTGAATTCAATCAACCAATCACTCAGGACACCAGATACACATGGACCTCGCCCGCTACAATCAATTCATCGAACAGCTTGTCGCCAATCTGAAAACAGACTCCCGCGTCCTCGGCCTCATCGCACTCGGGTCGATGGCACAGCGCAGCCGTATGCCCGACGACTGGTCCGACCATGATTTCTTCGTCATCACCATCCCAGGCGAACAGGAAAACTTCCGGCAGAATCGCGCATGGCTGCCCGACAGCGATCAGATCGTGCTTCACATTCGCGAGACTGAACACGGCCTCAAAGTGCTTTACGCCTACGGCCACCTGATCGAGTTCGCCGTCTTCGATCTGGATGAACTTAACATCGCCAAAGTCAACGACTGCCGTATCCTGCTCGATCAGGCCAACATCGCCGACCATCTGAATCAGACCGTCCAGGCATCCGCTTCAGCGCCGCTCGATGAATCCCGCGCTTTCTCACTGTTTCTGTCGCTGCTGCTGGTCGGGGCAGGCCGCGCCGCTCGGGGGGAAATCCTCAGCGCCCATCGTTTCATCAAGGATCACGCACTGGCGAATCTGCTGCCGCTGCTGGCCGCCCACCTTCCGGCAGATGCCAGCGCCAAAGCCCGCCTCGACAATCTCGACGCCTTTCGCCGCTTCGAGATCGTCTTTCCGGACATCGCCCCTCAGATTCACGACATTCTGCTGCTGCCGCCCGTCATCGCAGCCCAGCACCTGCTGACTTTCGCCGACCAGCATCTGTCCGCCGCCCTGCCGGATTATCCCACGCAGGCCATCACCGTCGTCCGCGACTACCTCGCCAAAGTCACTGACCACACCGCGTGCCAGTATACTGCGTTCATGGAGAGAGGTAAAAACAGCGGCGCCTGTTCCATCCCCGAAATCGGGGAGGGCTAGGGAGGAGTCAAAAAAGCAAATACCTGCCCCTGAAAGGATTCAGGGGTGGGGTTCAAGCTAAAGCGAACTTACATGGCCGTGTAGCCACCATCCACAGCGATGACCGCGCCGGTGACATAAGAGGATTGGTCGGATGCGAGCCACAGATGGGCATTCGCCACTTCTTCCGACTGTGCAAAGCGTCCAAGCAGACTCAGTTTCTTGGCATAATCATCTGGGTCAAGGCCGAACTGTTCCAGTGCGCCACGCAGCATCGGCGTATCGATGGCACCGGGAGCCACAATATTGACGCGAATGCCATGCGGTGAATAATCCATGGAAGCGCTGCGCGACAATCCAATCACGCCGTGCTTCGCTGCGATATAAGCGGGATTAGCGGGCTGCGGGCGGACACCGCTGACCGACGACACGTTGACAATGGAACCGCCGCCGCCCTGCGCCATCATCTGTCGGATCTCATACTTCATGCACAACGCAACGCCCGTCAGATCAACGGACAGCAGACGATTCCAGTAATTCAGATCGAAATCGGCAATTGGCTTATCATCGGGGGTCAGAGCAGCATTGTTAATAGCGACATCAAGCCTGCCATAGGTTTTCACGGTGAATTCCACCAGGTTTTTAACCTGTTCTTCCTGGGAGACATCAACGTTATAGAAGGTGACCTCACCACCAGCATTCTTGATTTTCTCGGTTTGGGCACGCCCTTTTTCTTCGTTGAAATCCGCGACAATGACCTTTGCGCCTTCCTGGGCGAACAGTTCCGCCGTAGTAGCACCCATGCCCATCGCAGCACCCGTAATAATCGCAACCTTCCCATCAAGCTTGCCCATGGTCTATCAATCTCCTCGGCTCATGTTGATCAACGCTTGAATATTTTCCCGCATACTAAAGTTACACCAAGAGTTCGTTGTTTGAGAAGCGGCTGTTGCAAAGTCGTAACATTGCGCCAGATACATCATCCCATTCAGCAGGACTGCTACCATGACAATTTAGGGGCGCAACACATTAACATTGCGCCCCGAGCGATCCATCGTATCCCTACTCCGGTGCCGGATTGGTTTCCTTCACATAATGGACTGATTTCGTCACCAGGTCCCGCAGCACATCCTGATCGATATCGCTCAGGCGCTTGATGTATAAACACGACTTGCCAGTCGTATACTTTCCAAGTCGGCTCAGCAGATCCTCTTCACCCTCGAATCCCGCGAGGATATAAAGCGTCATCGCCGCTTTGCGTGGAGAGAATCCTGCGAGGAAGTTATCACCTTCCCGGCCGCTCGCATATTTGTAGTGATATTTTCCGAAGCCGACCATGCTCGTTCCCCACATCTTCGGCTCCTCACCGGTGATGTCGCGCATCAGCTCCAATACCTGATAGGCATCCTCGCGCTTCTTTTCATCCTCGACTTTATCCAGAAATGCTTTCACATTGTCATCGGTGGGTTGTGTCTTGTTGTCAGCCATAGCCGTCTGCTCCTGCAAGGTCTTGCTGCAAATATGTTGCATATCGGATGATATGTCCAGTATGGCACAGATGTTCCACACACAGCAAATCGTTCTCATCGTCAGAACATGGTCAGCATGGACATTTCGCCCCAGACGGCGCTTCCGTTATCATTCGCTCGATATCATCCACCCACCAACCCACCTCAACCAAAAGGCGAAACACCCATGTTCGACCTCATCATCACAAACGGCACTCTGATCGACGGCACACGCAGCCCGCGCTATCCCGCCGACATCGGCATCACGTCGGACAAAATCATCGCCATCGGCGATCTCAGCGCATCCGAAGCCGCCGCCCGCATCGATGCCACCGGGAAGATCGTCGCCCCCGGCTTTGTCGATGTTCACACCCACTCCGACGGCTGGATGCTCAACACGCCCCACCTGCACTGCAAGACACAGCAGGGTTTCACCACCGAGATCCTGATGGCCGACGGCATCTCTTACGCGCCAGTCAATCCCCACACCGCCCGCGAGTGGATCTACTATCTGCGTGCCCTCAACGCCCTGCGTCTGGATGAGTACACCGGATGGGAGTCTTTGGCGGATTACATGTCCCTGCTGGACCGTCGCAATGTCCAGAACAGCATGACGCACATCCCCTACGCCAATCTCCGCGTGATCGCCTCCGGATGGGGACGTCCCGCGCCGGACGACTTCGCCATGCGCCACATCCAGAGCATGATCGCGCAGGGCATGGACGAAGGCGCGGTCGGTCTCTCAACAGGGATGGACTATATCGCGGAGTGTTTCGCCACCACCGACGAACTCGTGCAGGCATGTCAGGCCATGTCTGCCCAGCGTGGACTTTACGTCACCCACGTGCGCTACAAACGCGGCACACTGGCCGGTGTGCAGGAAGCGGTCGAGATCGGACGCCGCGCCAATGTCCCCGTCCATATCTCGCATCTGAAAGCCACCACCGCCGCCGAAGCCGAGAGCATCCTGACTTACATCGACCGCGTTGCCGTCCATGAGGTCGATTTCTCGTTCGATGTCTATCCCTACGTCTCCAGCTCGACCATGCTCAACTACCTGCTGCCCTATGAGGTCTGGGAACGCGGCCCGCTCGCCGCCCTGTCATATCTCAACGACCCCCAGATCCGCGCCCGCTTTGCGCAAAGTCTGTCCCTGCTCGATCTCGATAACATCCACATCGCATGGCTGCCCGGACGTGACAACACCCACCACATCGGCCAGACCCTGTCCGACTACGTCGCCGGGACGCACCAGTCCGCCGCTGACGCGCTGGCCGACCTGCTGATCGAAGAGCGTCTCGCCGTGCTGCTCGTCTTCCGTGCCGCAGATGATTCACTGGTCGCGCCGTTTCTCCAGCACGATAAATTCATGCTCGGCAGTGACGGCATCTTCTTCCCGGACTCCCGTGTGCATCCCGCCGTGCATCCGCGTATTGCAGGCTCTGCCCCGCGACTGCTTGGCCCCTGCGTCCGTGATCACAACCTGTTCTCGCTGGAAGACGCCGTCTATAAGCTCAGCGGATACCCCGCCTCGCGCTTCGGGATGCTCAATCGCGGCATCGTACGCGAAGGGGCATTCGCAGACATCACGATCTTCGATGCGGAGACTATCACGGATGCCGCCACCTATGACGCACCGCTTCAGCCCACCATCGGCGTCACCGACGTGCTGGTCAACGGCGTCCCGATTATCACCGACAGCCAACCCATCGACACCCTGACCGATCCCCTGCCCGGACGTTACCTGCGCTTTAATGCCTGATGACTATCTCTACAGACGCGGTTTCCCTCTCCATGAACGCAGTGAAATGGGGCTTTCAGAGGTAGCTATTTATTACCCGGCACTGGTTCACCCGAAATCAAGCGAAACGGGCTGCAAACGGTGCGGCCTGTTCCCTCCCCGAAATCGGGGAAGGCTAGGGAGGGGTTAAACTGGAAATACCTGCCCTTAAAAGGTGAAATGGGAAGTGTGACGGGTGGGGTCAAACATCCCCCCTATGCCATCACCTCCACCGTGAATCCACCCGGAGCCTGCACATAAAACGTCCATGCGTGATGCTGCTCCGGTGGATTGACATCGAAGCCGTCATCCTTCAACTGCTGATAGATCCGGTTCACACTCTCGTGATCCGGCTGCCCGAACCCGATATGAAAGCTGCCGGGATACTTCACCGCTGGCCCATGCTTCATCAGGCTCAGTACCAGATGATCACTGTCGAACATCACCGTGAACTTCTCATCCCCGCCAACCCGCACCATTCCGAAATACTTCTCCAGAAAATCCGCTGCCACCACCACATCCGATACCGCCAGGTTGATATGATTCAGCTTCAAGAGTCCGACCTCCATTTTTCACAGGTTATATCCTTATTCTAGAAGGCTGGTGGCAAGATATAGGCTTTTCAACCGCAGACAGTAGGGACGTGCAGCGGCGCATAGGCATTAAGTTAACGTATTCTTCGGGGAAAAAGCCCCCCTATACCCAATTTTCAAAGGTAGGTATTTCCATTGAAGCTCATGAAAACGCCGGACAACGACATGTAAGCATGTTCAGGCGTTGTCCCTACAGAATACGCGGCAGGTAGGGACACGGCACTGCCGTGTCCGCTGTAAATATCTGAACCGAAATTAAATACCTACCTTTGTGAACATATACCCAACCCTTTTCCCCATTCCGCATCCGACAAGAAGAGCATTCGTCGGACGCTTAGAGGGAAAGGGAGAAAAGCGGGGTCGCGGCGGTGTGAAAAGTCCTCCCCCGAAATCTCGGGAGGATTTAGGTAGGGGGCTGGAATAAGGGCTTTCAGGCTTAAATTAACGCGTATCTCCAGCGCCGCGTCCTCCGATATTTCCACTCCAAAACCCTCTACTTTTACACCAGTGTTTCGGACATAATCACTGCCATTCAACCACACAACAACCCAAAGGCCCACACATGGATATTCAGATTATCGCCGTCCCCTATGACACCGCCCGCCGCGCTGATGGCATGGGCGCTGGCCCGGAACACTGGCTGGCACGCGGCCTCGCCGACCATCTGACCGAATCACAGCACACCGTTCAGGTGACCGTGATCGAAGACGACGATCCCCGCCCCGCCGAGATCAAGACCGCCTTCACCCTCAACCGCCAGCTCGCCGCACACGTCGCATCCCGCGAGACCCGCTTTCCGCTCGTCCTTGCCGGAAACTGCAACACCGCCCTCGGCACGCTCAGCGGACTTGAAGCCGCATCCGATACCGCCGTCATCTGGTTCGACGCTCACGGGGACTTCAACACACCGGACACCTCAGGCTCTGGCTTCTTCGATGGCATGGGACTCACCATCGTCGCAGGTCTGACATGGCAGCGCCTTGCCGCCACCATCCCCGGCTTTAGCCCGACCCCCGGCCACAATATCATCCATGTCGGTGGACGCGCCTTCGACTCCGGCGAACGCGAAGCCCTGCTCGACGCTGGTGCAGCCGTGGTCGATGCCGCCAGTCTCCACCGCGACGGCATCGCCCCGCTGGAAACTGCCCTGTCCGCGCTTCCGTCGCACGTGACACGCGCCTACATCCATCTCGATCTTGATGTCCTCGATCCCGACGCCGGTTTACAGGCCAACCGTTTCCCTGAACCCAACGGCCTCAGCATCGAACAGGTGCAGAACGCCATCCGCGCCATCACATCCCGCCTGACACCCGCCGCCCTTGCCATCACGGCCTATGACCCGGGCTTCGATCCCGACGACCATGTCCTCAACGCCGGCCTGTCCCTCATCCGCACCTCGCTGGAGACGCATACCGAATAACACCCCAGCCGCGACACGCCGCAATCACGCCCTGCCCTGCTTTCCCCTCACAACACACGGCTAAAAGAGCACGTCTTATTGTAGGGACGCCATACATGCGAAGCATGTCCGGGGCGTCCGCTGCTTCGTATACATGGCCCGGAAAAATCCCAACCGCAACCCAGTGCGTAGGGGACGGCCTGTGTGCCGTCCCGCCATCCTCACTCAATGGAGATCACACCCCTACCGCAACACATGACTGAAGAATCCGCCTACATGTGAGGCATTTGTTGGATGTGCTACAGCCTGCACAT
>JAEZAF010000261.1 GCA_023430545.1 Chloroflexota bacterium
GTCCAGAAGCTGCTCTGCGCAAACGGGACTTCATTGCCTTCGCTGTCTACAGCCGGTTTAAATTTCATATCGGAGCTGGTCAACAGGCCGTAGGTATTGCGGATCGTCCCGAACGGGTCCGACGCCATACCGAGGATTTCCTCGACTTCAGCCGAGCGCACATGTGCCTGCCGTCTGAACAGGTCATCAACGTAATGGGCGTAAATCGACAGGCGCGGCTCCTGCTGCATCCACTGCTCGAGCGTCTCGCGGCCAATCGCCAGCAGTTCCGGTTCGGCAAAGGCTGTCGCCGCCCGCACCCTGCCGTACAGTCCCTGCGCCTGACCGTAGCGTGTTCCGGCTTCGGTATTGTTGCTGTCGCAGTTGAAGTCCATGCTGGGGTAAACAAACACTCTGCCCATCAGCCGGATGAGTGCATCTGAAGCATCCAGATAATCCGCCAGCGCCGCCGGGCCTTCACTCAGGCGGCCTTTGTACTGCTGGATGGCGTCAGTCATCTGTGCTACCTGGCTGGTCGCCTGCTGCCAGTCATCCGGCGTCGCGAAAACGCTCTCCGCGTTCCATTTGTACTTTGCGTCAATGTCAGTGCGCTTGAGTACTTTTACTGCTTCAGCCATGAAATCCTCTTTCTAAGAATAATTGTTTAAGGCCAAATTCCGGGCAAAACGGGTAAGGGGACACGACATGCCGAGCGAAGCGCCAACCGTGTCCCTCCCTTTTTTAGACCGAACCACTTCCATTTAAATTAATTTAAATGACTTTGACGCTTTCGTCAAATATACGGGCTGATCTCTTTCCAGTGCTCGAATGCGACGGTCAAACGTTCGTGGTCGATCTCCACACCTGTGCCGATGCCATCCGGGACGGCCAGTGTGCTGTCTGGTCCCAGCACAAACGGCGGCTCGGTGATGTCCGGATCGAAGTAGCGATCGGTTGCGGAGATATCGCAGGGCAGTGTCACGGCGGGCAGCGACGCGAAGGCCACATTGGCCGCACGCCCGACACCTGTTTCCAGCATGCCACCGATCCAGAGCGGTGTGCCAGTCTCCGCACAGATGCGGTACATCTTCAGACTCTCGGTAAAGCCACCTACCCGCGCTGGCTTGAGGTTAAGGATCTTCAGTCCGCCGACATGCAGTGCCATGCGCAGATCACTGGCATTCTTCACGCTTTCGTCCAGACAGATCGGCGTGGTGATGCGAGGCTGAAGCAGGCTGTGCTCGTAAATATCATCATCGGCCAGCGGCTGCTCGATCATGAGCAGGTTGAAGCGATCCAACTGCGCAAGGTGATCAGCATCAGCCAGTGTGTAGGCGCTGTTGGCATCCATCATCAGCGTGATGTCTGGCAGGGCAGCGCGGACGCCTTCCGCGAGGGCGAGGTCCCATCCGGGCGCGATCTTCAGCTTGATGCGTCCGTAACCCTGATCAAGCCGTTTGCGGATGATCCCCAGTGTGTCTTCGACTGTGGGCTGGATGCCGATGCTCACGCCCACGGTGGCCGCAGGACGCGGTGTATGGCCTTCCGGCAGAAAGGCGGCGAAGCAGTCCGCAAGGCGCATCTCGTTGGTGCGGGCGAAGGCGTCCCATACGGCGGCCTCCAGCCCTGCCTTGACGTGATGATTTCCGCGTACGGATCCGGTCATGGCCGGGATATAGGTCGGCAGTGCGACCGTCTGCCCGATCAGCCTGGGGATCAGGAAGTTATCCAGCATGTGCAGGCCGGTGAAGACGGTTTCGCTCCCGTAACCCGGTTCGATCTCAATGGAAGCCTCGCCCCAGCCTGAAAGACCCTCTTCAGTGATGACCTCGATCAGCACAGCGACCTTATCCGGCTCGACACCGAAGCTGGTCCTGAGGGGTTCTACATAGGGCAGGGCAATCGGATACCGCTGAATTTCGCGTATGACGATGGGGCGAAGCGGTACTGTACTCATGAATCCACAACCTTTAACATTCGTCCTGATGTGATAGGCCGGGATTATGATTCAATCACCGGGGATCATCAAACAATTGGCCTTATGCACTGTACCTTATCTCCACTACCCAAAATGAGGAAATGCTGTGGAAATCGACATTCGACCCTACCAACCGCAGGATCAGCAGGGGGTGATCGATCTCATCCTCAATATTCAGCAGAACGAATTCGGTATCCCGATTACACTGGATGACCAGCCGGATCTGCGCATTATCCCGGACTTTTACCAGCAGAAGGCCGGTAATTTCTGGGTGGCTGTCGATGGCGATCAGGTTATTGGCAGCATCGCGCTGATCGATGCCGGCGAAGGCCTGGGGGCGCTGCGCAAGATGTTCGTCGCGAAGGACTGGCGCGGTCGTGAAGCTGGCATCGCCAGCCGCCTGCTGACCACACTGCTGGACTGGGCGCGTGACCACGGGCTGACCGAGGTCTATCTGGGGACAGTCGATGTGTTAAGGGCTGCGCACCGCTTCTACGAGAAATCCGGCTTTGAGCGGGTGGAAAGCGAGGATGTCCCGGCGCACTTCCCACGCATGAAACCGGACAGCATCTTCTATCGCATCCGCCTGTGACCTTCAGGGCTAGTCATTGAGCACCAGTTCGTACCAGTAGCGGCCCGCAGCGGTAATCATGGTGCGGGCGTGGTATCCGGCGGCGAATGCCTTCAGGAATGCATCGCGCATGGCAAGCTGCCAAGCCTGCGCGAGTTCGAGGCGGTGCTGCTTGAGGGCGGCGAGATCCGGCGGGATTTCGATATAGAGGCGGGATGGCTGGCCCTGAGGTGATCCGACCGTGAGCTGTCCCTGCTCAAACGCCAGCACGATCTGATCGGCATCCGGTGTGATGGCTGGCTGCGGTGATTGCTGACCGCTCAGCAGCGCCTCGACACGGGAATCGGTCAGCTTCCATGTAACTTCCAGCCGGTCGCTCTGCATCCCGGCATTGAGTCCGTCGGTCATCGTCCCATAGCGGTTGATGTGATAGCGTTCGGCAATGACGCCCAGTCTGCGGAAATTGAAATTGGCATTGGCACGGCGCATCGGGTCGAAGGTCCAGCGGATGACCTGATAATCATGGGACAGCGCCCACTGACGCTGCGCCGCCTTCAGGCCGCCGCCGATGCCGTGATCCTGCCAGCCGGGTGCGACACCTGCACTATACGACCACAGATACCACTCACCGTCCTGCCGCGCCGGGATACCGAACGTAAACCCGACCAGTTGACCCGCCGCCGTTTCCGCGCCGATGACGACGCCGCCGTTTCCGGTAATGCTGATCAGCAGCGCGGCGGGGACGGTGTCTGACGGAGTCATATCCCAGACAGCCTGTTCCAGTTCCACAACACGGTTCAGTTCATCCATGTTATGCAGTTCGCGGTAGGTGATGGTGTCTGTCAACTTTAATCTCTTATTAGCCACTAAGATGCATTAATCGCGCAACTATAGCATAATAGGCGGATGCAACCTATGACCATGCGATATTCGACCATGCCCCACCCTGACGCGAAAGTTCTGCCTTGAACGATCAGTCCCGCGAATTCACGTTACTGTATACCGCCTCGCTCAGCGGACAGCTTGAACTGCTGCCGCGACTGTATACCTTTATCAAAACGCTGCGGAGCGAACTTCAGCCTGCATGGATGCTCGATCTGGGGCAGTCGTGCGCGGCGGATGTCTGGCACTGCGACGAAACCGAGGGGCGATCGATGCTGGTGGCGCTGGATGGCATGGGATACACCGCCGCCAATGCCAGCCATCTGACCGAAGGCTCACTGGAGAGGCTGCGGCCACAGCTTGTGATGGCGCTGGTGGATGCCGCGCATCCGCATGTGGAGGGCAGTTTTCTGTTCTCGGTTGCACCGCAGCAGGGTGACGGACATCTGTGTGTGGTGATGACGCCTGACAGCATCACGACGCTGAATGGCGATGTGCTGCGGCTTCAGTCGGTGGTCAGCGGACAGATCGGTGTGGCACGACTGGCCCCTGGCTCCAGCGGTTTCACGCTGTTGAGTTCGGAAACACGGATTCTGCCTGCCGGGACCGCCCCTGATGCCACAATTGCAGGTGTGGTCGATTTTGTGGTGGCGGAAGCCCGGTATTACGGAAAGCGCAAGTCAGGACAAAGTTAGTCTGTTTATTTTTTAGTTTTTAAGGAAATCGCCATGCAGTTCCAGACCTCTTCACGCTCATTCACTCACGATGGTTGGATGCTGCTTTGCCGGGTGATACCTTTGTTCAGCCTTGCACTGCTGCTGATGGTCAGCGGCAGCAGTGGACCGGCGCTGGCACAGGAAGCGACCCGCGCTGACACCGGGACGTGGCAGACACTCAACCCATCCAACCGACCGATTGCCCGTCACGAGACATCGTTCGTTTACGTGGGTGGCAAGTTCTATCTGATCGGCGGACGCGAATCGCAGAAGGTGCAGATTTATAACCCTTCGTCGAATTCATGGTCGGATGGCGCGACGGCCCCCATTACGATGCACCATATTCAGCCGGTGGCTGTTGACGGCCTGATTTACGCGGTCGCGGCTTATTCCGGCAACTGCTGCGCGAGTGAATTCGGCGCATCGCATGTCTATGTTTATGATCCGGTGCAGAATAAGTGGTTTCAGACCACGCAGATCCCCTCTAACCGGCGGCGCGGTGCGACGGGTGTGGTCCACTATCAGAACAAATTCTACGTCGTCGGCGGATTAAGCGGCGGCCACGGCAGCCCGGCTAATTCCTACAATTACTTTGATGTCTATGACCCGGCCAGAGGGACATGGAACACACTTCCTAATGCGCCACGGGACCGCGACCATTTCGGCGCGGCGGTAGTCAACGGCAAGCTGTACGCACTCGGCGGACGTGCCAGTGTCGGCGGAAGCTTCTTCAACAATACGGTTCCGCAGGTCGATGTCTTCAACTTCTCCAGTAACAGTTGGTCTACCCTGCCGAGCAGCAGCAATATCCCCTCTCCGCGTGCCGGGACCGCTGTCGCGGTGCTGGACGGTGAGATTCTGGTGATCGGTGGTGAAGGCAATGGCAATGCCTATAGCAAGACCGAAGCCTTTAATCCTTCCAATGGCACATGGCGCACGCTGGACTCGATGAATCAGGCGCGGCATGGGACGACCGCCGCTGTCTGCAATAATGTGGTCTACATCGCCGCCGGATCGCCTAATCAGGGTGGTGGAACATCCAACTCGCTGGAACGCTTTTTCTACAATACGGCGTCGTCCTGTCCATCACAGACGATTACACCCGGTCAACTGAATGTGACCGGCAGCGGCGTGTTTGGTCAGGTGCCGGTGGGAAGCAGCACCAACCGCACACTGACGATCACCAACAGCGGCGGCAATCAGGGGATGATCGTACGCAGTGTGCAGAAATCCGGCAGCGGAGATTTCAGTGTCAGTGATGATGTGACCTTCCCGATTGTGGTGGCACCGGGGGCGTCGTTCTCATTACAGGTGACCTATAACCCCGGGTCTGCCGGGTCAGATACCGGCACGCTCACCGTCAATTACGAACGTCCGGGTTCGCCGCTGCAAATCGCGCTCAGCGGCAGCACACAGGGCGGTGGTGTTCCGACGGCAACCCTCACGCCGACCAAAACCAGAACTCCAACCGCAACCCATACGCCTACCGTCACCAAAACGCGGACACCACTTCCGCCAACGTTGACGCCAACGTTCACCCGAACGGCGACCGCGACATCAAATGCGCCGACGGTAACGGCCAATGTGCCGACGGTGACAGCGAATGCGTCAACCCTCACGCCTGAAGCGCCAACCGCCACACCGACCTCAACTGCCCCGGTGGAGAACGAGACGCCAGCGGCTCCGACTGTAACGGCGACAGATGGCCCCTCGCCGACGCAGCAGCCAGCCATCAATCTGATTCAGAACGGCGGCTTTGAGCAGGCCGATCTGATGAATGGCGGTAATGGAAAGCGGGCGCAGTCGTGGAAACAGAAGGAAAACAGCAAGGGCAAACGGGTCATGAATCGGATTGGTGACCCCACGAAAGCCGATAAAATCCTCGCGTATTCGGGGATTGCTGCCTATAAACTGAAGGGCATCGAAGGCGGCAAAAGCCGGATCGTGCAGAAGATCACCGTTATCCCGACAGTGCCGGAAAACGGTCAGACCCTGATCGTCGATGCGTGGGTCAAGGCGAAGAAGGTCGGTAACAGCGAGCCGCGAGCGTTTATCAAAGTGAAGTTCCGCTATCTGGACGGCGAAAAGCAGACGCTGCGACTTGATCTGCCGAACACACAGGATTTCGCTTACACCTATTTCTCGCAGGGTGCGCCGCTGAATCCGTCACCACTTACCAAAATCAAGGTGATCGTCCAGGTGCACGAAAAGGGTGTGATCTTTATCGATGACATCCGACTGCATGTGTGCGGGGGATCGTATGTGTGTGCTGAGATGCTGGCACCGCTGCCGATCTGGAGCGAAAATCCGGCGTGAGGTCAGGCGGGAATCATATATGTACGAGGCGGGCGGCCTTCAATGCCGCCCCCTATAGAGAACCTCACCTGCGTGGGTCAGACAAGTCACGTGGGCCGGAAGAATCCGGCCCCATGCGTACCAAGTTAAGCCATTTTACATGTTGAAGCAGGTGTAAATCAGGCCGCGGCTACCCCCCATCCCGGCATGCTGCGCATGCTTTCCCTTCCCCCAGTCGCTGCACTCCGAGGGAAGGGAATTGACTACCACCGTGACCTGTTTTTCACCCTTTCCCTCGAAGTGGACGACGGATGCACTTCCCGTCGGACACGCACTGGGTAGTGCAACTTGTTGCACCGGGATAGGGTCGGGGATAGGGGGTGCTTTTCCGCCTTGTAAGTCCTTAACTTGGTGCATATGGGGCAATGAAAATACCTACCTTTGAAAAACAAAAGTGGGGGCGGATAAATCCGGCCTGCCTGTTATGATGTTCAGACATGCACATGGTGATAAACCACTGTGCTTACCTCTGTAGTGAGAGACATCAAGGGCCGCACAATACATCGCGCGGCCCTTGTGATTCACGGATGGAATCATTTAATCGTCGTCGATGTCGGTTGCGATCATCTTGGTGAACTTTTTGGGATAGAACTCCACATCAGGGCGGCCACCCACAAACATCGGAGCGTCGTCATCGATTTCGGCCTTCTTGATTTTGAACTTCATGCCGCCGATGACCATGGATTTATTGGGTAGCAGTCTGGTGATGGTGCCGGTCAGTTCGCCTCGGTCATCCTCATAATAGTCATCATCATCGTCATCATCGATGTAGAGCGCTTTGAATTTTCCGTTCTTGAGTTTGAAGTCGATCTCGACACCCAGCCCGACATACAGCCGGTCGATGTCGTCATCAAGCTGTGCCTTATTGACCTTGATGCGCAGGCCGGAAACCACTGCCCATTTGCCATCGAGTGACTCGATCACACCTTCATATTCACCATAGGCGGTGTCACTAGTCTGTGCGCCAACTGTGGGGACAGCCAGCACTGCGCCGATCATGATGACCAGCAGGATAAGACGTTTGAGTTTCATGATACTTCCCTCTTGAGGACTAAAATTGACGAGGAACAACTTCACAAGTGGGCAACTACGAGTACATGGTGTGGGGTTCGTTTGTGTAATTGTTGTTTGTGCAATCATTCACTAATCAGACACCCAGACTCTGCGTATCTACCTAAGCCTTAAGTGAACCTTAATAATTTGATAAAGATCATGTATAAAATGCCTGAAAAGTTCTTAATAAAACAGAGCCTCGGAGAGATTGTCTGAGGGTTGAAAAGTCGATGAAAGCAATTTTGAACCATTTTCACCGGCGCGGCGTACCATAATGCATAGGGAAGGGAACGTTGGCGTGTGAGCGGTTCAGAAGCAGATTTGATACTGAGCGATGAGCAGGACAGCCCGTTGGTGGCAGAAAATTCGGTGACAGCGCAATCCATGCCAGATGGGATTGAGGCCAGCATCGAACAGGCGCTGCTGAAAAAGGCACAGCAGGGTGATCGTGAAGCGTTCGAACAGCTTCACCTGCGTCTGGAGCCACCCATCCGACGGTTTATCCGGCGTCTCATCGGACATGAGGAAGACTGCGATGATCTGGTGCAGGAAACCTTTCTGTCACTGTATCTGAATCTGCATCGCATTGATCCACTAAGCCAGCTTCGCGCCTACACCTATCAGATCGCCCGTAATGCCTGTTACAGCCGTCTGCGTCGGCTGCGCCGCCGCGACGAACTCTCTATTGAGGAAGATGAAGAAGCCCCCGGTGGGCCGCGCCTGTCTTTTGACCTGCGCGACACGCTCAATGCACCGCCGGAAGATGTCGCACACTGGATGCTGCTCAAACTGGAAGTCGATGAAGCGATTGATCGTCTGCCTGCCGCCCAGCGTGAAGTCCTGCTGCTGTACTCTGAAGCTGAACTGAGCTATGCCGAAATCGCGCAGACACTGGACATCAGCATTGGCACGGTGAAATCACGGATTTTTCACGCCAAGCGCACCCTGCGCGGGCTGGTCAAACCGCATGTGCTGCTGGCGATACAATCGGAGGCGCAGGGCAGTGTCTCAGACGATGACCAGAAGGTGGCAGCAGAGTGGTTGACAGATCAGCCATCGGATGTCCTGAACGCACTTTCTGATGCTTCAGACTCCAACCAGACGTATAAACGAAACGCCCGGAATCGGGTAATAGGAGAACTCTAAACTTATGGACGAAAACAGGGTACAGCGGCTGACACAGATCAGCCAGGCAGTCAAGGCGCTGAACAAGGCCGTCGATCAGGCGCTTCGCCTCAATAATGCGCAGGGGGTTGGCAAACTCTCGGCGCGCAGTTATCAGAGCCTGCAGGCACAGGCCGGAGAGCTGCTGCCAAACGATTTCTATGTCGCCAACACACTCGTGCTGGATGATCCAGCGGAAGATGAAGCGGCGCTGCTGGGGCAGATCCACTTTCTGAGTATGCAGTTGGATCTGTATCTGCAGGAGATGCTCGATCAGCAGCGTGCACCACAGCGCTTTATCAACTTCAGTGTGAGCGGTGATGGCGAAAAAGCCAAGAACTTCGGGCAGGATCTGCAGGAGCAGATCATCAACATGACGCGCTCGACTATTCAGCGGGCGCTCTCACATGTCGATATTGCCGATATGGGGGACATCGATCTCGGTGGGGCGGATCTGGCACATAAGAACCTGACCGACGCCAACTTCGAGGAAGCCAATCTGGAGCATGCGGATTTCACTGGCGCGAACCTGACTAATGCCAATCTGACCGGGGCAAATCTGTCGGCAGCCAGACTGGACAGCGCTGTGCTCAAGGGCGCAAATCTGGACGGCGCAAATCTGGAACATGCCAGCCTGACCGGGGCAGTCCTGAAGCATGCTAATCTAAGCGATGCCGTGCTGAACGGTGCGAATCTTCAGGGGACCGTGCTGGGACGGGCGAACCTGTCTGACGCCGTAATGGAACATGCCAATTTGCAGGGAGCAGAGCTGAAGGATGCCAATCTGAGTGATGCGCATCTGAATGGGGCGAACCTGCAAGGTGCGAACTTTGTTCAGGCAAACCTGAGTGACGCCGTGATGGAGCATGTACAGGCTGACGGTGTGAATTTCCAGAATGCGAATCTGTCCGGCGCGGTGCTGACGGGTGCTCGTCTGCACGGGGCGAATCTGGTGTATGCACGGCTCAGCGATGCGGTCTTGGAACATGCCGAGATGATCGGTGCCAATCTTCAGAATGCTGACCTGCGCGATACAACGCTGACCCGCGTCAATCTGACACAGGCGAACCTTCAGAATACCTCACTGCGGGACGCCAATCTCGAAAACGCCATCCTGGTTGGGGCGAACCTGCAAGGCGCTGATCTGCGCGACGCTGTCCTGACAGATGCTGATCTGCGCAAATGCAATCTGCACAATGCCTCGCTGCGGGATGCGCAGTTTGAGGGTGCTAATCTACAGGAGGCCGTGCTGCCGGACGGTCAGATTTTCCGGACGATGTCGGATCTGCGGCGCTTCGGTGTAGAGATCTGATCCAGACGATTTTCAGCACATAACAGCGTGTCAGACGGAGGAGGGGCGATGGTCGAATGTACCAACGCTCCTTCTTTTTGTTGGAGGGGTGTGTTATTCTAGCTGCGTTTGTGAAAGTTCTAACGGATGGCCTGTGTGTCATTCTGAGGGTGTTTTGCCTTTACAGAAGGTCGGGCCTGCACAAACAAGTCTGTCGTCAAAACACTTTACGGAATGGTGTGTGCCATATCAATCGTCCGGCAATCGCCGGAATAACGTTTTGGTGGGGGTTGGGCGCTCGATCTGGGGTGGAACGCCGCCTGCGCCAATCCCCGAACGAGTCCTCGATGGAATACCTGGCTGTCTGGCATGGCTGGCACTGATCCTGTGTATCGCCAGCGCGGTGGCTTTCCCACGCTTCGTGCTGATGGTCTCGGCCTTACTCGGTCTGTATTCCGCTTTTCGCTTTCTGCTGGCCGGGCTGGGAAATGTCATCGGCCTGAGGCGGGTGCGTGAATGGGAAGAAACCGACTGGTACGAACGCTATCGCCAGAAACAGCATGATCAGGCGATCCCGTGGGAAGCTGTACATCACATTGTACTGATCCCCAATTACCGCGAGCCGATGCCGATTCTGCGTAAGACGCTGGATAATCTTGCCTGTCAGCGCGGCGCACAGCAGCAGATAACGGTCATCCTTGCGATGGAAGCCAGTGAAAACGGCTCAGTTGAAAAAGCTGAACAGCTTCAGCGGGAATACCGCCCCTATTTTGCGCACTTCTATTTCACGGTGCATCCGACCGGCCTGCCGGGTGAGATGCGCGGCAAGTCGGCCAATGAAGCATGGGCGGCGCGCTGGGCCAAGCGTAAGCTGATCGATGAAAAAGGCTTCAACCCCGATCATGTCATTGTCACCACGATGGATGCCGATACGCTGTGGCATGCCAAGTATTTCAGCGCCCTGACGTATCTGTTCGCCATCGCGCCGGACCGTTATCTGCGCTACTGGCAGTCTCCGATTCGCTATCACGCCAATATCTGGGATATCAACCCGCTGATGCGGCTGGTCAATGCCTATTCGACGGCCTTTGAGCTGGCGTATCTGGCGGCTCCGTGGTGGCGTCCGATGCCGATTTCGTCGTACTCTCTGAGCCTGCGACTTCTGGAAAGCAGCGGATACTGGGACACGGATGTGATCGCCGAAGACTGGCATATGTTCATCAAGGCGTTCTTCGCCAGCGACGCGGAACTGATTCTGGAGCCGATCTATCTGCCCTTTCTGGCGACAGCCACCACCGGTGATACCCTGTGGGAAGCGATTCGAAATCGCTATCAGCAGACGCTGCGCCACGCGTGGGGCAGTAAGGAAATGGGTTATATCATCGCCAAAATGCTGGAACATCCGGAGATTAACTTCTTCCCGTCGTTCAGCCTGCTGATCCGTGTGGCGCATGATATTCTGCTGGCCGGGGCGGGCTGGGTGATTCTGACGGTCGGATCACAGCTTCCAATTCTGCTGCACCCCTATCTGGTGCCGCCGATACAGGACCTGGTTCAGAATCCGGCGCTGCTGCTGGAATATCCAAGCACGATTATGCTCGGCTTTTCATCAGGGCTGGTGGTCATTCTGGGAATCGTGTTCTGGATTCAGGATGTGATCGTGCGGCCACCGCGTGCCAAACCGATCAGCATCACGGAACGGCTGCTGACACTGCTCAGCTTCCCACTGCTGCCGGTGCTGACGCTGATCTTTGTCGCGCTGCCAGTGCTTCAGGCGCAGACCCGACTTCTGGTTGGCATCCCGCTTCAGTACCGTGTAGCACGCAAGCTCTAACGCTTCAGTGTATAAATAATCCGTATCAGAAGCCTACAGGCTTGCAGCGCATCCCGTTCTGAATTAGAATTTATGTTCTATCACAAGTGTCGTCAGATTAGGTAGCATCAGGCGCAGCCCGGCCTGATTCCGACAATGATTGGAGGCCATCCCGGAATGCTCTCACCGATCCTTGCAGTGGAAGATATCAATGCCAGCATCAAATTCTATGTTGATGTTTTAGGGTTTACCGAAAACTGGAAGATGCAGGACGAACACCAGCGGACCAACTTCGCCTGTGTGCGTATGGGGGATGCCGAGATCCTGCTGGGTGTGATCGAAGGGTTTGTCGATCCGGCTGATCTGGCGCAGCGCGGTATCGGCATACAGCTTTATCTGGAAGTGCCGGAGAACATCGCGATTGATACGCTCTACGAACGCGCCATCAGCGCTGCACGCATTACCCGTGAGATCGAAACCCGTAACTGGGGCGAACGCACCTTTTCCGTCCGGGACCCGGATGGCTATCAACTGATGCTGGCGCAGCGCATCACGGCGGTTGATCCGGCGGTGAATGGTCACGCTTCGGCATAAGATCAACGATAAGGTGGGCTAGCGGCCTGCCTCAAACGGTTCCCAGTCATCCTGATCAAGATCGAACGGATTGAAGGGGATCAGATGCTCGAAGGGCAGGTCGCGCCCGCTGCGTTTGCCATGATTCACGATCAGATCATGGATGAAAGTCTTATACGCGCTGGCCGGCCAGATGCGACCTGTCCCGAGCGTCTGCTGTGCGGCAAGTGCCGTCCGCAGATCGGCGGCGGTCCTCCCCGGAAAATGTGTTACGCCGGTGCCAATGGCGTCCAGTGTATGGGCATCGCTGCCGCCAGTCTGAGCCAGCCCCGCATGGGATGCAAAGTGCCGCGCTGCCCGGTTGCACAGCGGCAGCATTACTCCGGCATTGTGAACCTCAATCCCATCAATTCCCGCCTCAATCAGATAGTGCGGATTTCGCGCATAGCGCCGTGCACTGCGCAGGATGAGGTGCATCTGAACGTGAAACGGATGCGCCAGAATCGCGATACCGTCCTGCTCATGGATCGCGGCGGTGGTCTCTGCCAGTGATAAACCTTTTGGTATCGGCTGCGTAACCCACAGTGCCAGCACATGACCTTCCGCGCTGGAGACTTCAACCCCCGGTACGACCTCAAATGGATAGCGTTCGCTGTGAGCGCAGGCCCACAGGCTGGCTTCGAGCCGATCATGGTCAGTGATCGCGAGTACATCGAGTTTCAGATGCCCCGCTGTGATCCGTGCGGCCACATCTTCTAACAGCTCGCGAGCGCTGGCGAGGCCATCGCTCACCGTCGTATGCATATGGAGATCAGCGCTTCCCCATCCGGTAACCTGCTGCTGAAAGCTTGAAGGGTGAGACAAACGGCTTCCTCTGTATTTGTGGTGTGATTACGAGATCACAGGCGAAAAGATCGCAAAGGTTATGGTTTCGCTTGTATTCAGTGGGTGATGATACCGCGCTGATGTGAATTTTCAGTTAAGCCAAGGTTATGCCGGGTTTGTTTTAAGGTCATGGTTTAGCAAACCTTGGATAGCAGACAAACCTGTTCCTATTGCAACACAAACCTGATCCAAATCCAAAACAGGCATTGCTCAACGTCCGACCGTGTGTTTTCCGTTTATAATCGAGTTTGAAATAATTGTGCGCTGTAAACGGCGCAAGCATCCAGTAATGATTCCTGATCGTCAGACAGATTATACGAGGTAAGGCATGGCACGGACAGCCGATACCAGAGCGAAGGCAGCGACAGCTCCGTTAGCACAGACCAACAAGGCATCCTCAGCACCGCCATCATCCACACAGAGCGCCTCGAAGCGGAACTTTGTCTCGCTGCGCTGGCGTGTTGTTCTGCCGATGCTGCTGCTGATGGCACTGGCCGGTGGACTGGCTTACCTGTTCATCATCGGCACCTCGCCTGATGTGCCAGAACCTGATCGTCAGGTGTTTGGCATTGGCGCGGCGACCGTCAGTGCGGTGCTGACGGCAGCCAGCTTCCTGCTGATCAACGCCACCAGCCGCCGCGCAGACCGTGTGACCCATACGCTGACTCAGCTTCGCGTCGGGCAGAGTACCGCCCGCACCGGGATGGCTGCCAGCGATGAGATCGGGCGGGTGGCGCAGGCGGTTGATCAGTATGCCGATTATGTGCAGCAGAAGCGTGACGAGATGCGCTCTGCCATGCGTAAAACACGCAGTGAGGTCAATCATCTCAACGCAATCCTCGAAGCGCTGCCGGATGGCGTCATCGTTCAGGACAATCATGGTCGGGTACTGCTGATCAACGAGGTGGCCCGCAATCTGCTGGGTGCGCCGCGTCGGTCTCGGAGCAATGCCATGAATGAACTCACCGCGCTGGTTACCGATCAGCTTGGGCCGATGCTTTCCCCGAATCTGTACGCACTCGGAGAGCCTCAGCAGATCGAGCTGGATGGTCGTCTGCTGCGTTCTCAGGCGGCGGCGGTGATGGGGGACGATGATGTCCGTGTTGGCACGGTGCTGATGCTGCGTGATGCGACCGACGAGATCAGGCGCGAGCGTGACCGTGAAGTGATGCTGAAGCGCATGGAACGCAATGTCCAGCAGCCGATGATGGACCTGGCACGCGATTCGCTGAATGCAGGCGGCATGACCAGCACCGCCGACTTTGCCCGTGAACTCACCCGCCACGCCTTCACGCTGCAGAAGATGATTGTCGAGCTGCGCGATCTGGGCGAAACGACACCAGAAGTGCTGAAGCAGTCGCAGAAGCCGATTCAGCTCGAGGTGCTGGTGTGGGCGGTCAGTAACGAATGGCGTCAGATCGCGCATTCCTGCCAGATCACGATGAAGGTCATTATTCAGACACGCGGCCTGTATGTCCTCGGTGATGATCGTCGGCTGCGCTGGGCGATTGGCAACCTGATTGATAATGCCATCAAGTACACACAGCCCGGTGGCAGTGTGACTCTTGAAATCCGTGGGGAAGAAGACGGCGCGGCCCAGCTTCGCATCCGCGACAACGGCGTCGGCATCCCCAAGCACGAACAGTCGATGCTGTTTACACGCTTCTGGCGCGGGACACCACGCACACCGGAAGGCCGTGTGGTGCGTGTCCCCGGTATGGGACAGGGGCTGTATATCGCCCGTCAGATTATCGAAGCGCACGGCGGCAAGATCGAAGTCCGCAGCAAACCGGCGATTGGCACGGCGGTCTATTTCTCACTGCCAACGACTGCCGCAGAGGGCTTCCAGCTTCCCTACTTCGACAGTGAAATGATGGACGGTGAAACCACCCGCCTCGATGCCTCGGACGACTATTTCATGATTGACCGGTCCGAAATGGCCGAAGTCTACAGTACAGATCAATCCGATGACGTGCAGCGGCAGGAACCACCAATGGCATCCCACGTCAATGGATCAGATCGCATCATGAGGGGTTATGATGACGATGCCAAAGGTCTGCCACATGACGCACCACGCCGTGATTATCGCGACAGTTCCCTGACCAGCATGAACGGGAACCATAACGGACAAAACGGCAGCGGACATTAAGGGTGGTCAGAGTGCATCCGAATATTCGGAAAACCTGCTCTGAATCTTATGGAAACACCGGACAACACCTGCCCTGGCCCTGCTGGTAACCAATTTTCAGACAGCCTCTCACTGGGTCTGGTTGTCGGCGGTGGCGCTGTGGCCTAATCCCTGTGAGACCAGAAGCGCCAGCAGCGCCAACCCGATCAGGATCAGCCCGGTCCAGACGGCAGCATCGAGATCACGCTCAAAGATGTTGTAAATCAGCAGCGGCATGGTCTGCGTGCGCCCCTGAAGACTGCCCGCAAACAGAATGGTCGCCCCGAATTCCCCAAGTGCCCGTGCCCAGCACAGGATCAGTCCAGCAGTCAGCGACCGGCCTGAAAGCGGCAGGGTGATCCACAGGAACAGTGGCAGACGTGCGGCTCCATCAACCCGCGCCGCATCCTCGATCTCTCTGGGGATGCTCTGAAATCCAAGCTGTGCGGCCCGGATGTAAAACGGTGCTGCGACAAATACCTGTGCCAGAATCACCGCAAAGGATGTAAAGGGGATGGTGATACCCAGCGTGCTGAGGACACCGCCAAGCAGTCCGTTACGGCCAAAAGTCAGCAGCAGAGCCAGCCCCGCAACTGCCGGAGGCAGCACAATCGGAAGCTCAACCACTACATTGACCAGCCGCCGCATAGGGAAGCGCCTGCGAGCCAGCACCCATGCCAGCGGTGTCCCGAAGATCAGTGTCAGCACCAGTGATGCCAGCGTGGTGATGAAGCTGAGCCAGATGGCATCCGGGATGGCGGAGCCGGGGAGGTTTTCCCATGCACGCCCCTGGGCAGCACGGATCACCAGCGCCGCCAGCGGCAGAGTTAAAAACAGAAAGCCGATCAGGGCGAGGCTGGTCACCAGACGGACTGACAGTGAGCTGCCCAGCGCGGCGAGGCGAGCTGACAGCGATGATGGTACAGAAGAGGCCATAGGTGATCTTTAATCAGAGCCTGACGAAGCATTCATGCTGGTACTGCGTGTTGCATCACAGTATGGGTGAAGATTGGGCTAATTTCCAGAGAGCGCGTTGCCAGTGGTCCTGAAAACGTTTACGATCATCGTGTGGTATAGGAAATACACTGTAACAACTGGTCTGTGTTCGGTGTTATCTATGTACGACATCATTTATCGGATCAGCTGATCATGTGATCGAATGATCATATAGTGTTATCAGAACGTCCTTATTGAGTTGTGAGGCAAACCTGTTGTGAACAGGCAGTGGAGCAGTAAACCGTTCATTTATGAGATCAATACCCGCGTCTGGCTGACTGAACTCAGCAAGCGCTATGGTTATCATATCAACCTCTATAACGTGCCAGATGAAGTGATCGATGATCTGGCTTCTTTCGGGATCGATGCCGTCTGGATGATGGGCATCTGGACACGAGGTGCGGCCAGCTATCGCAGCGCCCTGAATTACATCCATGAGTATCGCGGCGCACTCCCGGATGTCAGCGAAGTCGATATCGCAGGTTCGGCCTATGCGATCCATGATTATCAGGTCGAACCGTTGATTGGCGGTCGTGAAGGGCTGTCGGTGCTGCGCTGGCGACTCGGTGAACGCGGCCTGCGTCTGATCCTTGACTTTGTCCCCAATCACGTCAGCACCGATCACCGCTGGACCCGTGAGCATCCGGAATACTTTGTCCACAGCACACCCGATGCACTCAAGCGTCATCCGGGGATGTTTTTCATGGTCGAAGATGTGAATGGTGTCAAACACGCCATCGCGCACGGTCGTGATCCGTACTTCCCAAGCTGGATCGATACCGCACAGTTGAATGTCTTTCACCCTGAATCGCGGCGTGCGATGAAGGACACCCTGCTGGACATCGCCAGCCAGTGCGATGGTGTGCGCTGTGATATGGCGATGCTGATGCTCAACGATGTCTTCCCACGGACATGGGGAAGCCATATCACCGAAGGGCCGCCGGAACGTGACTATTGGGTAGAGCTGGTTGGGGCTGTGCGGGAACGTCAGCCGAACTTCCTGTTTATGGCGGAAGTCTACTGGGATCTTCAGAATGTACTGCTGGATCAGGGTTTTGACCTGACCTACGACAAGGTGCTGTACGACCGCCTGTTTGAAGATGATGCCGCGCACATGCATCAGCACCTGATTGCGGATGTAAACTACCAGCGGCGGATGGTGCGCTTTATCGAAAATCATGACGAACCGCGTGCAGCCGCTGCCTATGGGATTGAACGCAGTAAGGTTGGCGCGGTGCTGATTTCGACCGTCCCCGGTGCGGTGCTGCTGCATGACGGTCAGTTTACGGCGCGTACTGTCAAACTGCCGGTGCAGATCGCTCGTCAGCCTGAAGAAGCACCCAACCTGGAACTGGAAGCCTTTTATCGCCGCCTGCTGGCCGAGACCCGTCACCCCATCTATCACGAAGGGAACTGGCAGCTTCTGGATAGTCAGTTCGGGAAACTGCTGGCATATCAGTGGCACTATGGCGATACCCGTCGTCTGATCGTGCTCAATCTTTCAGCACAGCGGCTGGAAGATACTATTCTTCTCTCCGAATGGCATGGTGCCCTGCCGTTGAAGGACGTGATCGAAAACAGCATGTATAAGCTGGACGAGAACGGTTGTATCGTCCTCTCGCTGGATGCTTATGGCTATGCCATCCTTCAGCAGGAAACCCATCTGCATCTCGAGAACGCTGAGGCGCAGCAGGCGATGTCATAAGGGCCTCGTGCGGCAGGATGGATTTGGGCATTCGCTGAACACAGCGGTCCGTTATGGACAGGGTTACCGGATATACCGGATAACCCTGTCCCGACGGGCCGCTTTTGTTTGCAGACCATAGCATGCAGACCATGATCAGATTTTTTAATGGCACTTTTTGAAATTTCGAGGTATTTGTATTGATACGGTGCGGCTTCGGCAGTGCCTACAACTAACAGTGACGTTCGTAACATCAATTCATCGACTAAAAGTATAGCAAGTACAAAAGCATATGAAGATCCCACAGACGAAGCGCCAACCGTTCCCGCTTACCGACGATGAGATCCGTGCGCTGCTCAGGCAGCGTCATCGTCAGGATAGTCTCGATACCTTTGCCCTTGATCCTGATCGCGAAATCAGCCAGCTAGGCAAGATCGCCCTGCGCCGAAGTGACATCAATGATTTCTTCGCGCTCGGTGATCTGTGTGTTTCACGCTGTCTGACAGAGGATGGCCGCCTGCTGATTTTCTACGTCGGCAAGGCGTTTATGGCCTATCGACGTGCAGCACAGGCTGCCCTCAATGACATCGACCGACAGCAGGCCCGCCGTATTCAGGAAGACCTGATTGCATGGGTCATCGAGTGTGCACGTGCACAGCCCACACGCCGTAATCTGGCGGTTGCACTGTGGGCCGCCGCGGACGATGAGAATGCCAACGGCGATCAGATCCACATCAGCCAGACCGTGGTCAATAACCTGCTCCATCTGTATCGGGGGAACCGCGAAGACAGCCGAATCACCTTCACTGATGAGCAGACCTATGCCTATGTGGTCGATGATGACGGCACACAGGCCGATGTGAGCAATGTCGTCCTCAGCGACGCCTCGATGACCGTGACCAATGTCGATATGGGTGAGGTCGAGCTGTCCAATGTGGAAGACGAGGACGAGAGCGACGGTAAACGTCAGGTGCACGATACACGTGTCGAGGACAGCCACCCGTATTATCCCTCATCACGGCGTGAAGCCCGCAGCAGTGACGGCAATATCAAGCGTTTCAGCCGTGTACCCGATGACGAGAAAACCAGCAAATTCAATATCCGTGACCGAATCGAGGACCAGTACGAGGTGGTGGATATTCGCTGGGGTGGCATGGGTATTGTCTACCTGTGCTATGACCACGAGAACCGCGAGCCGGTCGCCATCAAGACCTTCCGCCCACGCTACTGGGACAACGAGCGGGCTGTAACACGCTTTTTCAACGAAGCACTGACATGGGTGCGGCTGGACAAGCACCGTCATATCGTGCAGGCGCGTCTGGTAAAGAATATTCAGAACCAGCCGTATATTTTCCTTGAGCATGTCAGCGGTCCGGAAGGGATGGGATCTGACCTGCGAAGCTGGATCGAACACCGCCGTATCAACATCCCCAAGGCGATGGAATTTGGTATCCATATCGCGCTGGGGATGCAGCATGCCAATAAACACGGACACGGGCTGGTGCATCGTGATCTGAAGCCGAATAACATCCTTGTGACGCATGAAGGCATCGCCAAGGTTACGGACTTCGGGTTGGCGCACTCGCTTGGTCTCGACAGCCTGACGCTGCCCCTGATGGAGAATGGGGGATCGCCTGATCTTCAGAATGCAGTCGAACTGCTCTCCCAGCTTGAACATGAACTCAGCAGCGATCACGAGCCGGATGCTGAGGCGATCACCGACCCTGAAAATACCGCACCTTATCCCGAACGCCTGACACGCGGCGGTGTCGTGGTGGGGACGGCCCCGTATCTCTCACCAGAACAGTGCCTGCTGAAACCGGTTGATCTGCGCTCGGATATCTACGCCTTTGGCTGTGTGATGTACGAAATGCTGACCGGCAAACACCTCTTTCAGGCACAGAAGCTGAAGGAGTGGATCACGGCGCATACCACTGAAACCCCGTCGTTTGATGCGATCAGCCATCAGCGCATCCCGGCTGAGCTTCAGGCGCTGGTGCTATCGTGTGTCGAAAAGGACCCAGCACATCGTCCGCAGACGTGGGGCGCGATTGTCGAAACCCTCAAGACGTTGTATCAGAATATTGTGGATGAACCGCTTCAGCTTGAGGTCACCGGACCGGCGCTGGAAGCGCGTGAGCTGATGGACAAGGGTTACTCGCTGACCGAACTGGCCCGTCTGACGGAAGCTCTCGAAGCCTACGATCAGGCGATTGCCCTTCAGCCCGATTACGCGTGGGCGTGGGCGCGTAAGGGCCGCACCCTGCGCCTGCTCAGTCGTTATGATGAGGCTTTGGCCTGTTATGATCGGGCACTTGAACTTCAGCCAAAATATGCGTGGGCGTGGAATGGTAAAGGTATCATTCTGGAGCGTATCGGACGGCTGCGTGAAGCCCTTGAATGCTTCGAATATGCCACCGAACTGAACCCCAATGAAGTCTGGTACTGGTATAACCGGGCAGATGCAGTCGCCAGCCTCGAACGCTATCAGGAGGCGATTCCCCTGCTGGAAACCGGGCTTCAGCTTGACCCGGCGCATGCCAACAGTTGGGCAAAGCTGGGGCAGATTTACCGGCTTCAGCATCAGTACAAACAGGCGGTGATCGCCTACGAAAAATCCCTTACACTCGATCCCAATTATGCATGGGCCTATAACGGATGTGGGCTGGCACTCAAGGCACTGGACCGTACCGAAGAAGCCCTGATCCATTTCAAGCGGGCGACACAGTATCAGCCGGATGATGTCTGGCACTGGTATAACCTGGCGGAAGTGCTGGTCGATCTCGGTCGCTATGAGGATGCCGTTCAGCCGATCCTTCAGGCAACGCGCACCGATCCGAAGCACGCCTTCAGTTGGGCGAAACTCGGTCAGGTGATGCGGTATGTCCAGCGCTATGATGATGCACTGGACGCCTACGAGCGCGCCCTCGAACTCGATCCTGATTCCGCATGGGCGATTAACGGTAAGGGCATCGTGCTGGAGCATATCGAGCGCTATCCTGAAGCACTGACCTGTTACGAGCGCGCCACGCAGCTTAAATCGAATGATGTCTGGCACTGGTACAACCAGGGCAATGTACTGATCCTGATGAACCGCTATGAAGAGGCACTGGTGCCACTTCAGCAGGCGGTGTCGCTCAACAGACAGCATCCCCGAAGCTGGGCGCGGATGAGCAACGCCTATCGCAATCTCGGACGGCTGGACGATGCACTCAACGCCAGCACGAATGCCACCCGCCTCGCACCTGCCCATGCGTGGGCATGGAGCGAACACGGCAGCGCCCTCGAAGCGATGAACCGACTCGATGAAGCCCTGCGTGCCTTTGAACGGGCGTGTGAACTGGCCCCCGGTGAACCTTTCTATATTTACAAGCAGACAGACGTACTTACCAGTCTGGGCAAGTATGTCCGGGCGGCGGAACTGCTGGAACGCACGCTTCAGATCGACGCCTCCAACGCACAGATCTGGGCCAAGTACGGACAGGTGCTGCGTCGTCTCAACCGCTATGACGAGGCCCTGACCGCCTACAGCCACGCGATTGAACTCGATCCACTGAATGACTGGGCCTGGAGTGGGCGTGGGCTGGCGCTGAGTGCGCTGCGCCGTCATGAGGAAGCGCTGCGCTGTTTCGATAAAGCGATTGAACTCAAAAGCAGTGATGCATGGTACTGGTATAACCGTGCGGACGAACTGCTGGCGCTGCACCGCATGCAGGACTCGCTGACTGCGCTCGAACAGGCGCTGGAGATCAACCCGCGCCATGCGGAAAGCTGGGCCAAGCGTGCACAGGCACTGCGACGGCTTGGCAACTTCGAAGAATCGCTTCAATCATTCGACCGTGCGGTTGCACTGAATCCACGCTATGCATGGGCATGGAACGGACGCGGATTTACGCTCAAAGAGATGGGCCGTCGCGAAGAAGCGCTCGCCAGCTACGAACGTGCCGCACGCGAAGAGCCGCATAATATCTGGTATACCATCAATCAGGTCGATATCCTGCTGGATATGCAGCGCCGTCAGGAAGCGCTGGCCGCGATTGACACCGCGATCCGTATCTCACCCTCACTGCCTACCGTCTGGGCGCGGAAGGGGCAGGTACTGCGCCGACTGCGCCGTTACGAAGAAGCGGTTGAAGCGTATGCCCGTGCCTGTGAACTGGACCCCACCTATGCATGGGCATGGAATGGGAAGGGTCTGTGTCTGTTTGCGCTGGAACGGTGGGAAGAAGCCCTGTACTGCTATCAGCAGGCTGTGCGCAGCGATGATAAGGATGTCTGGTTCTGGCATAATTACGGTGAGACACTGGTCAAACTGGGGGACCTCGAAACCGCCCGTCAGATGTTCGAACGCGCCCTGTCCATTGCCCCCGATCATCAGCCGACCAAGGAGAAGTTGAATGGGCTTTAATCAGTTTCGGCGTTTTCCCCGCCGTGAAATCTCGGTGACGTATATGAGTGGTCCGCTGGACGGTAAGAAGATGTCGTTTCCGCAGCCTGCCCCCGGTGAAGAGATCATCATCTCGATTGGCCGGCGCGAAGGACGGGATATCCACCTTGCCTTTGATAATCAGGTCTCGCGACTGCATGCCCGTCTGGGCTGTGTGTCAGTCGCTGGTACCAGTGATGGTACCAGCCAGCCGAACGTGCTGAGCTTCTGGCTGGAAGATGGCGGCAGTCGCAACGGTACGTTTGTCGAAAAGCAGGAAGAGTCGATTGAAGGGCGTGTCAGTCTGCGCCCCGGATCGCTGTTCCGCATTGGGCGGACGTGGCTGCGGCTGGATGTCCCGCTGTCATACGACTGAGATGCTGCCGTGCTGTGGCAGATTGCAGCGTTTTGTGGCACTTTGCGGCGCAATTCCGCCAATTGCGCCGCAAAGTCTGATGCCTTCAGGTTCAAAATCGGCTTGTGGCGTGGCGGCGGCACAAAAAAAAAGTGGCGCCACAATTGGTGCATTTCTGGAATCGTGACCCAGGATCAATGTTAAGGTGCAGGACTTTACAGTGTAGCACGGATGTTCGGGTTGTACTGAAGCACGCCCCTACAGCTCGCGTGTTTTGCAGGGGCGATGGGTGTGTTGTCCGTATGGCACGCAGGCCGTCTCCTACAAGTGATCAGGGTATGAGTTTGTCGTTTTGAAATCCCCTATATAATTCAAGTGTATATCGTCCGGTTGTGCCTGCTCATTGCAGCATGTTCCCTGCCAGAAAAGCACAGGCCTACTGATGACCGACGTTTTTATCTCCTACTCCCGCCGGGATGTCGAGTTCGTCCGGCGGCTGGCGAATGAGCTGACGCGGACCGACCGTGATGTCTGGATCGACTGGGAAGACATCCCACGAGCGGCGGACTGGCTGAACGAGATCTACAACGGCATCGAAAGTGCCAATGTTTTCGTCTTCGTCATCAGCGCGAACTCGCTGCGCTCTGAAGTCTGCCATTACGAACTGGGGCACGCCCGAAGCCAGAACAAACGCGTGATCCCGATTATTTACCAGTTCATCGACGATGCGATGGAAAAAGAGATCCGCGCTGGATGGGCGGGTCAGGCGTGGGAAGCACAGGCGCAGGATAACTGGGAAAGCGTCAAACACCTCAACTGGATTTTCTTCAATCAGCCGGATGCATTCGAGCGTGAGTTTGCCGCACTGACGCACGCGCTCGATCAGGACCTCGATTACATCCGACAGCATACGCGCCTGCTAGTGCGGGCGCTGGAATGGCAGCGCAGCGGCTTTCGCAGCAGCCTGCTGCTGACGGGTGATGCCATCGATGACGCCGAACGCTGGCTTCAGACGACGCTTGAGGCCAAGAAAGATCCCGCGCCTTCGACCGATCAGCAGCGCTTTATCGCACAGAGCAGGCGCGAAGAAACCCGCCGCAGGCGTCTGCTGATGACGCTGGTGCTGACGGCGATTGGATCACTGGCGGCGGTGGCGATCTCGATTGCGCTGGGGGCAGTGGCTGTGCGTGGGGCGGCCTCGGCACTGGATGTGATCGAGACACAGGCGGTCGAGGCACAGCAGAACGTCAACGCGCTGGAACTGGCCGGACGTGCCAATGCGGCGCTGAATGTCGGGCACTATGAGACGGGGGCGCTGTATGCGATTGATTCGCTCAATACACAGCCTAATCAGCAGGCGGATATCGCCTTGCAGCGGGCTTACCCTTATCTGAATGTGTGGCGTGCGACCGGGCACCGGGATGCGATTCACAGCGCTGTCTTTTCACCGGATGGACGTTTTGCGCTTTCCGGCGGGGATGATGCCATTATCCGGTTGTGGTCGCTCGATGATCTGAGCGTCGTGCCGAAACCGGTGCAGCAGTATATCGGACAGACGAAGCGTGTGCTGGCGGTTGCTTTTTCGCCGGATGGTATCCGTGTGAGTGCTGGCGGTGAAGACAATAACGCGATGGTCTGGGATGCGTCTACCGGTGAACTGCTGCTGACGCTGACCGGCCACAGCGCGAAAGTCTATGCGGTGCGCTGGTCGCCGGATGGTACGCGCATCCTGACCGGCAGCGAAGATGGCACTTATAAATTATGGGACGCCGAAAGCGGTGATCTGCTGGAAACGGTCAATGCACATGAGGAAGGGGTGCGCAGCGCGGCGTGGTCGGCAGATGGTCAGTGGATTGTGACCGGTGGACGCGGTAACAGCCGGACGGCGCGGCTATGGGATGCTGAAACTGGCGAACTGCTGCGCGAGTTCGTCGGATTTGAGGCGTCGGTGACGGATATTGCGATCTCTCCGGATGGGCGCTGGCTGCTGACCAGCAGTGATGATCAGACGGTGCGGCTGTTCGAGATCAGCACGGCACAGCAGCGCTGGCGGGTCAATACGCATGTGCCCTCGGCGCGGACTGTGGCCTTCTCCCCGGATGGACGCTATGCACTTTCGGGCGGGGCTGATAACGCGGCCCGTGTCTGGAATGCGGGTGATGGCAGCGAAGTGATCGCCTACAGCGGCGGGCATCATGGCGCGGTACAGAGTGCGGTGTTTTCACCGGATGGGCAGTGGATACTGACGGCCAGTTACGACAGTACGCTGCGATTGTGGCAGGCTCCGCTGGTGGGTGTGCGACATGGTGCAGAGCGGGTGCTGTTTGTGCCGAAATCGGACACTGGACGACCGCAGTCGATGGGCGAGACGTGGAGTGCGGCATTTTCCCCTGACGGAAGCTGGATGGTGACCGGCGCACAGGATCGCAGCATCCGTTTGTGGGATGTGGCGACCGGTCAGCAGATCGGACAGCTTGAAGGCAGCACTGACACCATGCGCACGGTCGCTGTGTCGCCGGATGGTCAGCGGATCGCGGCGGGTGGCAGTGATCGCATGGTGCGCATCTGGGATGCAGAAAGCCATGAACTGCTATTCGAACTTGAAGGCCATCAGGATGGGCTGTACAGTGTCGCATGGTCGCCAAATGGACGTTATCTGGCATCGACTGGCGATGATCGCAGGGTGATCGTCTGGGATACCGAAATGGGTGTGGAAGTCCGGCGATTCGAGGGACATCAGGGGGCGGTGCGGCGGGTGGTATGGTCCCCGGATGGGACACGTCTGCTAACGGGCAGTGATGATCGCACCGCCCGTGTATGGGATGTCACGACCGGCGAGGTGCTTCAGACCTTCAGCGTGCATACAGCGGCAGTATGGGCGGCAGCTTTCACACCCGATGGCCGCGAAGCGCTGACCGGCAGTTATGATCGGATGGCCTACCGCTGGACTATCGAAACAGGCGAGATCCTCCAGACCTACAGCGGCCACGAGTCCGCCGTGACGACGGCTGATTTTTCGCCGGATGGACGCTGGCTGATTACGGGCAGTGAGGATCACCGACTGCGGCTGTGGGATGTGGTCAGCGGCCAGAGCATCCGCGAGTTTTACGGGCATCTGCGCCCTGTCCGCAGTGTGGTGTTTGCACCCGATGGCCTGACGGTGTTAAGCGCAGGTGCGGAAGGTTCGGCGCGGCTGTGGGAACTGGACCCTGGGTGGCTGATGAAAGCCGCCTGCCTGCGCCTCGGTAACCCGACACCCTCGTCTCCGCCGATGCCCTGTGACAGTGTCCCCAATGCAGAGCGGCAGGGGCCGCCCGTGTTTGGAGTTATGAGCGAGACTCCGATGATTATCCCGGCGGTAGTGCTTGATCCCCTGCTGACGTGGACGCCGAGTCCAGTGCCGACAGAAGGGCCATTGCAGACGCCGACCGTCACGCTGGAAGTCACTGTGCCGGCGACACTTACGCTGACTCCCTCCCCGCTGCCGGTGACCGCTGCGATCACGCTGTTTGCGGTGGAGACGGTGTCGTCTTTCAGCACGCTGGAAACGCCGACGCCGTCGTTGATTCCGAGTGCGACGCCGTAGGGGTGGATAGAGTCTGGTGCATATGAGGCGCAATGTATTGCATCCCATGCGTACCAGGTTAAGCCATTTTACATGTTGAAGCAGGTGTAAATCAGGCCGCGGCTGCCCCCCATCCCGGCATGCTGCGCATGCTTTCCCTTCCCCCACTCGGCAAATCTTCGATTTGCATTCCGAGGGAAGGGAATTGACTACCACCGTGACCTGTTTTTCACCCTTTCCCT
>JAEZAF010000064.1 GCA_023430545.1 Chloroflexota bacterium
GTATCGACCTCGATGAAGTGCGCCGTCACCGCGAGGAATACCAGTTCATCCAGAACCGTCAGCCCGCCGTCTACCGGTCGATTGTCAAGAAGTACTAGGGTAAAACCTTCACGAATGCGGATGCGCAAAAACGCATCCCATATGCACCAAGTTAAGCAGATTACACGCTTGAAATCAGGCCGCCAAGACCCCCATCCCTAGCCCCTTCCCGGCATTGCTTGCAATGCTAACCACTCGCTGCCAACGGGAAGAGCATCCGTTGTTCACTCCGAGGGAAGGGGAAGCAACTTACCACACACAAAAGTCCTTCCCTCGGAGCGAGCTTGCGAGTGAGTGGGGGAAGGATTTAGGATGGGGGGCTTTATCGCCTCAAGATACCTTAACCTGGTGCATATGGGATGCGCGGAAATGCATCCCTTCCGGACCTTCAGACAGCGATAAAAACAAAACGCCCTCGATGTGAGGGCGTTTTGTTTAAAGGTGATGCCTGAATTACTGCATCGCGCCGGTGATCATTTCGCTCGGGGCGATGGTCGCGTCAGCCGGGGCTTCCACGGTGGTGGCGTTGATGCCGCTGTATTCGATCGTACCGACGATCGACACGAAGGCTTCGCCGTTCACAGTTTCACCGCTGGCAGACAGCAGGCTGGTCAGGTCGATGTTCATGTTGATTTCAGCGCTGTTGACGAAACCGGTGGCCGGGTCGATGACCTGGGTGGCGCTCAGAGTAGACTGCTGGCCGAGGACCTGCAGAATACCGATCGTCTGCTGGAATTCAGCTTCGTCCATGGTCTCACCGCTGGCTTCGAGGGATTCCTTCAGCAGGTCCTGGAATGCGGGATCGCTAACGGCACCACCGAAGTCGATGTTGGTGACGAACACGGCTGCACCATCAACGTCCGCTTCGCGGGCGATGGTGATGTACTGGGCCAGACCTTCGAGCTGGGTCATGTCGGCCATGTCGGTGGTCGAGGTGGCCATATCGAGCTGGCCGAGCATTTCGGGATTTTCAGCAACCATCTGGGTCATGACGTCGATGAGGTTGATACCACCCCAGCCGGTCATGCCCTGCTGGGCAAGCATACCGCCGAGCAGCGGGTCAATGGTGTCGAAGTTGATGTAACCGATGCCATCCACCAGCGCCAGTTCCAGCGGGATCACGCTGGCGGGGATACCGGCCTGCGCAGCCAGTTCTTCCGGCAGGGTGAGGGTGAGGCTCAGTTCACCGTCGAATGCGCCCAGCGCAGTGGTTACAGCAGCCAGTGTTTCTTCTGCGGTCAGCTCGACACCTTCTTCAGGGGTCAGGGCTTCGATCGCTGCCGGATCGAGATTGTAAGCAGCGTTACCAGCCAGATTGATGGTCAGCGAAGGAACGTCGGGGATGTTCTGGACATCGATGTTCAGATTGAAGGTGGCAACCCCGGAGGTGACGTCGGTCATCGCCTGGGAAGACTGCTCCAGCAGTGCGCAGTCTTCAGCGGACAGATCACCGCAGAATACTTCGGTGGCATCCTGAGCAAATGCTGCGGGCGCGAACACGCTGAGTGCCAGAGCCAGTAAAAGCAAAAGAACAAACTTACGCATTCTGTTTTCTCCTGTGTATCAGGTTAGATAAAGTAGAACCGGCACAGTCATGAGTATAAGTGGCACTGGTCGTTATCCCCTCATACCTTATACCTAGCCATGGTATCACTTAAAGCCCTGAGATCGTAGCGTCAGAATGTAAAAACTTGTAAAAATTTCCGTGATCTGTTCGTCAGAAACTGATGAACAAACGAGAAGAAATCATCACCGCTCACTCGGACAGCGCGTCTCATACCGTGATCCTCCTAATCAATACGTGTATTTACTGAATGGAGTTCCATACCGATGCGGTTTCTCATATTTCTTTCAGTTCTTGTCAGCGGGTTGAGTGTCGCGGCTGCGTTACGTTCAAGCGCGGGGCTTCAGGCGCAGACCGCTGACCGTCCTCTGATTCTGCCAATGGCGAGTGATCCGGGGCTGAACACATGGCTGTTCGGCCAGCCGTATGGCAACACGGTAACAGCCTATAACACCGGTTCGCGTCAGTACAGCGCCGGACAGGGTCTGCACTTTGGGCTGGACTTCAGTATGCCGTGCGGTACGCCGCTGGTCGCAGTGGCAGATGGCGTGGTGACGGCGGTCGATAACATGGCGTTTGGTTCCGCACCCCATAACCTGATTATCCAGCATCCGGCGCTCAATTATTCATCGCTGTACGGTCATCTGCTGGAGCCAGCCCCGGTCAGTGTCGGCCAGCAGGTGAAACAGGGCGAGGTCGTGGCCTATTCCGGCGACCCGGACGACACCTGTGTCAACCGGCCTCATCTGCATTACGAACTGCGGTCGATGGATTACAGCACCACCTATAACCCGATCCCCGTAATGGATGCCGAATGGCACAGCCTGGGGATCGTCGGCGGGTTCAATTATCCGCTGTTTCAGATCGACCTGTACAACGCCCGTCGCTGGGTGTCACTGGATGAGCAGCCGAATGTGGTGTTCGGCGGGGCCGTGCTGAACGGCTATGCACTGGCGGATACCTATCCACCTAACGGCAGCCTGAGACCGGGGGCGAATCCGCCGCTGCGCCCGAATGTCACGCCATTTGACGCCGATACGCCGTGGCGAACGCGGGTGATCGGGCTGCCAGGGTGCTGTCCGTTGCAGTGGTGGGATGTCCAGAACGCGGACCGGCTGTGGGTGCTGGATGGCGAGGACGGCTGGCGTGCGCAGGTCTTTGAATGGTCGGCGGACCTGGGCCAGATCGTTCAGCCGGGTGTGGATGCGCCGCTTGCCTATACCTCACCGGATGGGATGCGCACCGTCAGCATGGAAGGCGATAACGCCGTGATCCGCACCATCAGTGACGGTACAACGGTCACTGTAGCGACGGGCGGCGTGATGCCGAACGTCAGTACTGATAACTCGAAGCTGGTGTGGTCTGTCAGTCAACCGAGTACCCAGAGTGTGCCGGGGGCGCGTCCGCGGGTGACGGTTTATGTCGCGAGTATCGAAGACGGTGCGCAGGCCAGCGCGATCCTGACGGCTGAGGGGGCATCGGCGCTGTGGCTGGATGCGGATCGTCTGCTGCTCAGTCTGCCGGGGGAACGTCCGAGGACGACGCTGGCGGTCTATGACACGCGCGACGGTTCGCAGTTCGCGCTGGGGACGTTTGTCGGCCTGCGTAATCTGACGATCTCGCCAGATGGGGCGCGGGTGATGTTCTATACGCCGTATCAGGAAAACCCGGACGACAGCGCGATCTATGTGCTGGAGACACAGTCCGGGGCAGTGCCGCAGAAGCTCGACTGGTTTGGCGGGTGGCGCTGGCGTGACGCCGAGAGCGTCTATTACATCCCGTTCCAGTGGCAGGACGCCGTCCAGACGCTGCATTACTACAACGTGGTGACGGGTGAGGATGTACAGCTCACCACGCCGGAAGCGGCCCCGTTTGGGGTGATGAATGCGGAATGGTCGGTGTCAGCGGACGGTCAGCGGATCATCTTCCGTAATGTGCTGAGCCGTCAGATGACGCTGCTGGAAGCAGTGAGCGGGGAATAGGGTGTCTGAATCACCGAATCCGTTCCAGCACGATGCCGTCCATTGGCTGGAGGGTGACCACCAGTGCATTTGAGCCGTCGTTGTAGCGGGCCGCCGAGGTGATATAGAGGGCGTCGGCGGCGCAGGGGGCGTCTCCGCTGCATGTCATCTGCACATACGCACCGGGAGACAGCACGGCATCCCCGATCCAGTTCCACTGATCACCGCTGCTGCGCTGGTCTGCCGTCCGGCTGGCGACGACCCGCCCATCGGAGATCACTTCGTATAATGCGGCACTGTTCCATTTCTGGGCGTCTGGTGCGGCGGGCCACCACGCGCTGATGGCATAACGATCGGCCTCGAGGATCTTCAGATCCCAGCGGACTTTGCCGTTGGTGCCGAGGTGCGCTGTCCCATCCCATGCGTGATAGTAGGGAGGGTTGGCCTTCCATTCGCCGGTGGTGATCTCGACCCGTTCCCAGAAGCCCTCAGCGGTCATATGGCGCTCGTTATCCACGATGTACTGATAGCGCGGGGCCTGATCGCTGGTCAGCCGACGATAGCCGTTGCCAACGGTGATGACGCGTGTCTCGTCGGTGGCGTTGAGCAGTACCAGCCCGTTTTCGAACTCGCGCCGCAGGATGTCTGGTGGGCGTTCCGTCAGGCGGACATTGTCAATCCAGACGGAGCCGACCGTTCCTGCCAGCAGGATCTGGATGCGGGCATCGTTCACGGTTTCATTGGCGATAAAGTGAACGGTGTACTCCTGCCACTGATCGCTGATCCACAGGCTTTCGTACAGGCCGTAATTGCGCCAGTCCGGGCTGCTCTTCTGTGAACTGAGTGCAATCGTCCGCGCCTGATCGCTCCTGGCAAAGAAGGTCACGCTGTATGTGACGCCTTTCACCAGTGACAGATCCCGCTGCTGTAAGGTGATCTGCCAGCGATCACCGGCGGTCGCGGCGATGTCCACGCGGGCGGCGCGGCGTCCAGAGGCAGTGTCCGCCTGTTCCAGCCGAAGATCGGCGGCGTTGCCGGTGTCGCTGTTGACG
>JAEZAF010000120.1 GCA_023430545.1 Chloroflexota bacterium
GCTTCCGAAATTGCGATCGTCTGCGCAGTCTCTTTATCGAACAGGGTTTCGATGTCCACGCTCATTCATTCTTCTTCGGATGCGCGACTGCACTGACAGGTAATCTTCCTCACACAGCAATCGATTCACAAGTACCTGTGGATAACCTTTCTGCCTGAGAGTTGCATCCGGTATACCCAGGATCTCGCATAGGACCAGAAGAATGCGAGTCCTACACCGTTTACAGGATTGTTAGGGGCAGGATGTTCTCCTGCCCCATATACTGTAACTTTAGAGATTTGAGGCGAAAAAAGCCCCCCCCATCCTAAATCCTTCCCGGCACAGCAAGCAGCGCTACCCACTCGGCAAATCTTCGATTTGCTTTCCGAGGGAAGGACTTTTTGTGTGTGAGTGGGTTGTTTCCCGTTCCCTCGGAGCGAACGATGAATGCTCTTCCCGCCTGCGGCGGTGGCCTGATTTACACCTGCTTCAACATGTAAAATGGCGTAACTTGGTACGCATGGGGCAGGAGAACATCCTGCCCTTTTTGCTGTTTGGCATATACCTCAGCATGCAAACGTATAAGTATTACATTTTGCATGACGTTTGACACCTGACTCCGATGCGGACCGGCGTATAATTTAAGAAAAAGATGTTAATAAAATTTTCAGCTTACAGGAGGTTCCCCACATGGTCGCACAGGTGATACAGACACGGGGACTGACCCGTGATTTTAAAACCACCCGCGCTTTAGATAATCTGACGATAGATGTCCAACAAGGGACGATCTTTGGCTTCCTTGGACCCAACGGGGCTGGAAAGACCACCACCATCCGGCTGCTGCTGGGATTACTGGAGCCTACGTCCGGGACAGCCACGGTTCTGGGATATGACACGCGCACGCACGGCGGTCAGATCAGGGAAAAGGCCGGGGCGCTGCTTGAGCATACCGGGCTTTATGAACGGCTGACCGCTTATGACAACCTCGAATTTTACGGTCGGGCGTGGCATCTGGACGCGCCGCAGCGTGCAGCACGCATTCAGGAACTGCTGACACATCTGGGACTGTGGGATCGCCGCACCGAGACGGTCAGCACGTGGAGTAAGGGGATGAAGCAGAAGCTCGCTATCGCGCGGACACTGCTGCATCGCCCCGAACTGATCTTTCTCGATGAACCGACCGCAGGGCTGGACCCGGTGGCCGCCGCAGCGCTGCATGACGATCTCATGACACTGACCGCCAGCGAAGGCGTGACCGTCTTCCTGACGACTCATCATCTGGCGGAGGCGGAAAAGCTGTGTGACTGCGTCGCTGTGATCCGACACGGGAAGCTGCTGACGATGGGGCCGCCTGCACAGCTCAGCGTGGGCGAAAACCGGCTGGTCGTGACTGGCGACGGCTTTAACGAACGCGTCCTCAGTACGCTGCGTCAGCGGCCTGAAGTATCCGCTGTACAGGCTCAGAATCATCATATTGAAATTACCCTGAAAGATCACGCTGATACCGCGCCGCTGGTCAATCTGCTGGTGACGCAGGGCGTGAACATCGAAGAGGTTCGCAAACAGGCGGCCAGTCTTGAAGAAGCGTTCCTGACACTGGTGGAGGACGAGGCATGATGGACGATCTCAAAACGGTCATCTGGAAAGAATGGCGGGAGACGCAGCTTCAGCACGGCAGTACGCGCCGCTGGCTGCTCAGTATCCTGATGTATATTGGCCTGCTCGGTATTGTGCTGCCGCTTCAGCTTGGACGGGTTATGGTGGAGTCGCTGTTTATGCTGATGTGGATGTGGATGCCGATGCTCACGTCGATCACCCAGATTGCGGATGCCATCGCCGGAGAGCGTGAACGTCACACGCTCGAAACACTGCTGGCGAGCCGTCTGCCTGATCAGTCGATTGTGCTGGGGAAAATCGTGGTCATCATTGTCCAGTCGTGGGTGGTGATGCTCGCCGGTGCCGTACTGGCACTGGTGACGGTCAACGTCGTGCATCGGGAAGGCGCGGAGCTGATTATGTACCCCACACCAACTGTCTTCGGTATCCTGGTGCTGCCACCACTGCTAGGTATGCTCGTTACCGGGATCGGGGTGCTGGCCTCAATGCATGCGGCCACGGTTCGTCAGGCCTATCAACGGCTGGCGATTCCACTGGTGGCGATGATCATGATCCCTTCTCTGGGGCTTTCGCTTTTGCCACGGGACTTTCTCGCCAGGTTTTACAGTCCGGAATTTGCCCAGAATAATCTGGGTAACTTCCTTGTGGTGTTCTCGCTTGCGCTGCTGGTCCTCGATGCGGCGATCCTTGCGGCTGCGCTGTCCCGCTTCCGCCGAGGGCATCTGATCACGGATTAAGGGAGTACAGCAGGTTTATTGGATTATTGGGGCAGGTGGGGCCGGAAGAATCCAGCCCCTGTTTTTATGTCCGCAGATTTTTGCGCCGCAGCAGCAAGCGCCCCGACCACCAGATGCCGTCACCTTAACCGAATCAGTTTTTGATTTTTTTCGCAGTGCGCTATACTGTGTTTCAGAATACGAATTCTTACCACATAGTTATTTCTTAAAAAAACACTTTAGAGGACGCCGTGACGACGTCACCCACACCATCACCTGTAAAACTTCATGTTGATCATATTTCCCTGAGCTTTGGTGGTATCCGCGCCCTGAACGATGTCAATTTTCAGGTGCGTGAAGGCGAGATCTGCGCGGTCATCGGCCCCAACGGCGCAGGCAAGACCAGCCTCATTAACAGCATCAACGGCTTCTACCATCCGCAGCAGGGTCGCATCATCTTCGACGGTCAGGATATTACGCAGCTTCCCCCGTATAAACGCGCCAAGCTCGGGATCTCGCGCACGTTTCAGAATATCGCCCTGTACACCAATATGACCGCGCTGGATAACCTGATGGCGGCGCGGCATCTGCATATGAAGTCGAATATGCTGACCGGGGCGCTGTTCTGGGGACCGGCCCAGAACGAGGAAATCGCACACCGCGAACGTGTCGAAGAGATCATCGACTTTCTGGAGATGGAAGCGATCCGCAAGTCGATTGTCGGCACGCTGAGCTATGGTCTGCGCAAGCGGGTGGAGCTGGGACGGGCACTCGCGCTGGAACCGTCACTGCTGCTGCTGGATGAGCCGATGGCGGGCATGAATGTCGAGGAAAAAGAGGACATGGCGCGCTTCATCCTCGATGTCCACGAGCAGCGCGGCATTACGGTGATGCTGATCGAGCATGACATCGGGCTGGTGATGGATATTTCGCATCATATCGTGGCGCTGGACTTCGGGCAGAAGATCGCCGATGGCACACCGGACGAAATCCGTCAGGACGAGGCGGTGATCCGGGCGTATCTGGGGCAGGAATCGCACTGATTTTGCGCGTTAAAATGGGCGGGAAGAATCCCGCCCTACAGACTAGGTACGGTGAGGTGGCGGACGCGCAGAAGCGCGTCCCTACGGGCATGTACATGAAAAGATTGCAGATTGTTTACAGACAGAGGCCGTATTTTGTGCGACTCTGTGGAAAAACCCGCATCACTTAGACTATTGATATTTTATTACAGGTAACCGTTATGGAAGTTCAAACCCAACGCAAGGCAGATGCTGCCGCTGGCAGCGCACCGCGCATCCATGAGTATCCGGGCATGGGATACGACAGCGTTTCCCCGCTGGACCCGGCGCTCGATACCGTCCCAAAGGCGTTTCTCTCGACGGCGCGACGCCTGCAAAATAGGGTAGGGATGCGGAAGAAACGTCTCGGCATCTGGCAGGAATATACATGGGGCGAGTCGCTGGATCATGTGAAATCCTTCTCGCTGGGGCTGATGAGCCTCGGCCTGAAGCGCGGCGAGAAGGTGTCGGTCATCGGCGAGAACGACCCGGAGTTCTACTGGGCGCAGTACGCGGCGCAGTCTGCCGGGGGCATCACGATTGCAATTTTCGCCGATGCCAATCCGCAGGAAGTGGAGTTCATCGTCAATGACTCGGACTCGGTCTTTCTGATTGCACATGATCAGGAACAGTGCGACAAGGCGCTGGAACTGCGCGAACGCCTGCCGAATATCCGCCGGGTGATTTACTGGGACGAGCGCGGCGTCTGGAATTATGGCAACGACTGGCTGATGAGCTTTCAGCAGGTCGAGGCGCTGGGCCGCGAGTATGAGAAATCGCATCCGGGACTCTTCGAGCAGGAAGTGGCGAAGGGCAGTTCAGAAGACACCGCCATTCTCAGCTATACATCCGGCACATCCGGTGCGCCGAAGGGTGTGATTGTCCTGCATCGCAACCTGATCTACGCCAAAAACCACTCCGACCCGACGGTCCCTGCCTATGAAACCGACGAATACGTCTCGTTCAGCCCGATGGCGTGGATCACCGAGCAGGGGCTGGGCTTTGCCAATCATGCCGGGAACGGTTTCACCGTCAGCTTCCCGGAAGGGCCGGAGACGGTGCAGCACGACCTTAGGGAAATCGCGCCGAGTTCGCTGCTGTTCCCCAGCCGCATCTGGGAAAATCTGGCGCGTACCATGCAGATGCGCATCAATGACAGCACATGGATTAACCGCGTGCTGTATAAGCTGTTTCTGCCCGTGGCCTATCAGATCATCGACCTGGAAGACGAAGGTAAGGCGATCCCGCCGCATCTGCGACTGCTGCGTGCGCTGGGGGATCTGGCCGTGCTTCAGCCGCTGCGGGACAAGATCGGCATGACGCGGATGCGCACGGCGTTTACATCGGGGGCGGTGCTCAGCCCGGATGTGCTGCGCTTCTTCCGTGCGATTGGCGTGACGCTGATGAGCATCTATGGCAGCACGGAAGTCCATGCGGCGGCCATGCATCATGAGGGCAATGTCAAGCTGGCGAGTGTCGGTGTGCCGGTACCGGGTGTGCAGATCAAGATTGCACCGGACGGCGAGATCCGTGTGCGCAGTCGTGCGGTCTTCTCCGGTTATTACAAGCTGGAAGCGAAGACAAATGAGTCGTTCGATGAGGAAGGGTTCTTCCGCACCGGGGACGCTGGTTACGTGGATGAGGATGGTCACCTGATCTATCTGGATCGCGTGAAGGATATGATCGAGCTGGCGAACGGCGAACGCTTCAGCCCGCAGTATATCGAAGGACGGCTGAAGTTCAGCCCGTACATTCAGGATGTAATGGCGGTCGGCGGGTTCGATATGGAATTTGTGACGGCCATCGTCATCATCGACTTCGAGAATGTGTCGCGCTGGGCGGAGAAGAACCGCGTCAACTTCACAACCTATGTGGACCTGACGCAGAAGCGTGAAGTCTATGAGCTGATCCGCAAGGAAGTTGAGCGCGTCAATGAGACGCTGCCGCCTGCCGGACGCATCCGCAAGTTTGTGATTCTGCACAAGGCCTTTGACGCGGACGAGGCCGAACTCACACGAACACGCAAACTGCGCCGGCACGCACTGGAACAGCGCTACGGCGATATGCTGGACGCGATGTACGGGGATAAGGATAAAGTTACGGTCAGTGCTGAGGTAAAATACCGCGATGGTCGCACGGGGGTCGTCGAAACCGACGTGCGGGTGATGCAGCTCTAAAACCGTTTCAGCCGCTGTACTTTTCAGGAGGTGTGGATTTCTATGAAGAAAATCGTGAAGCGCATGGGGACCGCTGTAATGCTGGTGCTGGCTCTGGTGGTGTCACTGGCAGGCGGACTGACCAGTGGGACACTCCATGCCGCGCCAGAGAGCGCACCAGTCGGGCAGGCGACCGCCTGTGAGCCGACGCAGAGCATCATCGAGAATTTCGCCGATGTGCTGGATCTGCACACGGATGTATTGGACGATGACGACTGGGATCTCTCGGTCAGCTACGACGAACTCGATTATCGGATTCGCGTCAGCCGTTTTCCGGTGGATACAACCGGCCTCGTGTCCATCAACTACCTGATCTATGACTGCGGTTATGACATCGACGATCTGGAAGACTATTACGACGAAGATTACTTCGAGCTTTTTCTGGAAACGTACACCGAAGCCGAGCGCACCGACGAATGCACTGATGGTGGGCTGATGCTGTACGAGTACGAACTGGAATTCGAAGGCGATGATTATATCGGTCGGTTCTGGGTGGTCGAATACAGCAGAACGCGGGTCTATGATGTGCTGGTGACGTTCCTTGCCGATGAGGAAGACCGGCTGGACGAGGTGTCAGAGGATCTGTTCCCGGAACTGTCGAGCTGTGCAAGATAGGGTGGAAACCCCCCATCCCCTAACCCCTTCCCCCAGTTGCTTCGCTCCGAGGGAAGGGGAATCGTTCGGGTTTGGCAGTGTTTTTCTCCCTTTCCCTCGCAGCGGACGACGGACGTTTTTCCCGTCGGCAGCGACTGGGGGAAAGGGCCGGGGATAGGGGGCTGCGATGCAGATTATTTCAGGCATCATCCGATAAAGATTAAATTTAAACCTATTGATCATTTTTTAAGGACAATTACGTGACACAGGCAGCGAAAACCTCACCTGCAGCATCCGGGGCGGTGGCGATCCCGTGGGGGAAATATGCCCTGTATGCTGTGTATGCCATTGCGATTTTGTTATTTCTGCTGTGGTTTGGCAGCCAGCTCCAGACCATGCGACCGGCGCGTGCCGTCCAGACGACGATCACCGGCCTGCTGATTGGCGGGATTTATGCGCTGGTGGCATTGGGGATTGTGGTCGTCAACAAGGCGTCCGGCGTATTCAACTTCGCGCACGGTTACATGATGTTCTTCGGTGCGCTGGTGTTCTTCAACTTCTTCACGACCAGTGATGTCAGTGTGCCGGGGGCGGCGGTGCTGGCGACGTTATGCGTGGTGGTGGCCCTGAGCATGAACGGCTGGCGCAGTCTGCTGAGGCCGCAGATGCTGGCGGTCATGGTGGTGCTGATCGTCGCGATGACGTTCGGCATGACCTTCGGCGGGGCCGAATGGCGCTTTATGCACGGCGTGGTCGGCGGTGTGACGCTGTCGGTGCTGCTGGGGCTGGCAATTGAGCGCTTCGCCATCCGTCCGCTGATCGGTCAGCCGCTGTTCGCGATTGTGCTGATGACGCTGGCGCTGGAACGCGTGCTGTCCGGTGTGACGCAGCTTATCTGGGGCAGCATCGACCGCAGTATCCCGATTTTCTCCGGCCTGACTGAGCTTGGCCTGCCGAACCCGATTCGCATTGATGGTGAGGGCACATGGCTGGATGGCCGCATCAACATCCGCACCGAACTGGTGGTGGCGTTCGTGCTGGCGCTGGTGGCCTTCCTCGTGTTCGTGCTGTTCTTCCGTTATACCAGCATCGGTCTGTCGATGCGGGCGACGGCGGAGAATCAGCAGTTGGCGCAGTCGGTCGGCCTGCGGGTGCGGATTATTCTGGCGGCGGCATGGGTGATCGCGGCGATTCTGGCGATGACCGCTGGGGTGCTTCAGGGCGGCGCGACCAGTCTGGGGCGGACGATGCCCGCGCTGGCACTGGCGGCTTTCCCGGCGGTGCTGCTCGGTGGGCTGGAGTCGATTTCCGGGGCGCTGATCGGCGGTCTGGTGATCGGTCTGGTGCAGGTCTGGGCGGATCTGCTGCTGCCGGGGACACAGGCCGGCACGGAACTCGCGCCGTATGTGGTACTGATGATCGTGCTGATCCTGCGTCCGGAAGGGTTGTTCGGCCAGCGGCGCATTGACCGGATTTAGAGACCCCCTCCTAACCTCCCCCCTTGACGGGGGAGGGACAGGCTTAGCGGGTTGGATGAGGGAAGCCCTGATGACCGGGGAGGGACGAATTGCAAGGGTAATTGAACCTCACCCGTCCGCGTCATGTGGCAACATACGCTCGTCACCCCTCTCCGAGCGGAGAGGGGACAGGGGTGAGGTTAGCTCTGGAGGGCAATACGACCGAAGCATTCCCTTTTACCGTGGCATGGGATGGTGTGAGAGGACACAATAACCGATGGAAAAATTCAGACTCGAACAGAAATTTGATGCCTTCAGCGAACACTGGCAGCCGCGTATCGTGGCCGAACTGAACGGGCAGGCCGTCAAGGTGGCGAAACTGCTTGGCGAGTTCGTCTGGCATCATCACGAAAACGAGGATGAGCTGTTCTATGTGCTGAAAGGCCGCCTGAAGATGGAGTTCCGCGATCGCGAGGTATGGATCGAACCGGGCGAGATGCTGGTGGTCCCGCGTGGGGTGGAGCATCGTCCGGTCGCGCCGGAAGAAGTGCATCTGGTGATGTTCGAGCCGCTGGAAACGCTCAACACCGGTAATGTGGTCAATGAGCGCACGGTCGAGAATCCGGACCGGCTGTAAATATCAGATACAGGGTTAACGCAGCGGACGTGCCCCATCCCCCGGCGCGTTGACCCCCTCACCCCAAACCCCTCTCCCCCGAAATCAGGGGAGAGGGGCTAACGACAGCACGGTTGCATGTCCCCTCCCTGATTTTGGGGAGGGCAAAAGAGGAAATACCTATTTCTGAAAGGGTAAGGGATGGGGGCCGTGTCCAGAATTTGGTCAATCCGGCGGGTTTATTCGAAGATTAAATAAAGGTTTATTGAACTGATGTCTGCAAATATTCGTCCTTCCGGTGTATTCGACACCACTTACGCGCAGGATATCGCGCTGAACCGCACAGTGGTGGACAAGCTGATCTCCTATGGGTTGGTGGTGCTGCTGCTTCTGCTGCCGCTGCTGGCGCTTGAAGGCCCGCTGGGGCTGAACATCATCCCGCAGTCGTGGATCGGTACGATTATCCGCATTGCGACCTTCGCGATTGCCGTGCAGGGGCTGAATCTGCTGGTGGGTTACACTGGTCAGATCTCACTCGGTCACGCGGCGTTTATGGCGGTGGGTGCGTACAGCGCGTCGATTTTTGTGCGGACGCTTGGGCTTTCCTTCTGGCTGGCACTGCCGCTGGCCGCGCTGACTTCCGGGCTGGTGGGGCTGCTGTTCGGGCTGCCGTCGCTGCGCGTGAAGGGCTTTTATCTGGCGATGGCGACACTGGCGGCGCAGTTTATCATCCCGTGGGTGATCCGCTATCCGCTGGAGTCGATCACCAACGGCACGCGCTCACTGGAAGTGCCTCCGCCCAATTTCTTCGGGCTTAGTCTGGCGCATGAATCTGCCATGTATTACGTGATCATCCCGCTGGCAATCGTACTGTCGCTGGCGGCGCGTAACATCGTGCGGACGCGAGTCGGGCGGGCGTTTATCTCGGTACGGGATAACGATCTGGCGGCGGAACTGCTCGGAATCAATGTCTTCAATTACAAGCTGCAAGCCTTCTTCCTCAGTGCGCTGTACGCCGGTATTGCCGGGGCGCTGATGGCCTTTGAGACCAACACCGTCTCGCTGGAGGTGTTCAGCCTTGGCCGGTCGATTGAGATGCTGGCGATGCTGGTGATCGGCGGGGCCGGGTTCCCATTAGGGCCGCTGTTCGGTGTGGCGTTCGTCACCCTGCTGACGCAGAACCTGATCCCGTCGCTGATTACACCATTGAGTGGATTCCTGCCGCAGTTGATGCCGTTTATCGATACGGTGAATATCCAGTCCTCACTCGCACCGATTCTGTTTGGTCTGGCGCTGGGGTTGTTCCTGATTTTAGAGCCGCGTGGTTTAGCATATCGCTGGGAAATCCTCAAGATCTCGTGGAAGATTCGACCGTATTCGTATTAGAGACCTGCCTGAAAATGGGTTGCCGGGGCCGGGTCAGGCGTGGGCCGGAAGAATCCGGCCCCTACGGTCCATGCAGGATATAGGGCAGGAATTCAGTTTTGGCTTTAGGGGCAAGGTCGGGGAAACGCCGGAGCGATGATCTGGACTGGCCTTCGCCTTTAAGCATTATCTGTCGTTTGCGAGTTGGCTGATCAGCCTGCATACTAGGGAGGTGCTTCACGACAAGGAGGTTCGCTGTCAAAACACCCGATCACATTGAGATTGTCCATTTAAACATAGATCAGCGAAAGAGGGTTATTTTTATGCGTTCGAAAATGCTTCTGTTATGTGTTCTGTTGATCCTCGCCGTCATGGCTGCGCCGGTTGCGGCACAGGATGACGCCACCCTGCCCGACTTCATCCAGCATACCGAATGTGAAGTCGATCTCACCGGCGAAACCATCGTCATCCAGCATCTGGGTGATGTCAGCGGCAGTTACGCGCCGATCACGCAGCCACTGCTGGCGGGTTTCGAAGACGCGATTGCCTACTTCAACGCACGCGGCGGGATCTGCGGTGCGACGATTACCTCTGAAAACCGCGACACCGGCGGCGACCCGGCCCAGACTCAGGCGGGTTACGATTACTTCTCCGGGCTGGACCCGAAGCCGCACATGCTGGTGCTGTACTCTTCGACTGATGCCGAACTGCTGCGTCCGCAGCTCGAAGAAGACGAGATCCCGGCAGTGATCAGCGCGGGATCGCTGGAAGGTCTGTATGGCGAGAACGGCGACGAACCGGGCTGGATTTACGCCACCAATCCGCTGTACACCGACCAGTTCGGTTTCTTCTGCGATTTCGTCGCGGCGAATCCGGAAGAATTCCCCGAACCGGTGATCGGTTATATCGGCTGGGGCGCACCGTCGGCAGCTTTCGGTATGGCGGCCTTCACCAATGAAACACAGGCGTACTGCGAAGGCGTCGGCGTGGATGTGCTGGATACAGCAGAGTCCTTCAGCCCGGCAGCAACCGATGTCTCGACCAATGTCGATAACCTGTATCAGGCTGGCGCGAACATCATCTACGTGAACGCACTCGCCACTGGACCGCTGCGCGTTGCAGAAGCGATCCACTTCCTCGGCATTCAGGACGAAGTCAAGCTGGCGTCGGTCAACTGGGGCATGGATACCTCCGTGGCGCTGCTGGCACGCACCAGCCTCGGTGACAACGGTCTGCCGGTGGTGAATGGTATGTACGGTTCACTGCCCTTCCGCTGGTGGACGGAAACCGATCAGCCCGGTATTCAGCTCATGATCGAAAACGCCGATGCCGCACAGCGTGCGCCGCAGGTCCGTGGTATTTCGTATCTGCTCGGCTGGGCGACCGTCGATCAGTACATCGAGATGTACGCGCAGACTGTGAACCGCGTCGGCAGCCTTGATGCTGTGACTGGTGCTGAAATCCGCGACACATTCGAGAATCTGGTCTACAGCCCGCTCGGCCTGTTACAGCTTGACTTCCTGGCTGGCGAGATCCGCGCCCTGACTGGCAACCGTATCATGCAGTTCGCGTTCGCCAATTCGACCATGGACGGGATCGCGACCTCGGGTGACGATGCGCTGGCCGTTCCGCTGGAAGACGGTACCAACTTCTACCCGCCGGTTTATCTCCAGCGCTATCCGGCAGAAGGCTTTGGGCAGGCCCCCGATGTCCGTCATGCCGGAATGGATATGAGCGCGACGGATGAGATGGCAGCCACTGAAGAAGCTGACTAAACAGTAACGTAAATCATCGGCTGGATTCTGGCAGACGCTGCCAGCGTCCAGCCGATGGCGGCGATAGATCATCATGGGCCGGAAGAATCCGGCCCCACAACTCATGTGCTGTGCATTCATGTCAAAAATATCGTTTTATTGATGCGAAGACTGAAGAAATAACGACTTATGCTCTCTGTCAACAATATCGAAGTGATTTACAACAGCGTGATTCTGGTGCTGCGCGGGATCTCGTTTCAGGTGGAGCCAGGGCAGATTGTTTCGCTGCTGGGGCCGAATGGTGCGGGAAAATCGACCACACTGAAGGCCATCAGCGGGCTGCTGCGCAGTGAACTCGGCGAGATCACACGCGGCAACATCACCTGGCATGATGAACGGGTGGACACCCGCAGCGCAGAGGACATCGTGCGGCGCGGGATCATTCAGGTGATCGAAGGGCGTCCGCTGTTCCGGCATCTGACGGTAGAAGAAAACCTGATGATCGGGGCGATGCCGTATGAAGGCGGACGCCACTCCCGGCAGGATCTGGAGCGGGTGTTCAACTATTTCCCGCGCCTGCGTGACCTGCGCCGACGCGTGAGCGGGTATCTGTCCGGCGGTGAGGGGCAGATGCTGGTCATCGGTCGGGCGCTGATGGGACATCCGCGTCTGATCATGCTGGATGAACCGTCACTGGGGCTGGCCCCGATGCTGGTCGAGGAGATCTTCGAGATTGTGGCGGAGATCCGCGCACAGGAGAAGGTCTCGGTGCTGCTGGTGGAGCAGAATGCACGAGCGGCGCTCGGCATTGCGGATCATGGCTACGTAATGGAAAACGGGCGTATCGTGCTGGATGGCCCGGCGGCAGCCCTGCGCGAAAACGAGGACATCAAGGAATTTTACCTCGGCCTGAATCAGTTAGGTGCACGCAAGAGCTACCGCGATGTCAAGCATTACAAGCGGCGCAAGCGCTGGCTCGGGTGATGCTGGCTGGGGTGACGCTGGTTGGGATGATAATCGACGGGGCAGGCAGAGTATCGCCAGCGATGCGGGAAGAGACCTGCTCCGATATGAAACACAAACGAAATATGCAGGGCGGTAACACATGAGTGACGATCAGGAAACCACAGTGCCCGAACCCCCCCGACGGCTGTACGCGCTGGTCAGTGGAAAAGTGCAGGGCGTGAGTTTCCGCTGGTACACGGCGCAGGAAGCACGTCGGCTCGGTGTCACGGGGTACGCACGCAATCTCGACGATGGACGCGTCGAGGTGCAGGCCGAAGGCACGAATGAAGCCTTGGAAGCGCTGCTTCAGTTTCTCCATAAAGGATCACCGGGATCGTCCGTCCGGCAGGTGAGCGCCCAATGGCTGGACTCTGACGAGGCATTCTCCGATTTTGAAATCCGTTAAAAGCAGTCGTTTTCTGAAAAGTTCAGGATGAAGCAGGCATGGATGCTTACATCAGTCAGGGTCGGTCTGTCTCTGCTCCTCAGCACGCCACCATGATGACCTGATAGGCATCCGTGCCGGTGCGTTTTCCCTCAGTTAAATCTCACTAATCCCAAGCCCGTAAATTTCAGAGCTTTTTTACGTATTTCTGTTGACACGGCTATCAGCATCCCGATACCCTTGACGCAGAACGATTCTTTGTTTTGCAAAAACCAGCCCACCCTCAACTTGTTAATCAAGGAGTAGTGATTTTTGATGATAAGGCATTCTTCCAAAAATTTACTGACGCTGGCGATTGCCGCGATACTGGCGCTGAGCGTCATCGCTGGCCTCGCGACACTGGTTGGCGCACAGGATGGTGGGTTACTGCCACTTCCGTCGCGTGTCTTCTCTCAGCAGTCAAAGCCCACTGGCAGTACCGGTGCGCCGCAGGATGATATTGGGCAAAGTGTCGCCATCAGTGCAGATGGAAACACCGCCATCGTCGGTATGCCAGGACATGACACACAGGTCGCTAACGCGCTGGGCCGTGCCATCGTCTACGTGCGCACTGGCGCAACATGGACGGAGCAGCAGATCCTTCTCGCCAGTGATGGCGGTGGTGCGGATGCGTTCGGTTTCTCCGTGGACATCAGTGCCAACGGTACTGTGGCGGTCATCGGTGCATTCGGATGGGAAAACAACGATGATGGCGATGGCCGTGGCGCTGCCTATGTCTTCCGTCGTACTGGTGGGGCCTGGGTACAGGAAAAAATACTGACCGCTGCGGATGGCACCAAGTTCGACAAGTTCGGTACGGCAGTCGCTATCAGCGGCGAGGGTAATCACATTCTGGTTGGCGCGACGGGTGAAGACTCTCCAACCGCGACGGTGCTTGGTAACGGTGCGGTCTATGCCTACACCTATGGTGGTGGCACGACCTGGACGGAGACGGCCAAGATCCGCCCGTTTGCAGATTATCAGAACGACGCCTTCCACCTGTTTGGCGCGTCGATTGCGCTGAGCTTTAACGGTACAACTGCCGTCATCGGTGCGCCGGGTGCTGATCCCATTTTCATGGATGAAGGCACGGCTTATGTCTACACCCGCGCTGGAAATGCATGGACCAAGATCGCCACGCTGACTGATATCGAATCTGACTCAGGTGCCGCCTTCGGCAGCTCGGTCGCGACCGATAACAACGGCTCGGTCGTAATGGTCGGCGCACCCTATGCGGACGGTGCCGCTGAGGATTCCGGCGTGGTCGTGACCTATAATCTTTTTGCCGGTAACTATCTGTTCAATCAGCGGATTACAGGCCCCGGTACGCATTCGGCTCACTTTGGTGCGTCGGTCACGCTCAATGGCAACGATGGCCGCGTGGCCGTGATCGGTGCCCCGGGTGATAATGCCAGTGGGATCTTCAGCGGTGCGGGTTATGTCTACCTGCGTGGCAATAATCAGGCATGGGGACAGTATGCCAAACTTGTGCCGAATGACAGCGCCGCTGGCGATAACTTCGGGATGAGTCTGGATATCAGCGCGGATCGTCTGACTGTGCTGGGTGGCTCTCCGAACAACCTGAACAAGGGTGCGGCATATGTCTTCTACGATCCGCAGTTGGTTCCGACGGATATTCCGACTAATACCAATACGCCCGGTGGCCCGACCGAGACATCGCAGCCCCCAACCAAGACCGTGACACCCGGTGGCCCGACGGTGACACCGATCCCACCCACCAACACACCCGGTGGCCCGACCGAGACACCGCTGCCCCCGACCCAGACACCCACCTCGACACCGCCCGCAGTGGAACTGCTGATCAATGGTGGATTTGAACAAGCTGACGCTAAAAATCAGCCAGTTGGATGGACCAAGAAGAAGGACACCAAAGACAAGGTCAAGTGCTCGAAGGACCTGAGCGATCCGATTTCGTATGAGGCGCTGTGTGTCTATCAGATGAAGAACATCAACGGCCTGTCTGGTAAGCTGCTGCAGAAGGTTGATGTGAGCACCGGTGTGGTGAAGCCAGGGGACACCCTGCGGCTGGAAGGCGCGGCATGGGTCGCCAATAGCAAGGGCAAGGCCAAGGTCAAGCTGGTGGTCATCTACACCGACCCGAATGCTCCGAAGTCCAAGGTCGTCGTCAACCTGAACGGTGCGTCCGATAGTGTGAAGACGTGGGTGCCGTTCGTCGATCTGGTGGACAGTGACCTGATTCAGATCACAGGCACACCGGCACAGATCAAGGTGATACTGCTGAACAAGAGCACCGGTGGCAAGATCCGCTATGACGCGGTCAGTGTCAAACGCTATCAGGCTGGGACGATGCCCCCGCCGATCACCAACGGCTTCGGCACAACGGATACGCTGCCACTGCCATAATGCTGAGGTATCAGCGGTATAAACTGCTGTAACTTGTATCAGAAAGTGAAAGGCCGGGATCGCCGTACAGAGAATCCCGGCCTTTTGTTTTTGCCGGAGGGTGAGATCAAGGCTTGTCACAGGATGTAAAAAATTGCGCCGTCTCTCAAGATGATTTATGCTTGCCATAGGTTGTTTGATCGTTACCTGCGGCTCAGCGCCACTGCTGAAGACTACGACTGAAAGGACGGCGACATGCTGGGAAAAGGTCCAGCGCGCATCTATAATCTGATCAGCATCATCTTTCTGGTTCTGACCCTCGTGGTCGTAGTGCTTGTGGTGCTGCAAATCGCGCAGTAAAAAGCATGTAATGTGCAGTGCAGCGACAATGTGCGGTGTATGCAATATATGTACCGTGTCAGACATGACCTAACTCTGCTGCACCTGGTGCGGATGACTGCATCCTGTGCGATTCTGCGCGAGTGTCTGCTTTGAAAATTTGCCTGAAAAGTGCAGGCTGAAGTGTTGAGCGTGAAGGATTACCATTCATGAGGGGGTATCGGTGAAAGCCGTTTACAATGTGATCGCACTCATCTTTTTTATCCTCTCGATTGCCGTGATCGTGGTGGTGGGGGTGCTGCTGACGACTCCGCAGGACGCAGCGGTCGCGGAACTGCCGACAGAGCTGCCGGATTCACTGTTCCCGACATTGACTCCAACCTTCACCCATACACCGACGTTCACGCCGACATTCCCACCAACGTTTACACCCACTTTCACACCGACCTTCACCCTGACGCCGAGTGTAACGCCGTCAGATACACCGACGATCACCTTCACGCCGTCGATTACGCCGATTCCGTCGCTGACGTTTACACCGTCGATTACACCCACAGACGAACCACCCACTCCCACTGCGTCACCGACCGGTCCGACGATCACACCGGTTCCGTCGCTCAGCCCGTATCTGTTTGGTGTACGGGAAGCACCGCGTTTTTCGGCCAATACGTTTAACACCCTGGGCTGTGCATGGCAGGGCATCGGTGGACAGGTCTTCGACCTGCAAGGGATTGAGGTCCCACGCGGGACGTATCAGGTGCGCGTCTTCGGCAGCGGTGTCGAGATGGTGGTGCAGGTGGGAACGAACTCACTATACGGTCTGGTTTCCGGCTGGGAAGTGCAGGTCGCCAATACTGTGAACTCGAATGTGTACTTTGTGCGGCTGGAGACGGTGAACTCCACACCCATTTCGGAAGATGTTCAGGTCGGCTTTAGCAGTAACTGCGCGGCGAATCTGGGGCTGGTCACGTTCGTGCAGCTCCGTGAACCGTAGACTCTCAGCCGTGATGTCTCACTCAATCCGTCACGAATAAGCGATAAGCATTTCTGATGTCTGAGTACGATCCTGATAATCCGCTGCCGAACGGTGATCCGCCCGACACCGATGAGCCAGAAAGCCCGACTCCGATCCGGCGGGTGGGGCGGCGTGATCGCAAGCGGCAGATCAAAACCGAAGAGGACAGCAGCCTGTTCGATTCACTGGTTGGTGACGCGGCTGACACTGATGATATGGTCGAGCCTGTCACCGCGCTGCCGAATGTGCTGGGGCGTCCGCTGCCGGACGATTTCGGCCCGGAAGTACAGGAACCGCTTCAGGGTGATTTTGTGCTGGACGAGGATGACCGCTTTCCACCGGTGGTGATCCCACGCACGACGGAGCGCCGCACACGCCGTGCCCGGACTCGTGGGGAAACCCGCCCGGAGATCGACCGCTCACAGCCGATGGCCCGCAAGCGGCGTGTCTCGCGTCAGGATCGTGTCGCGCTGTTGTTCCTGCTGGCGACGATTATCGTGGGGGGCTATTTCGTTTATATCTGGCAGAATCCGTACTCGGTGCTCAATCCGCTGGCCCCGGAACGGCCTGTCATCTATGTGACAGCCACTCCCGGCGCTGACAGCGTGGAAAATCCGGCCAGCACAGCGGAACCCGGCCAGACCATTCAGGCGGTATTTCCGTATGCCGTGCGCGAGGGTGTGCAGTTCAGCGCGCTGGCGGATCAGTGCGACCGTGTGATTCTGACCGGGCTGATTCAGGGATCCGGACAGGAAGAAGCCTACGCGGTCCGCGTCAGCGGTGGCGATCAGGATGAGGGCGTGATTACGACGTTTGTCCCGGAGGCCGGCGCACAGGTCTATCTGATCTCGCTGCCCATGCCGGACGCCGAGACGATCTATATGCTTCAGATGTATGATCTGACAGGCGAGGCACTCTCTGCAGAGGTGCCGGTGCAGGTCACACCGGGGTGCAGCGCCAACCGCGCTTCTGTCAATTTCACGCCGCGGGGCTGAGATCATCACACGAACCAGTAAAGAAGAGGGCAGCGCTGTGCAGCAGTTTGGACGCATCAACCAGCTTATCCGGAATCTTCAGCGTTACGTGCGTGCGTTTACGGGCGCTGTCCGCATGACGGTGAAGGGTGAAAAACCGGCTGCGCCCCGCTATCCCGAACTACAGGCATGGGCACGGACCGGGCTGGAGCAGTTGGATGAAGTCTTTCAGGCGGCGGAAAAGGGCGGCCTGACGCGTGAGAAGCGTCAAACCATCATGCTGGTAGCAGACGGCAGGCGCATCTCAATGGAGATGGTGCTGAAAAGTGTGCAATATCATCTGGTGGAAGAGTACCCGCATCTGATACAGGATGATACTGGTTATTCCCGTATGGCGATCTTCAACTCGAACATGAATGATGAGTATCGTCTCAGACGTCTGATTGAGAACCTTAATGAACAACCCGATCTGACAGCCAGATCTGTCATTGAGCTGTTAGAAACCTTAAGACTTCATCTCCATGCTTTTCCAGAAAGTGCAGAATCTGATACGGGAAAAGTACAAACTTAGTTAGAGTTTTGTTATAAACATAAGTGTTGTTCTGAATGCCGCATTCAATTCTCGCTCAATTCTTCATTTGTTAAGCAGTTTATAAATAGAACGTGTAAAGATTTGTAAAAATCCATAAACCTTAATTGACTGAATTTGAAAAGCCGTGCTATTCTGAAGAAGTACTGCGATATGCAGTGATCGTTATCCCATTATCTCTTTAGGAGAAATCATCATGATGTACAATCCGCGTGAAGAAGGTCAGGGTCTGGTTGAGTACGCGCTGATCCTCGTGCTCGTTGCAGTGGTCGTGATCGTTATCCTGACCCTGCTTGGGCCGGCCATTGGCAATATCTTCTCCAACATCGTGACCAACTTCGAATAAACGAAGTTCCAGTAACGATCGAAAACGGCGCTCACTGAGCGCCGTTTTCTTTTCCCCCACAGTTAAGCGTCACAATGCCCCAAGCTGTGCCATCAGATAGATACCGTCCGAGCTGACCCAGTATTCCGCAATCTTTCCATCCTCAATGCGCATGATGTCGATGCCTCCGAATGTGATCCGTGTGCCAGGACTGACCGTCGCACCGGGGAAGTCACCTTTATAACGGCCTTCACTGATCCAACGGGCGGCAAGGCGATTGCCATCGACGATGGGCTTCAGCTCAATTCGAAACACCAGATGGGAAAATGGGGCGCGTCCCATCATGATCATCTTAAGGACACCTTCTGGGCCGCGCAGGTTCAGCGGATTCCTGGGATCACTGGGAGCCTGATGGATGTGGCAGTTTTCGGTGATGATCTCATTCGCAAGTTCGAATTGACCATTCCAGAGGTCGATCCATGCCTGATAAAGCTGCTGAGGTGTGCGTGTCATCGTATCATCTCCTTTCTTTATCCGGTCTCTGTATTGTATAAAGCATGCAGAAAGGTACTACCCCTGAATATTCGGAGCGAGATTCCGCGCTCTACCATTGACATCCCGTGGGCTGTCACCTAGAATGTTGAGCGCCCCAGGCAGGACAGCACATTCAACATCCAGTGCTTCATTTCACTGAAATCATGTCTTGAAGTTGGAATGCACGCTGTGATACAATACGAGTGAAGTGCCGCCGTAGCTCAATTGGCAGAGCACCTCTCTTGTAAAGAGGATGTTAAGGGTTCGAGTCCCCTCGGCGGCTTTGGAAGATCGCAAGACTTCCCGCAGTACGCGAGTGCGTTAACAATCGCGAATACAACACGGCGTTGTGTCCCGAGCGGCAAAGGGAGCGGGCTGTAAACTCGTCGGCGCAAGCCTTCGCAGGTTCGAGTCCTGCCAACGCCACAAATGGAGCTTCCAAAGCTCCATTTTCTGCCATTGTAGCTCAGGGGTAGAGCACTCCCTTGGTAAGGGAAAGGTCATGGGTTCAATTCCCATCAATGGCTCTGAGTCAACCAGATATAGTTTGTAGCACGATTGAGGAAAGACAGTCATGGCGAAAAAGGGCAACCGGATGCTCGTCAAGATGCGGAGTACGGAAAGCGGCCACATGTACATCACGTACAAGAATCGCCGTAACGACACTCAGCGTCTGGAGCTTAAAAAGTACGATCCTCATGTGCGCAAGCACGTGCTGTATCGCGAGACGAAGTAATAATCTACCTCCATACCGCCAGGTATGACATGCCCTAGATCACACATCGAAGGCAGCTTTAGGGGCGTAGCTCAATTGGCAGAGTGGCGGTCTCCAAAACCGTAGGTTGCAGGTTCGAGTCCTGCCGCCCCTGTAGATGACAAAGAGACACCGTCCTCGTGACGGTGTTTCGCTTAATGGAAAGTGGTTGCAATGCCCATGCGCCACAAAAAGATGATGGGGCGCGTTAGAAATCTTTTTTGTCAGAACACAAATTTTGCTAGCGGTAGCAAATGATCGAGGAGCCGAGCAGAATGACTACAGAAAATAACGAGAGACGCAGTCGTCGTCGCGGGGTGATGAACCCGACCGTTGATGCCACCGTCGATGCAGAAGAACTGGCAGACGAAGCAGAAGAAACTGTACTGGACCCGCAAACCGGTGCCGTGACTGCCTATACCGCGCCGAAGGGCCGCCCCACCACGGGCCGCCGTAACCGTGTGCGCGTTCAGGAAGAGGAACAGGGCAACGTGATCACCCGCCGCTCCAACGCGGTGATGGATTATGTCGAAGGCGTGCGTGACGAACTGGCGAAAGTCACGTGGCCGACGCGTGAAGAAGTGATCCGCCTCGGCACGATTGTCATCTCGGTGACGATTGTCTCTGCGATCATTCTCGGCCTGATCTCGCTGGGCTTCACCATTCTGTTCCGTGAAGGCCTGCGCAACCCGATCGTGTTCGTGATCTTCGCGCTGGTCGTCGGTGTGGCAGGCTTCTTCCTGACCCGCGCGATGAAGGGCGAAAGCTCCGAGCCGACGTATACCTCGCGGCTGTAACGGACAGCAGGGTCTGCCCTAACAGGTTCTGGCACGTCGATATGATGTCGCGGTATCGGGCATTCACACCATACAGAAATGCAGGAACGACCGGACAGACAGAAGGTCGATGAGGAGGATCGTCGTCATGGCGAAACAGAAAAACAGGCCCACGGATGTGGACGGCGACGAGATGGATTACGATCCTGATCCCGTTTATATCGAAGGCAGTCAGGAACTGAAGGCCGGGGATGATATCGACATCAACCTCGCGCTGAACCTTGGCGGCAAAGACGGTGAGGTGGAAAAGCTGTGGTACGTGATCCACTGTTATTCCGGCTATGAATACAAGGTCTGCCACGCCATCGAACAGCGTATCGAGACGATGGGCATGCGCGACCGCATCTTTGATGTGATCGTCCCGACTGAGGAAGAGATCGAAGTCAAGGATGGCAAGCGCCGCACCGTCGAGCGTCGTGTATTCCCGGGATATATCCTGGTCCAGATGAAAATGGACGAGGACTCGTGGTACGTAGTGCGTAACACACCGGGCGTGACGGGCTTTGTGGGGATGGGTAACGAGCCGACCCCACTGCGTCAGGAAGAAGTCAAGCAGATTATCGACCGCATGTCGAAGGAAACACCGAACGTGCGCGTCAATTTCAAGATTGGTCAGCGGGTTCGGATTATCGACGGGCCGTTCAACGATTTCATCGGGACGGTTTCCGCGATTGATCCGGACAAGAACAAAGTCCGCGTGATGGTCAGCTTCTTCGGGCGTGAGACGCCGGTGGAAGTGGACTTCCTTGAAGTCGAGAAGGCCTAGCACCAGCGCAGGCATTCTGCTCCATCATACGATCAACAGCCATACTCGTCAGACACATTTGAAGCGAAATTCGTTCTAACAACAAGAGGTTCTCATGGCAAAGAAAATCAAGGCAGTGGTCACCCTGCAAATTGTGGCAGGCAAAGCCAACCCTGCGCCCCCGATTGGTCCGGCTCTGGCGCAGCACGGCGTGAATCTGATGGGCTTTGTGAAGGAATACAATGCCCGTACCGCGAACCGCATGGGTGAGATCATCCCGGCGGAAATCACCATCTTCAGCGACGGCTCGTTCAAGTTCAATCTGAAAAGCCCGCCCACATCCTACCTGATCAAGAAGGCCGCCGGCATTGACAAGGGCGCATCCAACGCCGCCCGTGACAAGGTCGCCAAGCTGACCCGCAAGCAGCTTGAGGAAATCGCCGAGATCAAGCGTCAGGATATGAACTCGCTGGACATCGAAGGCTCGATCCGCATGATCGCTGGCACCGCCCGTCAGATGGGTGTGGAAGTCGAACTCTAAGACCTCACCCCCAACCCCTCTCCACTTTGTAGAGGGCGTGAGAATTTTAAAGTTTCAGCGTTCCATCAGCAGCACAAACAATCTGTAAATCAATTATTCGTGGGAGAGCGTGCCTGTAAATGAGCACGCTCATTCTGACCACAGGAGATCAAAACATAATGGCAGCAGGAAAACGTTACATCCAGCTTCTGAAGCAGGTCGATCGTGACCGGCTCTATCCCCTGAGCGAAGGGGTGACCCTCACCAAGCAGATGGCGAATGCCAAGTTTGATGAGACCATCGAAATGCACTTCCGCCTCGGTATCGACCCGCGCCACAGCGATCAGCAGGTCCGCAGCACCGTGCTGCTGCCCGCTGGTCTGGGTAAGACCGTGCGCGTGCTGGTGTTCGCAGAAGCCGAAGAAGCTCGCGCTGCGGAAGCCGCCGGTGCTGACATCGTCGCTGATGACGAAGTGCTGAATCGCATCCAGAATGAAAACTGGATGGACTTCGATGCTGCGCTGGCGACCCCGAACATGATGAAGAAGGTCGGTCGCGTGGCCCGTGTCCTCGGCCCGCGCGGTCTGATGCCGAACCCCAAGGCAGGGACGGTCGTCCAGCCCGAAGACCTCGCCCGTGCAGTCAACGAACTGAAGGCTGGTCGTGTGGAATTCCGCAACGACAAGACCGGTAACCTGCATGTCCCGATTGGTAAGGCCAGCTTCACCGCTGAGCAGCTTCTGGAAAACGCGACTGCTGTCCTCGACGCCGTCAGCTCGCAGAAGCCTGCCGGTGTGAAGGGTATCTACATCCGCCGCGTGGTCCTGACCTCGACCATGGGGCCGGGCGTGCGCGTGGAAACATCGATCCCGGTCGCCGAGTAAACAGGGCTATCGCGATCCAATAAACTGAACCTCTCAGGGGCGGTCTGGAATACTCCGGGCCGTCCTTTTTGATTCCCCGGATCATTAACCTTCCCTTTGAAAAGGTGAGAGCAGGCCCGAAAAACTGTTACCCTAGAGGGTGATAAGATCATCAGAAAACTGCTCGAAGCCCGGACAGGGCAGGCCGTCCCTGCATCCCATCGATTTTGTTGGGACAACACCGCCCGCCCGTTACCGACAGCCCTGCGAAAAACGTATGATGTAAGCGGCTTCTCTGTGAGATCAGCAGAAGTGAACAGGAAGGATGGAACCCCCATGGCATACCTGAATTTTGATCATGACGCGGTGCGCGAACTGCTGAAGAATACCAGGACCATCGCCGTCGTCGGGCACTCGGATGATCCCAGCCGCACCAGCTATCAGATCGCGCAGTTTCTGGCGCGGCGCGGCTATGAGATCTACCCGGTGAACCCGACGCTGGAGATGATCGACGGCGTGAAGTGCTATCCGTCGGTTGAAGCCATCCCGGTGAAGATCGATCTGGTCAATGTCTTCCGCCGCCCGGAGTTTCTGGAAGGCGTGGTCGAGGATGCGATTGCGGCAGGGGCGAAAGCTGTCTGGGTGCAGTTGGGCCTCCATCATGACGGCGCGGTACAGAAGGCCGTGGATGCCGGACTGGATATCATCACCAACCAGTGCATCAAGATCGAGTATGCACGGCTGATGATGCCGAATCTGTAGCGCGTATTTGGATGTTCAGGGTACAGGATTCGCAGACGACAGGCGTTTTCCTTTGTCTGCGGAGTGCGGCGGCAGCGGCGGCGCGAAAAAAATGTGCCGCCACAAGCAAATTTTCCCTCAAAACAGATGGCGATGGCAGAATTGCGGCGCATTTACGCCGTAATGCGCCACAATGCGCCACTATTTGCTGCTGCTGCTGCTGCTGCTGCACAAAAATAAAATGCTGCAACAACTGGATTCTTCCCTCAAAACTGCCGATGTACTGCTGCAACGACTGGTTTTGCTGCACTATACTGCTGCAAAGTGCTGCAAAAAGCACTCATCTAAATCCTTTACGGCGCAATTTGCTGCGCCGTGGAGAGAGGTTCCTGTGATTAGTCATTATAGCACGGATGTTCGGGTTGCGCGGTTCGAATTTTCAAACGAAGTGGACCAAAAAGCGGTCCTTTCCACCTTAGACCTTTTGAACACTGGTTATCGTCAGGTAGGCCGGAAGATCCCGGCCCACGACATAACGGCCTCCTGACCCTCTTACGGACGCGGCGGTCCGGCCTCAATCCGTGCCCGCAGCCGGGGGATGTCCCATTCGCGCCACAGATTCTCCCAACCAATGCCAAACCGCAGCGGACTGAGGTCTTCGATCCACCAGGTCGCACCGGCCTGCTCGTAGGGCGCGATTTTCTTCGCGTAATCGTCAGTGCCGAGTTCGGTGATACCGCCGATCAGCACGTCGTAGCTGGCGCTGTCTGCATCGGATGGCCGCTGCTGGTGAATATAGTCGAGGATCTCGCGCAGTCGGTCAGGTGTCATGTCGCCCTGACCATTGGCGATATTCGGGAAGACACCATCGTGACGGGCGGCACGGCGGAAGGGCGGCCTGTTCGGCCAGTTCCCACCCACCCAGACCGGGATCGGCGTCACCGGCTTCGGTAGAAAGGTCATCGGCTCGATGTGGAAGTGCTCCCCTTCGAATCCGAAGGTTTCGCCGCTCCACAGCCCTTTGAGGATCGTCAGGCCTTCGTCCAGCTTCTGGGCGCGGATCTTCGGGTCGGTATCGTCGTGGAAAAAGCGGTATTCCCACTCGACCGGATCGCCCAGCCCGACACCCAGCACCAGCCGTCCGCCGGAGAGGTTGTGCACCGACACCGTCTCACGGGCCAGCTTCCACGGACGGCGGCGGGGGACTGGCGTCACCAGTGGGCCGAAGGTGATGCGCTGGGTGTTCATCGCGATTGCCGTCAGCGCCACCCATGTATCGACGTGCGGAAACCGGTCCAGTTCGCAGAACAGCAGATGATCCCACAGGAAGAAGCCGTCCCACCCGGCGTCCTCAGCGGTGCGGGCAAGGTCCGCCAGCAGACGAGCGTCAGCATATCCGGCGAAGTTAGGTAAATGCATCCCGTATTTCATGATCAGGTCCTCGGTCTGAGCGTGTCTATCCGTTGAAGATCATCATAGCTGCTGCGGGTGGATTCAGATCACTCAATTTGTGGTCTGTTGGCAAAGGACGCGTTATCCTATATTTCTTCCTCGATTGGTGATCCCCTTTTAAGCTGTCTGATCCGATACGCCGTTGAAGATCGCATAGGGCAAACCGCCGTATAGATTCCATTTTTTCACCTATTTCTAGGCACACTGCACAGATGCCGTTTTGCCTTCGAGCGAAATGTTCAAAAATATGAGGGGTATCTTTGTGCATCCCGCACGACGTGTTTTGAACAGGCGTCCCTACACCGAAGCCTCTCATCCGACTATAATCATCGTTTGTTCCAACGATCACAAAGGCCTGCGCGATGTCTCGGGCCGCGATCGTCCCAATTGACCGCATCCGCAGGTAAATGACAAAGGTAAGGAGTGGGGTTTGAGCAGCAACGGCAGTGTGAATCACAAGCGCCTGATGATCCCAGGCCCGGTGGAAGTCCGCAAAGAGATTTTGGAAGCACAGACGCAGTGGATGATCGGTCACCGCTCCGCAGCGTTTGCCGAGTTGTTCGCACGTTTGCAGGAAAAACTGCGCCAGGTCTACCTGACCGAGTCGCGGGTGTTCGTTCAGGGGGCATCTGGCACCGGCATGTGGGAAGGCGCATCGCGCAACTGCATCCGCGACGGCAAGAAGGCGCTGCATCTGGTGGGTGGCGCATTCAGCGAGCGCTGGGCGGAAATCAGCCAGCTCAACGGCAAGGAAGTCGATGTACTGGCCGTGGAGTGGGGGCAGGCCCACACACCGGAGCTGGTCGAGGCTGCGCTGAAGCAGGCCGCCGATCAGGGTGTGATTTACGACGCGCTGTGCGTGGTCCATAACGAAACCAGCACCGGCGTCACCAATCCCATTAAGGAGATCGCAGCGCTGGCACGTCAGTATGACGATACGCTGGTACTGGTGGATACCGTCAGCGGCTTCCTGGGGCTGGAACTGCGCGTCGATGAGTGGGGGATCGACATGGCCCTCACCTCGTCGCAGAAGGCTTTTGCGCTGCCGCCGGGGATCGCGTTCTCATCGGTCAGCGACCGCGTGCTGGAGCGTTCCGCACAGGTCACCAATCGCGGCTATTACTTCGATTTCATCGAGATTGAAGCCAGCCTGAAGAAGAACAACACCCCGTCCACGCCGCCGATCTCGCTGATGTTCGCCGCCGATCAGCAGTTGGACGATATTCTGGCCGAAGGGCTGGAAAACCGCTGGAACCGTCACCTGAACATGAAGGCGATCACGCATCAGTGGGCAGCAGAACGCGGCTTCGGCATCTATGCGCAGAAGGGCTATGAGTCCGCGACCATTACCGCCGTCGATAACCGCGAGCGCGGTGTCGATGTCGAGGCGATGGCGAAGTTCATGGGCACTCGCATGTTCACGCTGGACAAGGGCTACGGCAAGATCAAGGGCAAGACCTTCCGCGTGGCGCACATGGGTGATCTTCAGATCGACACGCTGGAAGAATTCCTGTCCGGGCTGGATGAATATCTGGCACAGGCGTAAATCGAGGGCTTTCAGGCGGACGCGCCGTTGCGCGTCCCTACGTAACAGATGAGATGGATTGCACGGACGCCGACATGTGAACATGTTGAGTCGTTGTCCCTGCAAAAATCTGTAGGGGACGGCACGCGTGCCGTCCCGCAATTTGTCTGATGGGTTCGGAAAAATCCGGCCCCTGTATTGTCGGGTAGGGACACGGCACTGCCGTGTCCACCTGAGCCAGCCAACATTCAACCAACCCTAAGCAGAATCTCGCAGCAGCACATTCACAACATCAATTTCAAAGTCGAAAGGCACTCTCTACGCTATGACTTACAATGTAATTGCAGCCGATAACGTCGATCAGGCAGCAATCGCGGTTTTACAGGAAGCCGATGACATCACGATTATCGGGCAGGGTTCGATCAGCCGTGCAGAACTGATCGCGCTGCTGCCTCAGGCGGATGGCCTGATTATCCGCAGTGCGACCAAAGCTGACGCCGAACTGCTGGGCTATGCAACCCGCCTGAAGGCGATTGCACGGGCCGGTGTGGGCGTCGATAATGTCGATCTGAATGCCGCCACCGAACGCAATATCGTGGTGATGAATACACCGGACGGCAACACCATCTCCACAGCAGAATTCACCTTTGCCATGATGCTGGCACTGGCACGGCATGTGGCCCCGGCGGCGCAGGATCTGGCGGGTGGACGCTGGGAACGCAAGGCGTTTGTCGGCTCCGAACTGCGCGGCAAGACACTCGGTATCGTCGGCTTCGGTCGCATCGGACGTGCCGTTGCCAAGCGCGCTATCGCCTTCGAGATGGATGTGATTGCCTATGATCCGTATGTACCGGGTGATCTGGCAGCCGAGCTGGGTGTGACGCTGGTCGATCTCGACACGCTGTACCGCCAGTCGGACTATATCACGCTGCACAGCCTGATCACCGAGGAAACACGCGGGATGATCAATGCCGAGAGCATCGCGAAGATGAAGAACAGCGTGCGCATCATCAACGCCGCACGCGGCCCGCTGATCAATGATGCGGATCTGGCAGACGCGATCAAGAGCGGCAAGGTCGCCGGTGCTGCACTCGACGTGTACGCGGTGGAGCCACCGCCTGCTGATCATCCGCTGATTGGTCTGCCAAATGTGCTGCATACGCCGCATCTGGCCGCCAGCACCACTGACGCGCAGGTCAATGTCGGTGTGGATGCGGCCCGTCTGATCGTCGAAGCACTGACCACCAGCCGCTATCAGAACGTGTGCAATCAGGAAGTACTGACGACGCTCAACAGCCTGAGCGAAGATTAGGCGATAAAGCAGATCGCAGGGACATCCAGCGGGTTATCCGCCTGTGCTGAATTTCTGGCAGGCGGATGCGCCGTTAGGTGTCCCTACGCTGAATCCCCAAACGCTGAAACACGATCCGATTTACACTCCCTAAATACCCCTCAGGTTGTCATTCACGTAAGTTTTCTTTAGAATCAGGCCTTCTGAAAACAGATTTACCGTAAACAGCATTGGAATTGGAGCGGCAGCATGTTAAATGAACCGGCATCGCGCCCATACGAACGTGAGGTGATCGGTGAACTGCCGCTTACACCAGAAGAACAGGCACGGGCGCAGTTCGCTCATCGGGAACGGCGCAAACAGCAGGAAGATCCCCGGCTGGCGCAGGTGCGCGAATGGGTAGAGCAGGTCTTTGACATCGACCGGGAACACCAGCCGAACGTTGATAAACCGGCGTCGGCCATGCCGGATGCCAGTCTGCTGCCCCTGCCGGATACCGATCCCACCGAGACTGTCAAAGTCGATGAAAATGTCGCGCCGCTGGTGCTGAATCCGCACAGTTCGCTGCTGATTGTATTCGAAGGGCGGTTGAACCGTCCGGCGGAGCAGGCTTACGACGAACTCGATGCACAACTTGCCGCACTCAATCTGCTGCCACTGTTTCGGGAGATCCCGGCTTCGGCGGCATCCACTCCGAAAAACGCATCACCACTGATCGAAATGCCGGTGGCGGATCCAGCGGCTGCGGCGGCCTCGCGTCAGTTGATTTATATTGTGCAGGGGCGCACTAATCCGCGTCCGCGTTCGTGGGTAATCAATGCCATTCTGCTGGTCGTCACGCTGTTTAGTGTGATGTTCGTCGGCATGGAGATGGCGCTGTCCGAGATCGCGCATACCAATATCCTGCAGGCGCTGCTGCTGCGTAACAACGGCCTGAGCGAGATCTGGCGCGGCCTGCCGTATGCGCTCAGCATTATGACGATTCTCGGTGCACATGAACTCGGCCATTATTTCGCGGCGCGTCGGCACAAGATCGCCGTCACGCTGCCGTACTTCATTCCGTTTCCCGGCGGATTGTTCGGCACCTTTGGTGCGTTTATCCAGCTTCGCCAGCCGATTAAAAACCGCAGGATGCTGCTGGAAATCGGGGCGGCGGGTCCGCTGGCTGGACTGGTGTTTGCGGTGCCGATTCTGCTGGTGGGGCTGGCGACATCGCTGGTCGAGCCGCCATCCGTCGGGGGACTGACCGAAGGTAATTCGATTCTGTACGCGCTGGCGAAGATCCTGATCTTCGGCGAGTTCCTGCCGAATGGTCAGGTCGATGTGCTGGTCAATCAATTGGCATGGGCAGGCTGGACCGGGCTGTTTGTCACCGGCCTGAACCTGATTCCCATCGGTCAGTTGGACGGCGGGCATGTGCTGTATTCACTCGTCGGGCAGCGGGCACGGATGTTTTACTATCCGGTGATGGGTGCGCTGGTCCTGCTGATGATCTTCTCCGGCGGGTCGCTGTTCGTGATGATTCTGCTGCTGCTGTTTCTGGGGCGGTCGTATGCCGTGCCGCTGGAAGACATCACACCTCTGAGCGCGAATCATCGTCGGCTGGCGATTTTCACGCTGGTGGTGTTTGTGCTGGTGTTTGTCCCGATTCCACTGTCGGCGAATATGGCCGGCGCGTCAGGTCTGCCCGGGGCCAGTGGCAGTGCAATGCTCCTGCCTTTGATCGTCGCTGCTGGCCTGTCACTGGTGCAGCGTCTGCGCGGCTGGCTGGGACGGTAGGCTGTCAGCGGTACTCTAAAGTATCTGCTATATAATAGCTACAGCGATACAGGAGATACGCGAAGATGAGCGAAATTCCGTTTGAAGAGGTTGTTGCACTTGCTCTACAACTTTCACCGACTGAGCAGGCGCGTCTGATGGAACAGCTTGCAGTTGCGATACAACACCGGCTGACTGATGAGCCAGGCGGCCCTGAGGAAATCCCGTGGACGCCTGAAGAAGTCAGTGCCATGATGAAGGTCGAGCCGATGACAGGGGCACAGATTGTCGCTGCCGGGTTGACAGGTACATGGGCTGATCTCGGAATCAACGATGGTTCTACATGGGTCAACGAGCGCAAGCGCAGACGCAGGGAGCGGCTAAGTTGGTGAGGTTCCACCCATGAATGGTCTTGTCGATACGTCAGTGATTGTTGATTTACTGCGAGGTTATCAACCGGCTGCGGCATGGCTTCAGGGGCAGGGACGGCTCGGCGTTTGTCGTGTGGTTTGGATTGAGATTCTTGAAGGCTCGCTAAATCGGGTTAAACAGCAGCAGGCAATTGCTCTACTCAACCGTTTTGATCTGGTAGAAGTGACGACTAGTGATCTTGTGTGGGCTACGCAGACATTAATGATTTATGGCTTATCACATAATGTTGATGGGTATGACTGCATCATCGCCTCTATCAATCATCGCCTTCAGCTTCCTCTGTACAATCGAAATATGAAACACTTTGCTCCGCTTCTCGGTAATTTGTCCGTAAAGCCGTATTGATGCATCACTCTAACACCAGAGGTTCGGCTCTGGTGTTTTCGAAGGACTTTAGAAGGTGGACTGGTATCAGCACGCCAGTCTGACGAAATCGCAGCTCACACAGAGGAGAGTAACATGTCCAATATCGAATTTATCAATCCGCCGACGATTGCGCCGGCTACGGGCTATACCCATGTCGCAGTTGTCACCAGTGGCAGGCTGGTGTTTATCGCCGGACAGGTGTCCATCGCACCGGATGGGACGTTCGTCGGGGAGGATGATCCACAGGCGCAGGCCGAGCAGGTCTTCAGGAATTTACACTCTGCCCTGGAAGCGGCGGGCGGGGACTTTTCGCACGTCGTCAAACTGACGTTCTACTTTACGGATGTCGGGCATCTGCCGATTTACCGTGAGGTGCGTGACCGGTTCATCAATGTCGCGCAGCCACCCGCCAGCACCGCCGTCGAGGTGCGCAGCCTGTTTCGTCCCGAATGCCTGATCGAGGTGGAAGCGGTCGCGGC
>JAEZAF010000159.1 GCA_023430545.1 Chloroflexota bacterium
AGCCTCATCGCGTCCGCTGCGACTCCATCCCGGCCAGTTGATCGCCGCCGCGAAGGTACGGGTGCTGCCGATTTCCAGATAAATTTCGATGGAGGTGGTTTTTGCCATGTGCATCTCTCCAGCAATCAGACAGGGCTTATATCGCCTCGATACAGACCGATATCGGCATCGAGAATCATGCCATGAAATGAATCACTGCAAAAGTGGTTTCTGAACGCTGCCGGGAATCAAAACATCCAGCGCAGGGCCGGATGTCGAGGGGTGGTGCGGATGTGGGCGCAGAAGGACTCGAACCTACAACTTCATTCTTGTAAGGAATGCACTCTGCCAATTGAGTTATGCGCCCGCTGTGGTGCAGTTGTATACGTCGCATTATAGGTGAGAGAGGGCACAGACGTCAAGCCGCGACACGTCGTCAGCGCCTGCTGATGACTTCGTACAGCGTGATCGGGTCGGAGCGACCCTTAAGCTGACGCCGCCCGATCAGGCGTGCTTCGAACTCGTCCTGCACCTGGGTGTAAACCGCTTCGCTAATGATGATCTGCCCGTCATGCCCCTGACCCTGAAGCCGCGCCGCGACGTTGACCGTATCACCGACCGCCGTGTAGTCCATGAGCTGCGGCGAGCCGACATTGCCGACAATCGCCTGTCCGGTGTGGATGCCGATATTGACCTGCATGTGAAACAGCGGTTCCAACTGCCGGTGAAAATCGGGCAGCAGATCACGGATCATCAGTGCGGCGCTTGTTGCACGACGTACATGGTCTTCCTGTTCCAGCGGGGCGTTAAACAGCGCCATGACCGCATCGCCCATGAATTTATCAATCGTGCCGCTCATGCCCTGAATGACCTGCACAAGCAGTTCATGATAGCCGTTGAGCGCGGTCAGCAGCAGATCCGGGGCGGTATTTTCCGAGATGGTAGTGAAGTTCTGCAGATCGGCAAACATGACCGTGACAGTTTGCAGTGCGCCGCCCAGTTTGACTCGCGTCGGGTCTTTCAGCATTGCCTCGACGACCGATGGCGCGACAAAGCGCGAAAAGGTCTCGCGAAGCTCCTGCTGCATCTTACGCAGATGATCGCTTTCGCCTTTGGCACGCAGCCGCCGGTCGATCCGCGCCAGCAGTTCCCCGGCACTGAAAGGCTTGGTCAGGTAATCATCGGCTCCGGCGTCCAGCCCTTCGACCTTGGCGCTGACCTCGAACAGCGCGGTCAGCATGATGACCGGGATGCTGTTGGTGCGGGCATTGCCTTTCAGCGCCCGACAGACTTCGTAACCGTCCATTCGCGGCATACTGACATCCAGGATGATCAGATCGGGGGATTCACTTTCCGCCATCACCAGCGCATCGGGGCCGTTATCGACGCACAGCACCTCATAGCCTGCGGACTCGGCTACCGCCTGAACCAGATCAAGGTTGACGTGGTTATCGTCTACAGCAAGGATGCGCATGCGCTGAAGCGCTCCGGTACTCATGGATTCAGGTAGGTATTCAGCTTGTTCAGAAGCTGTCTCATATCCAGCGGCTTGGAGAGATAATCGTCGCAGCCTGCGGCCAGCGCCCGCTCCTTGTCACCGATCATGGCGTGGGCCGTCAGTGCGATAATCGGGATGTCCTTCTGCTTCGGATTGGACTTGATCGTTTTAGCCGCTGTCCAGCCGTCCATACGTGGCAGCGACAGGTCCATCAGGATCAGGTCCGGGATCTCTTTTTCGAGCATTGCGATCCCTGCTTCACCGTCGAATGCCTGAAAGACCTCGTAATCGAATTCCGACAGAATATCCACAATCAGCGTCATATTATCCCGGTTATCCTCGATCACCAGAACACGCTTCCCCATAACTTCCCCCATGACTTCCCTGTCTCACATGACTCGTTGATGCTGCAATCGCAATTGACGCTGATCTTTCGCCAGACATTCTGTGCTGACTGGTGATGACCGCCGTCGATATTCCGTGTTTAAAAATCAGGGATAGACGGCTGGCCTGCCTGATGTGCGCCGCCGGACCTTCTGAGTATCGGTTGGCAGGGCGATGAAGAACGAACTGCCAGCACCGAGGGTGCTTCTGACCCAGATCACGCCGTCATGCAGTGTCACCAGACGCTTGGTGAGGACCAGCAGCAGACCACTGCCGCCATATTCCTGTGTATAAGACCCTTCAATATGAGCGAACTCATCGAAAATCCGGGCCTGATCTTCCTGCGCGATGCCGCTGCCGGTGTCGGTTACCGTCAGCACCACCCATGCGCCATCCTGAAGCCAGCCAATCGCCGGAAGTTCGAGTCCGCCTGCTGAAACCGATACGCCTCGCTCAACTTCGACCCGAGCCGCTTCAAGGGTGATGCGGCCCTTATCTGTCAGTTTAACGGCATTCCGGATCAGATTCTGTATGATTTGCTGCACCTGTTCGGGATCGCCAATAATGAACAGCGGCTCCTCGGTAAGCGTCATGTCAAACGAAAGATGCGCCGCCTGCACCTGTGTGTCCAGTTCAGGCCGAAGCCGCATGAGCAGTTCGCGCACGTCGAAGGTGGTCATCTGAAGCTGTAATTTGCCCGCATCCAGCCGGTTGAGATCGAGGATATGGCCGATCAGTTCCAGCAGATGGGTGCCGTTGCGATAAATCTTCTCCAGACGGTCGGCCTGTTTTTCGTTGAGGGGACCGTAAATATTTTTACTGAGCAGCTCACTGTAACCGATGATCGAATTCAGCGGGGTGCGCAGTTCGTGGCTGATATTGGACAGAAAGCCGGTTTTATACTCGTTTGAGGCGCGCAGTTCGGCATTCAGCGATTCCGTGCGGCTTTTTTCCAGCGCCACTTCATTGATCAACTGCTGCAGATCACGGTTGGCGGTGCGCAGTTCCTCATTCAGTTCACTGAGGGGGTTAAAAGGCTGATGCCACATAATGGACCACGACATCAGGATCGCGGCGGCCATCACCAGCAGCGCATCGAGTGATGTCAGCGCCGGGGACTGGATGATCTTCAGGCCGACGGCGAAAAACAGCAGCGCACCGGGCAGCAGCCACAGCCGCGCAAGGGGATCTTCTTCGCTGAAGAGCAGCCAGAAGGTCAGGGCGCTGTAAGCGGTCAGGACGATCAGCAGCAGGGTTCCGGCCAGTGTCAGCGGCGGCTGCTGGTTGACAGACGCTTCGAGGGTCGCGGAGGCCGCATCAGTGACTGTCGGGTATGGCGCTATCCACTGGCCGGTGACAGTCAGGAACAGCGCGGCGGCTATCACCACCAGCGCGGCGATTGCGGCCAGCTTCGGCAGGCGGCTGCTCACTTTGAAGAATGACATCACGAAGCTATAAAACGCCAGCACCCAGATCGCCAGCAGTGCCATGCGCAGATTCACAATCAGCAGCGATGTGCTATCGACCGGGGCCGCATTCAGCAAATCCAGCACGACCAGAAACGAGAGCAAGGCCCATCCACCCAGCGCGATGCTAAAGAGTGCAAACAGATAATGGGCTGGCTTGCGGTTGGCCCGTGCCATGGTTGCAAAAACCAGCCCACCGGACATCGAAAGGGTGAGCAGGTCTGCGATCATCATCACCGTTTGAAGCAGCGTTGGTGTTCTCATGGATTTCCTGACGTATCGCGCATCTCATCCGACGTCTTCCGCATCTGTGGCAAGCGGAGAATGACTGTCACTGCGGGGTTGGATACCGCACGGGGTCTCAGCGATGCTGTAAAAGTATCAGTGTTAACTCAGAGTATAAGCGATCAATGCCCTATCAGGAAATTGATGTTAGCGTTTCGATCCATTTTCCCGCACAATCGACAGCATGAAAATACCCGGCTGGCAGGTCGGATCTCAACTGTACAGACCGGTATATAAATCGGTATGTGAAAAGGATAACAAATCACTATGCAGACTTATCTGTTTGACCAAACCGGCCTGCATCCTCACCTGGTGACCGACCTAAGCACCCTGCGTCAACAGCCCGGTGTGCTGTGGATCGATGCGGTATCACCCACACAGCAGGAGTTTCAGGGGCTTCAGCAGGTCTTCGGGCTGCATCCACTGGCGATTGAGGATGCCTGTAATGAATATCAACGTCCGAAGGTGGAAGAGTATACCGATCATCTGTTTATCATCAGCAATGTTATTACCTACGATAAAACTGAGGCAGCGCTGGTTTTCCATGAGATCGACATCTTCATCGGGAAGCACTTTGTCATCACCGTTCACGATCGTGCCGACAGCGTCATCCCGGAAGTACAGCGCCGCCTTCAGGAACCCGGCCATCGCGCACGGCTGATTTCATCGGAATATCTGTTGTACGTGCTGCTGGATACGGTGGTGGATGCCTATTTTCCGGTGCTGGATCAGGTCACAGATGATATTGAGAAACTGAGTGAGGAGGTGCTGGATCATCCGGATCGGGCGATGCTGCGCAAACTGTTCGGCATCAGACGCAGTCTGAATCAGGCATGGTACGTGGTGGGCCAGCACCGAGATATGTTCGCCAGCCTGACACGACGCGCCGAAGACCTGATTACACATCATGATGTGCTGGAATATTATCTGCGCGATGTGCATGATCATCTGCTGCGCATCGGGGATATTACCAGTATGCTGAGGGATAACCTGACGAACCTGATTGACCTTTATGTCTCGGCGCAGTCCAACCGGCTGAATATCGTCGTCAACCGGCTGGCGATTATCACGATCCTGATCGGTATCCTGACCGTGATCAGCGGCTTCTATGGAATGAACTTTGAGCAGACATGGCCGCCGTTTGATTCACCGTGGGGTGTGCCGTTCGTGCTGGGGACGATGCTGGCACTTGTCGCGGGTGGGCTGGCAATTTTCAAGTGGCTGGACCTGTATTGAGCACGGCGGACACACGGGATGGCCGATGGCCTGATCAGATGGCTCAGACGACCTGTTGTTCCAGTGTCAGGATAAGCTGGCGAGCCTGTTCATGCGACCGCATCACGTACAGCTTTTTGGTGAGCGAGGATGAAATCAGCATGGAGGTCAGGGGGTGGCCGGTAAAGGGAGTCTGACGGGAAACCAGGACAATCACACCGAAGCGCTGCGGCAGACGCGATTCGGCATAGGAGAGGATGGACAGGGTTTCAGGGATATTGGGCAGTTTCGGCGGCAGTCCGATGATCAGGTGGACGGTGCCCGTGATCTGTTCCACTTCCTGCGCCAACTGATCGATGACGCGGGCGTAAGCGGTCAGTTGGTTGGCACTGACCCGCCGGTGAAGCTGAAGGCTAAGGATATTCGGAATGACCGTATCCTTCTCAAGCTGAAATAACATGGTAAAACTCATCTGACGAAT
>JAEZAF010000178.1 GCA_023430545.1 Chloroflexota bacterium
AAATTCAGGCCACCGGATGCATAACTGAAAACGACTTCCCTGACGAGATCATTTAGTGAAGCCATTCCACAACCTCCATTAATCCCGGGCTGAAGGCACATAAAACCTCCAGCCCAGAACACGTAACATTACTGCGGAATGGCCCCGACACCTTCGAGGCGCTCGTCCGGGTTGGTGTTAAGGTACTCCAGACTCTGGTGGCGGAAGTAGGTGTTGTACAGTTCCGCGTAGTGTCCACCGGCGGAGAGCAGCGAGTCATGCGTGCCCTCTTCGATGATCTTCCCCTTGCGCAGCACGATGATGCGGTCGGCATTCTTGATCGTACTCAGGCGGTGGGCGATGACAATCGAGGTACGGTTCTGCAGCACGATGTCGAGGCCTTCCTGAATCAGCGTCTCGGTCAGCGGATCGACGCTGGCAGTGGCTTCGTCCAGAATGAAGATCGACGGGTCCTGAAGCAGCACACGCGAGAGTGCGACCAACTGCCGCTGCCCCATCGACAGGTTGCTGCCACGTTCACCGACCTGCGTGTCGAGTCCGTTCTGAAGCACGCGAATCCAGTCCCCCCGGCCAACGGTGCGCGCCACGGCTTCGACTGCCTCATCGGTCGCGTCGTTGTTGCCGTAGCGGATGTTGTCACGGACGGTACCATCGAACAGGAACGGTGTCTGCGTCACGATGCCGAGCTTCGTATGATAGGCGTCGATGTCCAGCGTGCGGATGTCGTGGCCGTCGATCAGAATGCGACCATCCTGATACTCGTAAAAGCGCGAGACCAGCTTGCCGATACTCGACTTGCCGGAGCCGGTGTGGCCCACCAGCGCGATCGTCTCACCGGGGGCGATGGTCAGCGAGAAGTCCTCAAAGACCTGTTCCTTATCGCTGTAGGCGAAGGTCACATTCTCGAAGCGGATCTCACCTTTGATGTCTTCCAGCACGACGTTATCCGTCTGGACAACCTTCGACTCGGCGTCAATCAGGGCGAAGACACGCTCACCCGCCGCCAGACCAAGCTGGAACTGGCTCCAGAACGACGCGATGCTGGTCAGCGGGAACCAGAACAGCGCCAGCCCCTGAATGAACAGATACCACTCACCAACGTTCAGAGTGCCGTCACGCACCGTGACACCGCCGAAGTAAATCAGTGCGCCAGTGCCGATCGCGGCAAGTCCATTCAGAATCGGGAAGATGCTGCTGAAGACATAGCCCGTGCGCAGGTTGATCCCGTAAGAGTTACGGTTGACTTCCTGAAACTGATCGTAAATCGCCTGTTCCTGCCGGAAGGTCTTGGCAACGCTGATCCCGCTGACCGTCTCCTGAATATGCGAGTTGACAATCGCGTTCACCCGCCGCGACTGTGTGACGGTGTTACGGGCAATCTTGCGAAAGGCCAGCGCCGTCGCGACGATGAACGGCGCAAGCAGCAGCAGCAGTACGGTAAGCTGGACATCCACCATAAACAGGTAGCCGATCAGAAAGAAGATCAGCAGGATCTGGCTCATCAGGTCGGTCGTGAGGGTCACAACGGACGAAAACGCCTGCGTGTCCGATGTAATACGGCTGACAACCTTACCCGACGAGAACTGGTCATAGAAGGAAAGGTCACGGCGCAGCACGGCATCGACCGCATCTTCGCGCAGTTTCAGCGTGACATTGCCGACGGCGGCTGCCGCCAGCCACTGACGCACGGCATTGAACAGCCAGCCCAGCGTCCCCACCGCGACGATCACGACGGTGATGCGGGTCAGGATCTCGGAGGTAATAGCGCCGCCGGACTGCTGAAGTAAATCCAGTTCGGCAAGGCTCTCGGAGATAAAGATTGGCAGATAGGTGTTGACCGCCGACGCCGACAGAATCGCCAGCGCGACAACGATCATGCGCGGAAGCTGCGGGCGGAAGTAGCCGATGATGCGGCGAACGAGTTCGCCATCGCTGTATTTACGATCGTATTCCTCGGCGTCAAGGCCGTCCATAATGAAGCCCATAACGGTGTGCGCTCCTTTGATTCAGGGTCGAAGTATTTCAGGTTGTCAATCAGATCAGGCCTGCTGCGGGACCGTCGCCGCGGGTGCGGTGGACTCCAGCGGCGGCAGGGCAGCATCGTAACGGGCAAAGATACGGCGGTAAGACGGAGAGGTGCGCAGCATATCCTCATGCTTGCCAGCAGCGATCAGGCGGCCACCTTCCAGTACCAGAATATGATCGGCCCAGCGGATCTGCGACAGGCGATGAGTGATCAGCAGCGTGGTACGTCCGTTCTGGATACGGCGGATGGCCTTCTGGATCTCGTCCTCGGTGGCACTGTCAATCGCACTGGTCGAGTCGTCCAGAATCAGGATGCGCGGGTCACTCAGGAAGGCACGGGCCAGTGCGATGCGCTGGCGCTGTCCACCGGAGAGCATTACGCCGCGCTCACCCACTTCGGTGTTATAGCCTTCGTTAAAGCCGCTGATGAAGTCATGAGCCTGGGCTTCACGGGCAGCGTGTTCGATCGCTTCCTGTGTCGTCCCCGGCGCACCGAAGGCGATGTTCTCCGCCAGTGTGCGCGAGAACAGGAAGACGTCCTGCTCGATGTTCGAGATCTGAGAACGGAGCGAGTTCAGGCTCCATTCACGGACATCGATGCCGTCGATCAGGATGCGACCGGCGGTGACATCATAGGTGCGGTTGATGAGCTGTGTCAGCGTACTTTTACCGCTGCCGGTCTCGCCGACGATGGCGACCGTCTCACCGGGTTTGATGTGGAACGAGATATCCTGCAAAACGATGCCATCATCATAGCCGAAGGACACATTCTCGAACGCGATCTCACCGCGCATCGCGGCGGCGTGACCGTTCTCGTTCTCATCCAGTTCGGTCTCTTCATTGATGATCTTCAGGATACGCTCGGCGCTGGCAAGCCCTAACTGCACCAGTGAGAAAGCGAAGATCGAGATGAAGATCGGGAAGCGGATCGCGGCCATCAGCCCCATGACGGAGATAATATTCGGGATGGTGAGCAGGTTCTGGTTATACAGCACCATGCAGTGCAGGAAGAACAGACCGAGCGCGACACCGTAGAACAGCATCGGCAGATAACGCGCCTCGACACGGCCCTGCTGCGCGAAGAAGTCACGGTAGCGGCGGGCGTTCTGATAGAACTTCTTGCGCTCGAACTTTTCCTGCGCACTGGCCTTGACGATCTCGATACCGGAGATGGTCTCTTCCAGCGCGGCATTCATCGTGCCGAACGCCATACGCTGATTGCCGATTACAGGGTTCAGCACGGCCATGTAACGGCGGACCGTGACCACATAAAAGACGGTGAAGATCAGCGGGACCAGCAGCAGATCAACACGCACAATCGCGATATAGATCATCGGCACGACCAGCCCGAAGACCAGTTCACAGATGAACAGCAGTCCGGGATTGATCATGACGTTGAGCTGGTTCACGTCATCGGTCGAACGCGCCATGATGTCCCCGACACGCTGACGGTCATGGAAGGTCTGGCTCTTCTCCAGCAGGCTGATGTACAGCTCCTCGCGGGAGTCGCGGGCCAGCCGCTGCGCAATCGTCTCGACCGACAGACTGCCGGTCAGTGCCGAGAGACTGTCACCGATCAGCATCACAAACAGAATCAGCAGTGAGATCTTCAGCAGACCGTCGGGTGAAGTCGGGTTGATAATTTCTTCCGCAGCAACCCCTGTCAGAAAGCGGCTGCCTGAGAATGAGGCCCAGGCAATGATATAGAGTGTGAAGGTCGCAACCATAAAGAACTTGTAGCGCCAGATGTGAGACAGAATCCAGCGGATGGGGCTGGACCGGTTGTAGATGTACGCGTTCCTGATGGTAAACTCACTGTTTCGAGCCAAGACGTGCCTCCGTGGGTTGCTGACCGATGCTTTACTGCGAGTCTTTCTGAAACAAATGTTCGTTGTGGGTCAGGGATTATATCAAAAAAGTTCTGGAGAATGCAAGATGCAATCTTCAGAATTTAAAGGGTCAGCAGAATTGAATTTGGGTGAATATCAATCAGGAAGGTTCAGGGATATGAGGCCTCGAATCAAAACGGCCTGTGATGTTCACCAGGCCGCTGCATTCGAAAAAACAGATCAACGTGGACGCCGCCTCGGACCTCCCCGCACCGAGTTTTGTAACGATAAACAACGGCACATATGCGTTAATTTAAGCCGGACAGGGGGAGGGGGCATATGGGGCGCAATATATTGCGCCCTTACATCCGGCGTGGTGTGTAGGAACAACGCCTAATCATGCCTGTATGTCGTTGTCCGCGATTTTCATAACATTCAGAGCAGGTTTTCTGAGTTATCAGATACGCTCTTTATGTCCATAATACGGAACGGGGAAGGGATTACGCTGAAAATTGCGCTGATGCCAGTAAGGATAGATCATATCGCGCTGGCTGGCGATGTCGAGACGCTGCATCTGCTCCGCTGAAAGAGACCAGCCCACCGCGCCCAGATTCTGCTGAAGCTGTTCTTCGTTCCGCGCTCCGATAATCACACTGCTGACCGTCGGTCGCTGAAGCAGCCAGTTAAGCCCGACCTGCGAGACAGTTTTTTCGGTTTCGGCAGCGATTTCGTCCAGCACGTCGATCAGACTGTAGAACCATTCCTCCGGCATCTCCGGGCCTTCCCCACCGCCTTTGGCAATCCGGCTCTCAGCCGGAAGCGGTTGTTCCCGTCGGAACTTGCCACTGAGACGCCCACCGGCCAGCGGACTCCAGACAATCGTGCCGACATTCTGATCCAGTGCCAGCGGCATCAGTTCCCATTCGTATTCACGGCCAATCAGTGAGTAATAAGCCTGATGGCCGACATAGCGCGACCAGCCGTATTTGTCGGAGGTCGCCAGCGCTTTCATCAGATGCCAGCCGGAGAAATTCGAGCATACGATATAGCGCACCTTGCCGCTGCGCACCAGATCGTCAAGGGCGCGCAGGGTTTCCTCGACGGGGGTCATGGCATCGAAGCCATGCATGGTGTAAATGTCGATATAATCGGTTTGCAGGCGGCGCA
>JAEZAF010000183.1 GCA_023430545.1 Chloroflexota bacterium
AGATACAGCCACATGTGCAGGCCGCCCAGCAAACGGTAATCGAGGGCGGTCAGGAGCAGCATCACGACAGTGCCAATCGCGGCATACAGAATCTGGTCTGGCAGACGGCTGATCAGTTCAGGGTCGATAGCGCCCATTGTCGCGCTGCGGATCATCAGCAGGCCGAAGACGATCAGCACACCGACGGCCCCGAACAGGACGAAATCGAAACGGCTCCAGATACTTGTGTTGTTATCCATACGCGAGATCAAAAGCTCAAAACTGACAGGACTGCCTATTATAGCGCTGGTATGCAGAGCGGTGTAAGTGTGGGATGCGTCCGACCCCATTTGCAGCGGGTTAAGGGATCATAAGGCAGAATGGCCCGCTTTTTTGGTCCACTTCGTTTGAAAATTCGAACCGCGCAACTCGAACATTCGTGCTATACTATGAGGTTCCTGCACCTTAACATCAGATCTCGATATGGCTGCCAGAAGCGCCGTAGTTGCAGCAACCCTAAGTTGCCACAAGCACATTGCAGCAACCCTAAGTTGCTACAAGCACTTTGCAGCAGAATCGTGCAGCAAACTTTTAATTTGAGGGGAAAACCCGTTGTTGCCGCACAAAATTTTTGTGCAGCAGCAGCAACTTGTTGCTACAAGCAGCAGCAACAAACAGCAGCCTTTGTGGCGCATTGCGGCGCATTTGCTGTATCTTGTGGCGGATTTACGCCGCAATTCTGCCATTGTCGCCGGTTTTGAGGGGAAAAATGATTCCAGTGGCGCATTTTTTTCGCGCCGCCGCCACCGCCACAAGCGCCAGACGCCAGAAAACGCCTGTTGTCTGTAATGCCCTTAAGTTGCTGCATACCTGTGCAGATTACGCGTTGCGCCGGATGATCAGGTAGATACCGGTGAGAATCCCGAGTGCGCCGAGTGCAGGCATCGCCCAGAGCAAAGGCTGCTGATCGGTGCTGAACTGGTTGGCAAGCGGATAGCTGGCAAAAGCTGGAATCAACTGTGTCATGTGGACAAAGGCGGCGATCACCAGCAGGCCGAGGAGGATCAGCCCCAGACCGCGCAGGATGCGGCTGCGACGGGCGCGGCGGTTCTGCCGTGCGAAATACTGATCCTGTTCCTTCGTGACAGCGGACGCAACCGGGACGGCTGCCACAACCGGCGGGACCACTGCGGGCCGGTCCGCCGGGGCCATCTGCTCGATTTTGCCCAGCCACTGCCGCGCTGTGGGGTGGTCGATGGTACGGAGAATAGCACGGGCTTCGTCGAAGCGCTTCTCGCGGATTAACTCTCGTGCGGCTTCCATCTTCGCTTTGGACATGGTGACTCTCACACTCCTGTACCGGGTCGGGCAGTCTCAGATTGTGAATCTGATTATAGTGAAAAAGCAAAAGCCTGCGACCGATTCTGGTTGTCAGATCGGTCTGTCAAAAGCTGATGACACCTGCCTGCGAAATCGGGATACACAAACGGCATGAGTTTTGCTATACTGTGCCGCACTGGAGAGGTCGCATAGTGGACTAGTGCGCTCGCCTGGAACGCGAGTATGGGTAACACCATCGTGGGTTCGAATCCCACCCTCTCCGCTACCAGTCCTGACCGGTAACGAGGGACTCACACGAAGCGCCAACAGATTATGTTGGCGCTTTGTATTGATGACAGGTCTGAAAAGATTTTCGTCAGACGTTTTTCAGTTCAACCGGTGCGGATAAACACGCCGGATTATTCCGACCTTCCCGGAAATGGCTTTTCCGCATCGACAATCGCGAACTCTTGTGCCGGTTCAACCCACACACCACACTGGCTGCCTGCTTCGCTCGCGTCCAGTTCGACGACAGTGCCATCCATGCGCAGTGCAGGATGATACCAGTGGAAGACCTCACGAGCACTGCCTTCGATATAATGCCCGATCAATGATCTGCGGAACCGGTTTTCGCTGACATTCGGTTTGCTGCCGTGGACCAGTGATCCGTTGAAGAAGAGCACGCTGCCGGGTTCCATGACGACCGGGCGCACTTCCTGACCTTCCGGGATTTCAACGGTTACATCCGTGAAACTGGCGGTGGTATCGGCTTCGGCTGCGCACAGAATCGGCCAGTTCTGGCTTCCGGGGACGACTTCCAGACAGCCGTTTTCTTCATCGCATGCGTCAAGTGCCAGCCATGCGGCAATGCACGTCCCGGGCTGCACACGCAGATAATAGTTGTCCTGATGAAGTGCCTGCCCCCGTGCCTTTGGTGGTTTGAAATACAGCATCGTCTGCACGGCAAACGGCTCGATACCAAGCAGGGTCGTCAGGCATTCTCTCAATCGCGCATCGAGCATCCAGTTGAGGCTGACCTCGTCCCAGCGATGCATATGGATCATACGCGGGTAACGCTTCAGTGGATCACTGCTGGCAGGGTTAATGCCTGCATCATCACCGGGATAGGTCCCCGCAGTGCGCAGGTTCATGAAGTGGTCACGGTAAAAATCAACTTCTTCAGGGGTGAATAAACCTTCAATAACAACATAGCCATTTTCGTCAAAAAACTGCTTTTTTTCGGGGCTGACCAGCATACTACACCTCGTGTGAAAATTTGATCTGAAGGTTAGTATAACGCATATCATCGACGCTGCTGCACCGCAGGTACGGCTTGATCAGCGTGCGCCGGTGGTCCTGTTTTGCAGATAATCATCAGGTTTGGACATCCAGCACGATTTCATCGAATTATCCGGCATATACCTGAACCCTGAAATAACTCTATGACAATGCTTACCCAACATCACGTAATGCTCTCTCATCTGGACACATCAGATATGCATAACGATGTCCAGAGCGTATAAGGAGTAATCTGCCTTGACTGAGAATAATGGCGCGGGTCCGGTTTCCGCGCATCACGAACCCTTTGAAATCGGTGTCTATTCATTTGCCGAGCTGACACCCGATCCGCAGACCGGACAGATGATCACACCATCGCAGCGCATTCATGATCTGCTGGAGACGATCGAGCTGGCGGATCAGGTCGGGTTGGATTCGTTCGGCGTCGGTGAGCATCACCGCCCGGATTTTGTCTCATCGGCCCCGGCGGTGATTCTGGCGGCAGCGGCAGCCCGTACCAAGAACATCAAACTCGGCAGCGCGGTGACCGTCCTTAGTTCCGATGATCCGGTGCGTGTGTTTCAGGATTTTGCCACACTCGACCTGATCTCCAAAGGACGGGCGGAGATCGTGGCTGGTCGCGGCTCATTCATTGAGTCGTTTCCGCTGTTCGGCTACGACCTCAAGGACTATGACACGCTTTTCAGTGAAAAACTGGAACTGCTGATGCGCCTGCGCGAGTCCGAGTATGTGAGCTGGACTGGGAAGCATCGGGCAGCGCTGGAAAATCAGGGTGTGTATCCCCGGCCCTATCAGGAACAACTGCCGATCTGGATCGCAGTTGGCGGCACACCGGAGTCGGTAGTGCGTGCGGGGACACTCGGCCTGCCGCTGGCGCTGGCGATTATCGGCGGGATGCCGGAGCGCTTCGCCCCACTGATCGACCTGTACTATCGCGCGGCTGACCATGCCGGTCAGGATCGCTCGAAGCTGAAAGTCAGCATCAACTCGCACGGTTTTATTGCCGATACCACACGCGATGCGATTGACCAGTCCTTCCCGTCGGTGGCGGTGACGATGAACAAAATCGGACGTGAGCGCGGCTGGCCGCCGATGACCAGGCAGCAGTATGAGGCATCCGCCGGACTGCGCGGGGCTAACTTCGTCGGTAACCCGGATGAGATCATCGAGAAGATCCTGTTCCAGCACGAGATCTTCAACCATCAGCGCGTGCTGATTCAGTTGAGCGTGGGGACGATGCCGCATCATCAGATCATGCATGCGATTGAACTTCTCGGCACGAAGGTCGCGCCGGTCGTGCGTAAGGAAATCGCATCACGGGTGATGAGCAAAAGCTAACGGCTGGCTGGTGGACATTCACGGGGAAAGCATTCCCTGGGGGGTGCATTCTTGCGGCCCGCGCCGGATAACCATTCCGATATTCCAAAACCACCGACAACGCCTCGGTGGTTTTTGTTTCCAAGCGAGAGCAGGGTCAGGAAGCACGGGTGATAATAGGCGCGTCGGGTGATGTGAGGCGGAGCGGCGGCCTTTAAAATGGACGCTTTGTCGGCAAAGGACTAAAGGACAAGCCATGCAGCGCAAAGATCTGTGGTACAAGGACGCGATTATCTACACGCTGGACGTTGAGACCTTTTACGACAGTAACGGTGATGGCATCGGCGACTTCAAAGGACTGACCGAACGTCTGCCGTACATTGCGGGGCTTGGTGTCACGGTGATCTGGCTGCTGCCGTTCTATACCACCCCGAACAAGGACAACGGCTACGACATCTCCGATTATTATCAGGTAGACCCGCGTCTGGGCACACTGGGCGACTTTGTGGAGTTCACGCATCAGGCGACTGAATACGGCATCCGGGTCATCGTTGATCTGGTGATCAACCATACGTCAATTGATCATCCGTGGTTCAAGCAGGCGATCAGTGACCCTGATTCGAAATTCTACGACTATTACGTGTGGTCAGATAAGAAGCCGAAGAATATCAATGAGGGGATGGTCTTCCCCGGTGTGCAGGACTCGATCTGGACCTACGAGAAAAAGGTCGATGCGTGGTACCTGCACCGCTTTTACGAACATCAGCCGGACCTGAACATGATGAACCCGGATGTCGTTGAGGAAGTCAGGCGGATTATGGGCTTCTGGCTGAAGCTCGGCGTGTCCGGCTTCCGTATTGACGCCGCGCCGTTTGTGATCGAGATGCTGGGCATTGAACATGAAGGCAGCACGGAGAAAGCCAATTACAAGTACATCCAGCAGATGCGCAGCTTTTTAAGCTGGCGGCGCGGGGATGCGGTCATGCTGGCGGAAGCCAATATCGAGATGGACAAGGTCGGCGATTACGTCGGCGACGGGGACAAGCTCCAGATGCTGTTCCACTTTATGCTGAATCAGAACCTGTTTCTGGCATTGGCAAAGGAAAGCGCTGAGCCGCTGGTCACCGGCCTGAAAGCACCGCCAAAAGTGCCGGACACTGTGCAGTGGGTGAACTTCCTTCGGGTGCATGACGAACTCGATCTGGGGCGGTTGGGTAAAAAGGATCAGCAGTTCGTGTTTGACAAGTTCGCGCCCGATGAAGACATGATCGTGTATGATCGCGGCATCCGGCGGCGGCTGGGGCCGATGCTGGAAAATGACCGCCCCCGCATCGAACTGGCGAACAGTCTGCTGCTGACACTGCCGGGGACGCCGATTATCCGCTACGGGGACGAAATTGGCATGGGCGATGACCTCTCACTGCCTGAGCGCAACAGCGTGCGTACACCGATGCAGTGGTCGAATGAGAAGAACGGCGGATTCTCGACTGCGCCGCGTCGGAAGCTGGC
>JAEZAF010000235.1 GCA_023430545.1 Chloroflexota bacterium
GCTGTTAGTTTTTCTGAAGGGATAGTCACATCGTCAGGTAACTTCATGACTTCCCTTCATTGGTACCTTCAGAAATTGAAGACGCCAAACACCCGAAGATTATTACAAACGGACGATTTCGGCAACAGATAATATGATGATCTCTGCTCACTGTCCCACCCACGCGCTGACGCGCTCGACCAATACCTGACTGCCATCCGCCATCGGTGACACGGAGATCGTCCCGTGGCCGTTTGTCCGCACAGTAAAGGCTTGCGTCATCGGTGAATAGTCGATGCCGGTGATGGATGTCGTCTCTATAGCCGCGATGATAGCCTGACGTGTCCCCGGATCACTGAAGCATGTCGGTAGATGTGAGGGGTGACGGCTTTTTATCTGCATAAGAGGTTTAACAGGGAGGTTGGCTAGTCTAGCTCTAAATCGTCCAGCAGGAGCACTCGTAGTTCAGTGACACGACTAAAGCCCTGATCATTTGTGAGGAATGCATCACAACCGGATTCAATTGCGGCTGCGATATGCAGTGCATCGGGTGTTCGCAAGTTGTATTAGGCGCGTAGATAGGCCGCTTTTTCAGCCAGCTCAGGTGTGATTGAAATCAGGCTTATAGCATTAGTCTCAGTCAGGAGTTTGCGGTATGAATCAGTCAAAAGTTGATCCCCTGACTGAATAGGTTTCATCAGTGTTTCACTCAAGGTAATGACCGACGTTTTGATCTCAATGGTCATTGATTCAACGATTTGAAAAATGGCATCCACTTTGTCAGCATAAACAGGATGATTCTCCACATAATAAATATAAGGAGCGGTTTCCACGCCAAGTCGTCGAATACCTTTTAATGCATCCGAAATTTTCACGGACGATCATCCCATTCGCTGCGAAGTTGGTTCACGTGGTGCTGAGCATCGGTCCCATCATAGAGATGTGCGCCCAGCCCTCTGAATTCACGCAGACTCCGTCTCTGATGGTGTGTGTCTTGTAACGCTTCTGCCAGCATATCAACCAGCGCTTTGGCAAGCTGTTTCTGCTCTTCGACAGACAAGGTGCGTGCTTCCTCTATCATTTCCCGGACAGACATACGAAGCTCCTCTTGACTTTTTGATATTATACTCTGACGTATAAGCTGTTGAAGTATCTACCTCTGTTGAGCATATTTGTTACTCTGTTGTTTATTTCAACCACGACCCAACACGCTCGATCAGCGCGTGACTGCCATCCGCCATCGGTGACACCGAGATCGTCCCGTGACCGTTCGTCCGCACCGTGAATGCCTGCGTCACCGGTGAATAGTCGATGCCGGTCACCGCGTCCCACGGGATCTGACGCTTTCCCTTCAGCGGTGTCTGGTGATAAATAAACTGATCGTCATAGCTCAACTGAACGAAGAACATCTCGTAAGCCAGATAGACCGTCCCCAGCCAGAACAGCCCCGCGATCAGCAGCGCCAGCACACGCTGATCCGACGACGATTGCAGCGCGGCATAGGTCACAAACGATGAAAGGGGAAACGTGGCTGCCGAGAGTACCCGATAGCCCGTTCCGTATTCCACCCACTGACGGCCCGCACGCTGATGCGCATCTGGCCGGACACTGTGCACCAGCAGATACACTACCAGCGCAGCCACCAGTCCGCTGAGGATCGGTGTCAGCACGTGCCCGCCTTGGTCCGTCGCCTAGCTGTTCTTCGCGACATCGCGCATAAGCTGCACCAGTTCTTTCCATTCTTCGCGGAAGAAGTGCAGCGTCACGTTGTTCAGCTCCAGATGATAGGTCGGCTCACCATCCGGGTCTTCCGAAATCCACGCGACATAGTTTTCAGTCTCAGCCAGAGTCTCAGTGGGCACTTCATCGGTCATGATGGGTTACTCCTTCATGTTTGTAAAACAAAACATCCTGACTAGTGTACACTTTTTCAGGATGTTGAGAAGCGAAATCCTGTGCTTTCCCTTCGCTGACGAGGCAAGGCATCATCGGGAAGGGCAGACGGCTTGCAGTCTAATGCGCCAGGATGTTCGTGTGCGCGCCGTGCATCACCTGATTGAGATCCGCACAGGGCAGGCCGAAGGCCTCGGCCACACCGGGGAATGTCACCTGACCACCATAGATGTTCAGTCCCTTCGCCAGGCCGGCATCACTCCGCAGTGCTTCCATCAGGCCCATGTTCGCCACCTTCAGGATATAGCGCAGTGTCGCATTCGACAGTCCGAGGCTTGAGGTGCGCGGCACCGCCCCCGGCATATTCGCGACACCGTAATGCAGCACGCCGTCGATCACATAGGTCGGATCGCTGTGCGTGGTCGGATGCGTCGTTTCCACACATCCGCCCTGATCTACGGCCACATCGACGATCACGCTGCCGTTCGGCATCTCTTTCAGCATCTCGCGCCGGATCAGATGCGGCGCTTTCGCCCCGGTGATCAGAATCCCGCCAATCACCGCATCGGCTCTGGCAATCGCCGCAAGGATGTTGCTGTCATTGGAATAGAGTGTCATGAACCGGCCACGCAGTGTGTCTTCCAGATAGCGCAGCCGCTCCATACTGATGTCGAGCAGTGTCACCTCTGCGCCCATTCCCAGTGCGACCTTCGCCGCGTTGGTCCCGACCGTGCCACCGCCCAGCACCACGATATGCGCCGGTTTCACGCCCGGGATGCCGCCCATCAGCACGCCGCGCCCACTCTGGGTCTTTTCCAGATAGTGCGAGATCACCTGCACCGCCATTCGTCCGGCGACCTCGCTCATCGGTTCCAGCAGCGGCAGCCGTCCACTGCGGTCCATGACCGTTTCATACGCCAGCCCGGTGACACCGCTTTCCAGCATGACATGCGTCAGTTCTTCAGCCGCCGCCAGATGCAGGTAGGTGAACAGAATCAGATCTTCGCGCAGAAACCCGTATTCCTCCGGCTGTGGTTCCTTCACTTTGACCACCATCTCGGACTGATTCCAGACCTCAGCGGCAGACTCCAGCACGGTCGCACCGGATTGTTCGTACTCGCTGTCCGCGAAGGCGCTGCCCGCACCCGCGCCCCGTTCGACATAAACCTGATGCCCGTTGCGCACCAGTTCGCGCACGCCATCCGGTGGCAGCGAGACGCGGTATTCGTCCTGTTTAACTTCTTTTGGGATGCCAATAATCATAATTTCCAGCTCCTCGTCATCAACGCGAAAAAAATAGTCTGGCTGGCAGCCGACGGAGTCAGTCGGCCTGAAACATGAAACCGGTCTGCTGGGCATTGCAGACCTCTCTATGATTATGGCACGAAAAAGTACAAATTCGGTTTCATTACGATATGAAAGGTAAATTTATGCATAAAATTGCATTGCATTACAGAAAATCACACCAACTTAACGTACCATAAGAAGAGCAGTGCGCTGGCACTGCCATTAACGTTAATAATGGTATTCGTTGAAACTGAAATGCACTGGTACGACCCTGAACATACAATCCTGCAGGTGATTAACTCCGCGCACTGGTCATGGGCATGGCTGCATCAGTATTCACGTGAGCATGTCATCCCACAGCTCGCGCTGCGTCCGTACCCGATTGCGCTGGTGGTCGATATAAGCAGCACCACCTACTTTCCGGCGTCTGATCTGGTGGATAATGTCAGAACGCAGCTCGAGATCTACCGCACATCGAACCTGGATGTGATGGTGATCGTCACCGCCTATCCGTGGCTGGCGCGGATGCTGGAAAATATCTACCGTCGTCACGGACTGCCCACCATCTCCTATTACGGCGTGACTTCGTTCGAAGAGGCCCTCGACCGCATTCAGGAGTCGCGTCAGCAGTCGGTCTGACCGTCATCCACAAGCACAGCCTTGCCGAACCGCGCCGCCGTGTGCCATCATTGCGCCCATGAGCACACCGACACCCACCAGCAGACGTAACACATCCCAACCGCATCATCCACTTCGTATCGCCCTTGACGCCAGCCGGACGACCGTCGCTCGGGTCACCGGCACCGAACAGTACGCCCTGCGCCTGCTGCAATCACTGATCACGCTGAATGAGACCGAACCCTACCACCATCATCTGACGCTCTATTTCCGCGACACACCGCCGCCGGATCTGTTCCCGCCGTCCAACGATGTGACGCACAGGGTCATCCCGCAGCACCGTCTGTGGACGCATGCACGTTTCGCCCGTGCGATCTGGGCAGACCGGCCCGATGTGACCTTTGTCCCGGCGCACACCCTGCCGCTGATCTTTCCCGGTCGTGCTGTCGTCACGGTCCATGACCTGGGCTTTAAAGTCTTTCCAAAAGCACACCCGACACGCCAGCGCCTGTATCTGGACCTCACTACCCGCTTCAGCGCCGCCCGTGCCAGCCTCGTGCTGGCGGACAGCACGGCCACCGCCCATGACCTGACGGACTTCTACGGCACGCCGCCTGACAAAATCCGCGTGGTCTATCCCGGAGTCGAGATCACACCGCCGGATGCCGCCAATATCGGCGATGATATCGCCCGTGTCCGCCAGAAGTACGTACTGCCGGAGCGCTACTTCCTGTTCATCGGCACGCTTCAGCCGCGCAAGAACATCGCCCGGATGGTGCAGGCGTTCGACCGCTTCCGCCGCAGCAGTCGGGAAGACATCGGCTTTGTGCTGGCGGGTAAACAGGGCTGGCTGTACGACCCGGCATGGACCGACGGAGTCGAAGGGCTGCATCTGACCGGCTACATCGACGACGCCGACAAACCAGCGCTGTATGCCGGGGCAGTCGCGCTGCTCTTCGTCACACTGTATGAGGGTTTCGGCTTTCCGGTGGTCGAGGCCATGCGCTGCGGGACACCGGTCATCGCCAGCAGGACATCGAGCCTGCCGGAACTGGTGGGGGATGCCGGTCTGCTGGTCGATCCCGAAGATGTGGACGCCATCGCCGCCGCCATGTCCCGCCTTGCCACAGATGCCGACCTGCGCGAGACACTCCGCGAACGCGGTTATCGGCAGGCGCAGCAGTTCAACTGGTCACAGGCGGCGCAGCAGACGCTTGAGGCGCTGATTACAGCAGCTTCATGAGATCTGCTGCTATTCCTTCAGCCGATCCACCAGCGCCTGATAGGCCGGTTTCGGCATATTGGCTTCGTCCAGTATTGCCGGGGACGCTGCGCCCATTTCCAGCCACGCATAACGATCATTCAGTGACCACAGCGTATAACTGCTGCACGCCGACACCTGAAGGCAGGCATCCAGCATGGACGCGTAAATCTCTGCCTGTAATGCGAGACGTTCCGCCTCGGTCCCACGGACACCTGCCATGTTCACGTCCAGCTCGGTGATGATCACGTCCAGCCCCAGATCGGCGAAGCGCTGCATATTCTGCACCACCGACGCCGCGTCCGGCGGGTTAGCCGCTTCAATGTGCATCTGCAAGCCGATAGCATCGACCGGCACGCCGCGCTCCACATAATCGGTCAGCAGATCATAGACGAAGTCGGACTTCGCATTGATGTCATCGATGCCGGTTTCGTTGTAGATCAGCACGGCGTTAGGGTCGGCTTCGCGTGCGGTATGGAAGGCCCGTTCGATATAGACCTGCCCGAAGGCTTCGTACCACAGGTTATACGCGAATTCCGCCTCATCACTGCCGACATCTTCTGGCCCCCATACCGCCTCATTGACCACCACCCATTCCGATACACGTCCCCGGAAATGCCCCACCGTCCCCGCGATGTGATCCCGCATGGCAAGCGCAAGCTGTGCCGGTCGGAGATCCGCATCCGCCACCCAGTCCGGCAGTTCAAAGTCCCACATCAGATGATAGCCGCGCACCCGCTGGCCGTTCACCAGCGCGAAGTTGACCATCATGTCGGCAGGCAGAAAGTAAAAGACATCCTCAGCCGGTCGGGTCGTCGTCCAGTAGAACTCGGTCGGCGCGAGTAATCCGGCCTCATGGGCCAGCAGACGTTCATAGGCCAGATCATGCACCGGCGGATAAATATCTGTCGCCACACCGATATTGATGCCGTGCGGCTGCGCCAGCGCATTCAGGGACGCATCCCCCAGTGTGACCGCGTCCC
>JAEZAF010000260.1 GCA_023430545.1 Chloroflexota bacterium
ATCATTTTCGGGAGCACACGCAGGTGCTCCCCTTCTTCCAAAAGGTGGTGGCGATACATGGCGGGTCGGCTGGTTACTCCGCATGAGCTGCTTGTTGTTTGTAGCTGTTTGCTGCTGCTGCTGCTGCCGCACAAAATTTTTGTGCGGCAACAACGGATTTTCCCCTCAAAATGAACGACGGTGGCAGATTTGCAGCACGATTCTGCTGCAAATGTGCTTGTAGCAACTTAGGGTTGCTGCAAACACCAGACAAGTGGGCAGCATTGAATGCCTCCCCTATATGCCTGTGATTGTTAAGGTGCTGGAACATTATAGTGTAGCACGAATGTTCGGATTGTGCGGTTCGAATTTTCAAACGAAGTGGACCAAAAAGTTGGGCTTTTTGTCTCAAAATTTCTTAACCTGGTGGGCGGGCGGGAAGAATCCCGCCCCTACAGCTCCACCGGGTATGTGATGTCACGGTTTATCGCTGCCAATGAGGTCGCGCAGTTCGACTGAGTTCTGAAGGGCGCGGCCATCGAAGTCATTGTTGAAGTAGACGAAGACATCGTACTGACGCAGCCACACGTTGATCTTCTCCGCCCACGCCTTCATTGCGTCAATTGTGTACAGCGATGCGTACAGTTTTTCCGGCCCATGAAAGCGGATGTACGCCAGATCCCCGGTGACCACTTCGGCAGCCGCCCATCGATTCGAGTCGTTGATGACGAACCCGGCGCGGTGATGATTCAGCAGCGTGTAAACCTCGTCGTTGAACCATGACTTGTGGCGGAACTCGATCACCTGCCGTGTCTCTTTGGGCAGCTTTTCAAGAAAACCCGCCAGCTTTTGCCGATTATCCGCTTCATCCTTGAAACTGGGGGGCATCTGCCAGAGCAGCGCCGCCAGCTTCGGTTTGAGATCCTGATAACTGTCAACGAAGCGGGTCAGGTCGGGGTCGATCTCGTGCAGGCGTTTGACATGGGTGATGTCACGCGGACCTTTGAGCGTAAAGCGGAAGTCGTCCGGGGTTTCATCGCACCAGCGTGCGAAGACCGTGCGTGCGAAATAGCGATAAAAGGTGGCATTGATCTCGACCGTGTTGTAATGCTGGGCGTAGAAGGACAGCCACTTGCGCGCTGCCAGTCCCTTCGGGTAGAAGATTTCTTTCCAGTCCTGATAGCTGTAACCGGACGTCCCAAGAAGCAGGTGACCCATCGTTTTAATCCCCTGTCTGGCGGCTAATACGTTTGTGACAAATGTCACTATGATTGATGTGTTCTGTCACTGCTGAAGGCTGTGCCGGAAGTGACAGAATCAGGTTAGAGGCAGGCGACTCTTTCGTCTGCTTCCACACAGGCTTTCCAGTCTGTAAAGGAGTCAGCAATGCATCGATTAAATGAAGATGAGATGCAGATGCACATTTCCGTTTTAGGGTGGCTGTATATTGCCGCGAATGCCTGCTTCCTGCTGCTTTCCCTCGTAACGCTCAGCATCCTGCCCCTGATCAACACACTGATCCATGACCCGGACGCGATTTCGGTCCTGACCTTTATCGGGACGGCGTTTGCGGTTGTGATGGGGGTGTTAGGGCTGCCGGGGATGATCACAGGGTATGGCCTGCTGAAACACAGGCCGTGGGCGCGTGTGCTGGCGCTGGTGCTCGGCGTGCTGGGGATCGTTAACTTCCCGGTTGGCACGGCCCTCGGATTTTATACGCTGTGGGTGCTGCTTCAATGGTCGGCAGAGGATGTCTTTCTGCCGCATCAACCCGCTTAGCTCCGTCAGCAGTCGATGCGAACCCGCCTGATCGGTCTCGCCGTGTGGTGACGAGAAACACCGCATCACAAATGGTCAACTGGAAAAAATATTTATTTACGTCAGGAGATTGAAATGACCAGCAGAGTACTCGTCACGTATGCAAGTAAACACGGAGCGACGGCAGAAATTGCCGAGCGCATTGGTCAGGTCCTGATCCGGAACGGATTGTATGTGGACATCATGCCGATTGAGGAAGTGCAGACGCTTAACATCTATCAGGCGGTGGTGCTGGGCAGTGCCGTTTATGCCGGACAGTGGCGGCGGGAAGCGGTCGATTTCCTCGAATCGCACAAAGTCGCCCTGACCAACGCGCCGCTGTGGATTTTCTCCAGCGGGCCGACGGGCGAAGGCGATCCTGAGGAACTGCTGAACGGCTGGCGCTATCCACAGGCGCAGGATCTGCTGATTGCCCGGCTTCAGCCGAAGGATACGGTCGTCTTCCACGGGGTGCTGGAGCCAAGTACACTGAACCTCGCCGAAAGAGTGATCGTCAGAGGGGTGAAAGCGCCGATTGGGGATTTCCGCAACTGGGAAAGCATCAACCAGTGGGCAACGGAGATCGCAGAAGCGGTACGGCAGATCCCGTTCCCGACATAAGACGTGTGGCAGAGGTGTTGATAACGCCTCAACTAAATTAAAGTGACAGGATGACCTTTCTGTACGCGGATGTGCAGAAAGGTCATTCCACATTCTTAACAGGTTTATGTGACAGCGGTATGCGATCGCTGCCATGAACGAAATTTTGAAACGGAAGCAGGCTTTGGAGGATTCTGATGTCAGGCAAGTTACTGGTCGCTTATGCCAGCCGCGGCGGATCAACGGCTGCGGTGGCTGAAGTCATGGGGCGCACGCTGGAGGAATACGGCATTGCGGTCGATGTGCGACCTGTACAGGAAGTTACGGATGTGACTCCGTACTGGGCGGTGATTACAGGCAGCGCGATTCACACCGGTGAATGGCTGCCGGAAGCGATGGACTTTGTGCAGCGCCATCAGGCAGGGCTGAATCAAAGACCGTTCGCCGCATTTTTAATGTGTATGGCGATGAGCCTGAAGCCAGGTATGCTGTTAGGCACTGTCAAAAACTGGATGCAGCCGGTGCGTGATCTGGTCCCGCTGGTCAGTGAGGGGTACTTCGCTGGTGTGGTCGATCCTGAACAGGTTGATTTTTCATCACAGGATCACTCGTTGTTCAATATGATGATCTCGCTTGGGATCTTCAGGGAAGGCGACCATCGCGACTGGGACGCCCTGCGTGCATGGACGCTTGAAACGGCGTCCACGCTGGCAGCGACACAGGCATAGGAACGGTAAACAGGCAGGAAGGGGGCCGGAAGACTCCGGCCCTTATGTCAGCCACGATTTTCAGATGGCTTCTACCGGCCTGTTTCTACAGAAGCTCATCCTCGACTTTTTCCCATGAGTGCAGGCCCTGTGTGCCGACCAGCAGCACTTTTAGTGAGAGCAGGGCGCACTTCATGCGGTTGGGCGTCAGTCTGACACCGACCAGTTCAAGCACCTCCGCCGCTGTCATCTGCTCGGCGTCCTTCAGCGTTTTGCCGATGAGCAGTTCGCCCATCATCGAGGCCGACGCCTGACTGATGGCGCAGCCGTGACCCTCCCACCCGACGGCCTTGATCACTTCGTTTTCGTCGATCTGAAGTGTCAGGTGCAGATGATCGCCGCACAGGGGGTTCGATTCTTCGTGGTCGAAGTCCGCGGGCTGAAGCAGTCCCCAGTTGCGTGGGGTGCGGGCGTGGTCGAGGATCATCTCGCGGTAAAATTCGTCGTCAAACATTTCGGACTACCTCACAGTGTATACGCTAGATCGTATACTTCTCAATGGCGCTGCGGACGCTCGCGACCAGCGCGTCAATCTCTTCGAAGGTGTTATACAGATAGAAACTGGCGCGGACCGTCGCTGTGACACACAGGATGTCGTGCAGCGGCATGGCGCAGTGATGTCCGGCACGGACGGCAATGCCATCGGCGTCGAGCATCTGCGCGGCGTCGTGCGCGTGGATGCCCTCAATCGAGAAGGCGACCACCGAGCCGCGAGCCTGTGCCGCGCCGTAAATCGTCACCTGCGGGATCTGCGAGAGCTGGTCGATGGCATAGGCTGTGAGCTGGGTTGTATAGGCGTGGATATTCGCCATGCCGACCGATTCCAGATAATCGACTGCCGCGCCGAGGCCGATGCCTTCGGCCACGCTGGGCGTCCCCGCTTCGAATTTGTATGGAAGCTGATTCCATGTGCTTGCTTCCAGCGTCACACGGCTGATCATATCGCCGCCGCCCATCCACGGGGGCATGGCTTCCAGCAGATGGCGTTTACCATACAGTACACCGATTCCAGTCGGCCCAAGCATCTTGTGACTGCTGAAGGCAAAGAAATCGACATCCAGTGCCTGCACATCGACTGGCATGTGCGGCACGCTTTGTGCGCCATCCACCAGAATGATCGCCCCGGCCTCGTGGGCCTGTCGTGCCATCTGCGCAATCGGGTTGACCGTGCCGAGGACATTGGCGCAGTGCGTGACCGCCACCAGTCTGACCGGTTCTTCGCGCAGCAGACGCTCGTATTCCACCAGATCGAGGGTGCCGTCTGCCAGAATGGGAACGTAGCGGATTTTGAAGCCCTTTTCGGCGGCCAGTATCTGCCAGGTGACGATATTGGCGTGATGCTCCATGACGGTCGAAACCACCACATCCCCGGCTTTCAGATTGGCGCGGCCCCAGGTCTGCGCCATGAGGTTGATCGCCTCGGTTGTACCGCGTGTGAAGATCACCTCACGGCGGTTGCCCGCGTTGATGAAGCGCTGCACCTTGCTGCGTGCGCCTTCATAGGCGGCGGTGGCTTCTTCGCTCAGCTTGTGAATCCCACGGTGGACATTGGCGTGCATGGTGCGGTAGTAGTCGCTCATCGCGTCGATGACCTGATTGGGCTTCTGGCTGGAGGCGGCGCTGTCCAGATAAATCAGGGGGACATCGTCATGGTGCATCTGGTGCAGGATGGGGAAATCCTGCCGTATGCGTTCCACATCAATCATCAGATTCTCTGTTTTCAGGGTCATGGGTTTTTACCTGCTGGTTGCTGGTTTGTTGGTTTATTTGGCTAATGCCATTGCTTCCTGATGTTACGGCTATTGTACTGTGTGAACATTAATATGACGTAACCGAGGTGTCACCTGATTCAGATGCGTTTTGGCATGTTTGACGCCCCCTATCCCCAACCCTTTCCCCCAGTGCGCAGACGATAGGAAGAGCATCTATCGTCTGCTGCGAGGGAAAGGGAGAAAAACAGGTCGCCGCAGATCAATTCCCTTCCCTCGGAAAGCAAATCGAAGATTTGCCGAGTGGGTAGCATTGCTTGCATTGCCGGGAAGGGAAGCAGAATTTATTCCGCAGGGATGGGGGGCTTTTCCGGTCCCGCACCCGTAACCAGCCCTCAAATTCACCCTAACAGATGCGCGGGAGCTGTTCTCCAGTGAGCATGTCGAGGATGCGGGTGACACCAATCGCGCTTTCAACGGTCACATGGTTGCGACCTGCCTGCACGGTGCCGATCTGCTGCGCTTCTCCGCCGAGGATCGACAGGGTGCGCTCGGCCTCATGCTGGGGGACGAACAGCACAAACTTGCCTTCGTTCGCCACATACATCGGGTCCATGCCGAGGATTTCGCACGCGCCGCGCACGTCCTCATGCACCGGGACCGACGGCTCCAGCACATGGATATGCACATTGGCAGCTTCTGCAATTTCACAGAGTCCGCTGGTCAGGCCGCCGCGTGTCAGGTCGCGCAGGCAGTGGATTTCGATGCCAGCGTCAAGCAGCGCCTGTACGGACTGTGCCAGCGGCGCACAGTCGCTCTCGATGGTGCTCTCAAATTCCAGCCCTTCGCGCACGGCCATAATCGCCATCCCGTGACGGCCAATATCGCCGTTCACGATCACAGCATCGCCGGGGCAGACGCTGGTCGGCAGGATCTGAAGTCTGTGTTCGATCACACCGATTCCGGCGGTGTTGATGAACAGCCCATCACCCTTGCCGCGATCCACGACTTTGGTATCGCCGGTGACGATCTGCACTCCGGCAGTCTCGGCGGCCTGTTTCATCGAGTCAACCACCCGCCGCAGGGTTTCCATCGGCAGACCTTCTTCGATGATGAAGCCCACGCTGAGAAACAGCGGACGCGCCCCACACATCGCGAGATCGTTCACTGTGCCGTTGACCGCCAGTGAGCCGATGTCGCCACCGGGGAAGAACAGCGGATGGATTACATACGAGTCGGTGCTGAAGGCCAGTCTCGCGCCGTTGATGTTCAGCGCCGCACCGTCATGGGCGGCGGCCAGCAGCGGATTGCTGAAGGCAGGCATGAAGACCGATTCCAGCAGACGGTGCATGGCCTTGCCACCGCCGCCGTGCGCCAGCAGGATGGTCTCCTGCTCGACATAGGGCAGCGGACACGAAAGCGTAAAATCAACCATGAGTTGGCTCCTGAGCTGGCTCCATCCGGCGGTAGCGGTAATAGGCGGCACATGCGCCCTCGGATGAGACCATCGTCGCACCCAGCGGATGCTCCGGTGTGCAGATTGTGCCAAAGGCCGGGCACTGATTCGGCTTGCATTTGCCCTGAAGGATCTGGCCGCTGATGCAGTCCGGGCTTTCGTCGGTGGTGTATTCCGAGAGGCCGAAGCGCTTTTCAGCATCGAAGTCAGCATACGGGGCGCGCAGACCCAGCCCGCTGTACGGGATCTCGCCAATGCCGCGCCACTTGCGCGGGACGATCTCGAACACGGTGCGCACCAGATCCTGTGCGGGGACGTTGCCCTCGCGGCGCACGCAGCGGATATACTGATTTTCAACCTCGGCCCGACCGCTTTCCAACTGACTGACGAGCATGTAAATCCCCTGCAGGATGTCCAGCGGCTCGAAGCCGGTCACGACGAACGGGATTTTGTACTTATCGGCCAGGGGATAGTATTCCTCGTAGCCGACGACCGCGCACACGTGCCCCGCCGCCAGAAATCCATTGACGCGGTTATCCGGCGTGCCAAGGATGGCTTCGATGGCGGGCGGGACCAGCACATGCGAGACCAGAATGCTGAAATTCGGGATGCCGAGCTGCGCCGCCTGATAGACGGCCATCGCGTTGGCGGGGGCAGTCGTCTCGAAGCCGACAGCGAAGAACACCACCTGCTTATCCGGGTTGGCCTGCGCGATTTTGAGCGCATCCAGCGGTGAATAGACCATGCGGACATCACCGCCGCGTGCCTTGGATGAGAGGAGATCGCCATGCGTGCCGGGGACGCGCAGCATATCGCCGAAGGAGGTGAAGATCACATCCGGGCGGGCGGCGATCTCCACCGCCTTGTCGATCAGTTCGACCGGCGTGACGCATACCGGACACCCCGGCCCGTGCAGTAATGTTACCTGCGGCGGCAGCAGTTCATCGACACCAAACTTGATGATGGCGTGGGTCTGTCCACCACAGACTTCCATGATCGTCCATTCACGGGTGACGATCTGGGAAATGGCGTGTGCATAACGTCTGGCGGCCTGGGCGTCGCGGTATTCGTCAATGTATTTCATTGCTTCGTCACCTTGTAGTAGGTGAGCGCCTTCATGTACTGGACGCGCTCATAAACTGACGGATCTTCGGTATGGCGCTGGCTTAACGCGCCGCGCATCTGCGTCACCGATTCGTATTCGTGTTCTTCCATCCACTGCCGCAGTTCAGTTTCCATCGTGCGCAGATGGTCGATGCCGTGTTTCAGCAGGGCAGAGGCCGTCATGGTGACGGTTGCACCGGCCAGCAGCATCTTGGCGACGTCGCGGCCACTGTGGATACCACCGGTCGCGGCCAGATCAGCGTTGATGCGTCCGTACAGGATGGCGATCCAGCGCATGGGCAGGCGCTGATCCTGCGGGGTGCTGAGCAGGATGTTCGGCATCACTTCCAGCGTATCGAGATCGATATCCGGCTGATAGAAGCGGTTGAACAGTACCAGCGCCGCCGCCCCGGCCTTATCAAAGCGTTTCGCCATGTGCGCCATACTGCTGAAGTATGGGCTGAGCTTGAGCGCGACCGGGATGCTGAGTGATGTGCGTACTGCCGTCACCACATCGACATCGTTGCGCTCGACTTCCGCACCGGAGACCAGCGGATCGGTCGGGATGGTGTAGAGGTTCATCTCCAGCGCGTCTGCGCCCGCTTCCTCGATATCCTTGCCGAACTTCACCCAGTTACCCGGAGTGGTCCCGTTCAGGCTGGCGATAATCGGAACGCTGACCTGTTCCTTTGCCTTGCGGATCAGTTCCAGATAGCGCTCGGTGGTCGCCTTGAACTGCTGCGGCTCCGGGAAGTACGACAGCGCTTCTGGCGTACTCTCCGTCCCGTTGAGCAGGTGCTGATGCAGTGCAAGCTGTTCCAGCCGGAACTGTTCCTCGAAGAGTGAGAACAGGACCACTGCGCCCGCGCCTGCATCTTCCAGACGCTTGATGCCCGCGACTGTCTCCGACAGCGGTGACGCAGAGGCCACCAGCGGCGAGCGCAGTTTGTATCCCATGTAAGTCGTTGTTAAGTCCATGATCACCCTCCGTGACCGTTCTTATTGGCTGCGCTGTTTGTCGTTTCTGTGTTGACAGCCGGTGCCGCTGCTGGTGGTGTACCTGCCGCTGGTGCGGCGGCAGCAGGATTTCCTGTTGGTGCCCGCGAGGCGAGGTATTCGTACATCGCCCAGCGGGTGTGGACATCGGCCTGTGCTTCTTCAAACAGGGTGGCTGCCGCTTCCGGCTGGGTGAGTTCCAGCATCTTGAAGCGATTTTCCATCTGCAGATAGGTGCTCAACGGCAGTTTCGGCGCACGTGAGTCAAGCTGAAGCGGGTTTTCGCCGCGCTCACCGCGTTCCGGATGATAGCGGTACAGCAGCCACTGGCCGGTATCCACCGCGGCCTTGTGATTTTGCAGCGCGGTCTTCATGTCGATGCCGTGGGCGATACAGTGGCTGTAGGCGATGATCAGTGACGGGCCATCGTAGGCTTCAGCTTCGATAAAGGCACGCAGCACCTGGTCGTCCTTGGCACCGAGTGCGACACGGGCGACGTAGACATTGCCGTAGCTCATGGCGATCAGGCCGAGGTCCTTCTTGCCGGACGGTTTACCACCGGCTGCGAATTTGGCAACCGCAGCGCGAGGTGTCGATTTCGACATCTGACCGCCGGTGTTCGAGTAGACTTCGGTGTCCAGCACGAGGACGTTGACATTGCGACCACTGGCGAGGACATGATCCAGACCGCCGAAACCAATGTCATAGGCCCAACCGTCACCACCGACGATCCACACATCACGCCTGACCAGTGAGTCTGCCAGTTCGTAGAGCAGTCTGGCCTGCGGGCTGTTGATGGTCTCAAGCCGTGATTTCAGCGCGGTGACGTATTCGCGCTGTTCGAATATGGCGGCTTCGTCACGCTGTGCGTTGTTCAGCAGATTTTCGACCAGCTCGGTTCCGATGTCTTCAGAGAGCGCGACCAGTAATTCACGCGCCTGTTCCGCCTGTTTATCGAGTGCGACGCGCATCCCGTAACCGAACTCGGCGTTGTCCTCGAACAGCGAGTTCGCCCATGCCGGTCCACGACCTTCAGCGTTCATGCTGTAAGGGGTGGTGGGCAGGTTGCCGCCGTAGATCGACGAACAGCCAGTCGCATTGGCGATGATGGTGCGATCACCGAAGAGCTGTGTGATCAGCTTGACGTAAGGTGTCTCACCGCAGCCAGCGCATGCGCCGGAGAATTCGAACAGCGGCTGCTGTGCCTGCTGCTGGCGGATGCTGGTCACCTTGATATTGCGGCGGTCGGTTTCCGGCAGGCTGAGGAAGAAGTCCCAGTTTTCGCGTTCCTGTTCGAGCAGGGGCGGCTGCGGGCACATATTGAGTGCCTTGTGATTCAGCATGGACTTGTTCTTGGCCGGGCAGACTTCGACGCAGATACCGCAGCCAGTGCAGTCTTCCGGTGCGACCTGAATGCTGTACTGCATGCCTTTCCATTCGGTGTCACGCGCTGCGACGGCCTTGAAGGTCTCCGGTGCACCTTCCAGCGCTTCCTCGTTGTACGCCTTGATGCGGATCACCGCATGCGGGCAGACCATCGCACATTTACCGCACTGGATGCAGATTTCAGGGTCCCAGACCGGGATTTCCAGCGCCAGATTGCGCTTCTCATACTGCGTCGTGCCGCTGGGATACGTGCCGTCGATCGGGAGTGCGCTGACCGGCAGATCATCGCCGCGCCGTGCGATCATCGCACCGAGCACGTTCTGGACGAATTCCGGCGCTGTGGCTGGCACAGGCGGGATCATCGCCGTCTGGCTGGTGATCGTGTCGGGGATCTGGACTTCAAACAGGTTTTCGAGGGTGTTATCGACCGCCTTGAGATTCATGGCGACGACTTCTTCACCCTTACGCCCATAAGTCTTTTCAATCGAGTACTTGATTTCGGCAATCGCTTCGTCACGCGGCAGCACGCCGGAAATCGCGAAGAAGCAGACCTGCATCACGGTGTTGATGCGGCGTCCCATGCCGCTGGCTCTCGCGACCTTGTAAGCGTCGATCACGTAGAGGCGCAGGTGCTTGCTGATGATCTGTTCCTGGACATCACGCGGAAGCTGATTCCAGACTTCATCGGGGCCAAAGGCCGTATTGAGCAGGAAGACGCCGCCTGGTGCGGCTTCGCGCAGCATGTCGATGCGGTCGAGGAAGGTTGGCTGATGGCATGCGACGAAGTTGGCATGTGTGATCAGGTAGGGCGAGCGGATCGGGTTCGGGCCGAAGCGCAGATGCGAGACAGTCATAGAGCCGGATTTCTTCGAGTCGTAAACGAAATAACCCTGCGCGTAATTGGCCGTGTTCTCGCCGATGATCTTGATCGAGTTCTTATTTGCGCCGACGGTGCCGTCACTGCCGAGGCCGTAGAAGACCGCGCCGACCACACCCTGCTGCGGAAGTGAGAATTCAGCGTCATAGTCGATGCTGGTGTGGGTCACGTCATCGACAATGCCGACGGTGAAGTGATTCTTCGGGTGCGGCTGTGACAGATTGTCATAGATCGCGCGGACCATCGTCGGGGTGAATTCCTTCGACGACAGACCGTAGCGCCCACCGACCACTGTCGGATAAGTGCTGCCGGTCCACTCTTCATGCAGCGCCGTGATAACATCGACGTAGAGCGGTTCACCCACGCTGCCGGGTTCCTTGGTGCGGTCCATCACGGCGATCTTCTGTACCGTGGCGGGCAGGGCGGCGGCGAAGCGGGTCAGGTCAAACGGACGGTACAGGCGCACCTTCAGCACGCCGACCTTTTCGCCGAGTGCATTCAGGTAATCCACCGTCTCGTGGACGGTTTCCGCACCCGAACCCATAATGACGATCACGCGCTCGGCATCCGGTGCGCCGTAGTATTCATAGAGCTGATACTGGCGTCCGGTGACCTGTGCGAAGCGGTCCATCGCTTCCTGCACAATATCCGGGCAGACGATGTAGAACGGGTTGACCGTCTCGCGTGCCTGGAAGTAAACATCGGGGTTCTGCGCAGTCCCGCGGATAAACGGATTTTCAGGTGAAAGGGCGCGGCGGCGATGGGCGGTGATCAGCTCATCATCGATCATGGCGCGCAGGTCTTCGTCCTGAAGCAGTTGAATCTTGGCGACCTCATGCGATGTGCGGAAGCCGTCGAAGAAGTGGATGAACGGCACGCGGGCTTTCAGCGTGGCTGCCTGTGCGATCAGTGCGAAGTCGTGGGCTTCCTGTACCGAGGCCGAACCGAGCAGCCCCCAGCCGGTCGCACGGGTTGCCATCACGTCACTGTGATCGCCGAAGATCGACAGACCCTGTGCGGCCAGCGCACGGGCGGCAACATGAAAAACGGTTGGAGTCAGTTCCCCGGCGATTTTGTACATGTTCGGGATCATCAGCAGCAGACCCTGCGACGCCGTAAAGGTGCTGGTCAGTGACCCGACCTGAAGTGCGCCGTGAACTGTACCCGCAGCGCCAGCTTCACTCTGCATCTCGACCACCTGCGGAACGGTGCCCCACAGATTGGGCTTGTTACTGGCTGCCCATTCGTCAGACCATTCGCCCATATTGGATGATGGGGTAATCGGATAGATCGCGAGGACCTCGTTCAGCTTGTAAGCGACGCGAGCGACTGCCTCGTTTCCGTCCAGCGTCATATATTCAGTCGCCATTGAGTTCTCCTAATTCACCTAATTCTTCAAGGTATTCAAAAACACGCTGAGCCTCGGCTTCATCGACCGTACTCAGCGCAAATCCGACGTGTACAACCACGTAATCATCAATTTTTGCTTCGGGGACGTAAGCGAGGCTGACTTCCTTGATGATGCCGCCAAAACTTACCCGACCGGTGCGGCCAATACCGTCACCGGCTGTGCTGATGAGTTTGCCCGGAACTGCTAAACACATGACTGCCTTCGCGTAACGCCGCCGCGATTTGTCCGAGTGCGATCCCACCATCATTCGGTGGGATGCGCTGCTGCCAGTAGGGTGTGAAGCCTGCGCTGCGCAGAGATTGAATGGTTTTTTCCAGCAGCAGGCGGTTCTGGAAACAGCCGCCGGTGAGTACGATGTCGGGTATTCCCACCTGCTGCGCGACTTCAACGATGAGCGCTGCCAATGTATTGTGAAATTTTGCACTTGCTACCGATGAATCGTGCTCGTGCAGCATCTCAGTCATCATTGGCTTCCACTCAATGATGCCTCTGAATGCCCCCTGATCGTTAGTGACGGGTGTAATCTCAATCGGGTAACATTCCTCGGCATTTATCATATCTGAGGCGAATGCGGCGTGTGCGGCGTATTCCAGTGCCATCGCCGCCTGTCCCTCGAAGCTGCTTTTCTGATGCAGGCCAGCCAGCGCCGCCACCGCATCGAACAACCGCCCCATGCTGGAAGTCATCGGGCTGTTCAGGCGCTTGTCGAGTGCAGACAGCAGCAGCCGCAGTTCACTGTCGCTGAAGTCCAGCCGTTCGCATGGCAGGTCGCTGGTATACAGCAGGTCGCTGCCGTAGATGGCATACATCAGGCCAAGCAGACTGCGCCGGGGTTCACGCGAGGCGGCGTCTCCACCCGGCAGGGGAAAAGGCCGCAGATGGGCGACACGCTCGAATCCGTCCGCATCCACCCGCAGGAATTCGCCGCCCCAGACGGTGTGATCGATCCCGTAGCCTGTGCCATCCCATGACACGCCCAGCACTGGCCCTTCCAGATGATGCTCCGCCATGCAGGACAGGACATGCGCGTCATGATGCTGCACGCGCATCAGCGGCAGGCCGCTGGCAGCGGCCACCTGTTCGGCGATCCGGGTGGTGGCGTAGTCGGGATGCAGGTCACAGGCGATTTCTCTGGGAGTGGTGTCGTACAGTGTCTGGAAGTCGTTCAGCGTCTGCCGGAAGACCTCGACCGTGCGCACGCTGTCCATATCCCCTAGATGCTGGCTGGTGAAGACGTGATTCTGATGCAGCAGAGCGACGGTGTTCTTCTGGTGGCCGCCGACGGCCAGAATAGTGCGCCCATCGGGATTGGGGACATCGACCGGCTGCGGGACGTATCCCCGTGCGCGGCGCAGCATCAGCAGTTCACCTGCCGCCACACTGACGACCGAGTCGTCCATGTGACGGGCAATCGGGCGGTCGTGCACCAGAAAGACATCCGCGATGTTCTGAAGCCGTGCCAGCGCGTCGTCCTCGTCGGTGCAGATCGGTTCGCCGGACAGGTTGCCACTGGTCGCGACGACCGGAAAGCCCAGATCCGACAGCAGCAGGTGATGCAGCGGTGTATAGGGCAGCATCGACCCGAGATAGGGATTGCCTGGGGCGACCTCCGGTGCGATCTCGCCGATCTCGTGACCGCGATAACGTAAAAGTACAATCGGCGCTTCGGACGCGGTCAGCAGCCGTTGTTCCAGCGCGTTCATCTCATTGCTGGACTTTGCCGCTTGCAGTGACGGGAACATGACCGCCAGCGGTTTCTCGTAGCGATTCTTGCGCGTCCGCAGGCGGCTGACGGCTTGTGTGCTGCGGGCATCCACCAGAAGCTGAAAGCCCCCCAGCCCTTTCAGCGCGAGGATTTTGCCCGCACGCAGGGCATCCCCGGCGGCACATAACGCCTCATCACGGACGGCAAGCGTCTGCCCGGTGGCATCCCACAGCGCGAGCTGCGGCCCACATCTGGGGCAGGCATTTGGCTGCGCGTGAAAGCGCCGGTCCAGCGGATTCTCATATTCAGCGCGGCACTCCGGGCACATCTCGAAGCCGCGCATGGTGGTGTTCGGGCGGTCATAGGGCAGGCCGAGGATGATGCTGAAGCGCGGCCCGCAGTTGGTACAGTTGGTGAAGGGATAGCGGTAGCGGCGGTTGGCCGGGTCGGTGATGTCATGCAGGCAGTCCGGGCAGGTGGCGAGGTCCGGCAGCATCAGGGCGGATTTCGCGCCGCTGTGTTCGCTGTGGTGGATCTCGAACGTCGTTTCGCCCTGCGTGGGGATGATCTGCGTCACCAGTTCGGTGATCACGGCATGCGGCGGAAGCTCGCTTTGCAGGCGGGTGACAAAAGCATCCAGTACCACCGGGGCGGCCTCAATCTCGATCACAACCCCCTGCGGAGAGTTGATCACCCATCCCGCAAGCTGAAGCTCTGATGCGAGCCGGTAGACGAAAGGCCGAAATCCGACCCCCTGCACTGTCCCCTGAATAGTCAGCCGCCGCCGGTCGATCTGATGCGTCATCGGTCATCCCCTGTGGTGTTGAATTGGTATGGGTAATGTATACCGCTATCGTGGAACGCAGGGGCTGGATTTTTCCAGCCCACCTGCTGCGATTTTTAAATATACCCTACCCAAACGCCTCAGCGATCATCTGCCGTGCCTTCGTGATGATCTCCGGCAGCAGGGCTGAAATGACAGGCGACAGCTCAGTCCCGTATTCGAAGGATGCGCCGGTGATACCGATCAGGATCGCCTTGGGGGCCGTCTCGTACAGCGCCAGTGATGCCGCCAGCAGCGATGCCGGAGTCACATTATGCGTGAACGCGCCTTCCACTGCCTGCGGCTGGATGACCGTGCAGGTCACTTCGCCGGGGATATCGCCGACGCTGGCATCGAGGAAAACAACCCGCTCCGCCCGACTGATTGGCTCGGCCAGTTCCGGCAGAAGCTGGGTGCTGGTGATGATCTCCCAGCCTTCCCCCAGTGCTTCCGCCAGAATCAGACCGAGTCCATCGTCAGCGCGAAGCGGGTTGCCATACCCTATCATCAGGTACATGGATCTGTGTCCGTCAGCGCCGGATTTCATCGGCGACGGTGCCATCACGGGTGACAAGCTGCACGTGCAGCGGCATCTGCCCGACGGCATGTGTCGAACAGCTCAGGCATGGGTCAAACGACCGGATCAGCGCTTCCACGCGATTGAGCATCCCTTCGTGCAGCGTCGCGCCGTGGACGTAACGCTTCGCCACTTCGAAGACGCCGCGATCCATCGCCATGTTGTTGTGTCCGGTGGCGATAATCAGATTGGCATAGGTGATCAGCCCGTTGTCGTCGATCTCGTAGTGATGCATTAGTGTCCCACGCGGGGCTTCGCTGACACCGATCCCGACGCGGCTGTTCGGCTGCGCATAGGCGCGTACACGGTCACTGAGGATGTCTTCCGTCATCAGCAGTTCGTGGATCTTCTCGAAGCCGTACAGGATTTCGATCAGACGGGCGTAGTGATAATGGAAGCTGCTCTGATGATCCAGCGTGCGGAAATAGTCCATCTCGGCATCGGCACGCGGTGTACCGAGTGCAGAGACAATATTCAGGCGGGCCAGCGGCCCTACACGGTAGATGCCATCCGGATAACCGAGTGGTTTGTAATACGGTGCTTTCAGGTAGGTATGCGGTTCGACCGCTTCAACGATATAGTCGCGATAGGCTGCCGGGTCCAGATGATCGGCGATAATCTGAAGGTTTTCGTCGGCGAAACGGATCGTGCCGTCGTACAGCTCCAGCTTGCCGTCAGGCGTCACCAGCCCCATGAATTTGGTCTTCAGAGCGCTGAACGCGGCGATTTCGTCTTCGTACTGCGCCATGACTTCGCGGAACCAGCGCAGGGTGCGGTCCGCAATCGCCATGCCTTCTGGCAGCATCGCCAGAATCTCATCACGCTTTTCGACGGTCAGCGGGGCATTGACGCCGCCGGGGACCACCCAGCCGGGATGAATGCGTTTGCCGCCGAGGATCTCGATGATCTGCTGGCCGATCTGCCGGACGCGGACGCCATCGCGTGCCATCTGCGGCTGGACGTGCGCCACACCGAACAGATTGCGCTGTGTCGGGTCGCCGTCCATACCGAGCAGCAGGTCCGGTGACGACAGATAGAAGAAGCTCAGTGCGTGCGACTGGATGATCTGCGAGATATTCAGGATGCGCCGCAGGTTGGCCGCTGGTTCCGGGATGGTGACCGCCAGCAGTTCGTCGCAGGCTTTGGCCGCCGCGACCAGATGACTGACCGGGCAGATACCGCAGATACGCGCCATCAGCGACGGCATCTCATGGAATGGACGCCCCTCGACGAATTTTTCGAAGCCGCGCACCTGGGTCACATGAAAGTGCGCATTTTCCACTTCGCCGACATCGTCAAGCTGAATGGTGATTTTCGCGTGACCCTCGATACGGGTCACGGGATCGATAACAAGTTGTTGTGCCATTTGAAATTCTCCTTCAGCCGGCCTGAGCCGGCTGGGTTGGATGGATTGGCTGCAGAATGCAGGTTTCTGACGGGATGGGTGATCTGATCACCTACACTCCAAACCGGGTCTTGTCATTGAGGTCAGGCAGACGCCCGGCCAGCAGTTCGCCGACCACATACAGAATGGTCTGGGCAGAGGGCGGGCATCCGGGCACGAAGACATCGACCTTGACGACTGAATGCACGGGCCGGACGATGTCCAGCAGCGGCGGGACGACCACATTCGGGATCTGCGGATTGGTCATGTCCGGGTCCAGATAGGCCCGCCGGAGAACCGATTCCGCACCGATGGTATTCCGCAGCGACGGCACATTGCCGGTCACCGCGCAGTCACCCAGTGAGACCAGCAGTCTGGTGTGTCTGCGGATGTGTTGGATCTTTTCGAGATCTTCCTCACTGCTGACCGCGCCTTCTACCAGTGTGACATCGACTTCTTCCGGGAAGTCCTTACGATCCACCAGCGGGCTGTAGACCAGTTCGAACTGATCCGCCAGATCGAGCAGGTGGTGATCGATATCCAGAAACGACATATGGCAGCCGGAACATCCGTCCAGCCAGACAGTTGCAAGGCGTGTACGGGGCTTTGTCGTGTTCATCATTTGCGTTCCTCCCGCCTCTCAGACAGATACGTCACGAAGCTGTATTGTTTGGTCATTTCGCCGACGGCGTGGCCTTTGGTGAACAGGGCACCAGTGGGGCACACCTGAACGCATTTGCCGCAGCTCGTGCAGGTGGGCGATTCGCCCCACGGCTGATTGAGGTCGGTGATCACGCAGGACTCCAGTCCACGGCCTTTGACATCCCATGTGTGGGCGGTTTCCACTTCGTCGCAGACGCGGACGCAGCGGGTGCACAACACACAGCGGTTGGGGTCGATGGCGAAGCGCGGATGCGAGGCATCGACTTCACGTTTAGGGTACAGATACGGCAGACGGATATGATCGATACCCATCTCGATGGCAAGATTCTGAAGCTCGCAGTGGCCGTTGGCGACACACACGGCGCAGATATGATTGCCTTCGGTGAACAGCATCTCGACCGTCATGCGGCGGTACTGCTGGAGGCGGGGCGAGTCGGTGAAGATTTCCATGCCTTCGTTCACGTATGTGGTACAGGCGGGCAGCAGTCGGGTGGTGCCGGTCACTTCGACCAGACACAGACGGCACGCCCCGATATTGGTCAGGCCGTTGACCTGACACAGGGTCGGGATCGGGATATTGTTTTCACGGGCGACATCCAGCACCGTTTCGTCGTCGCGCCCGGTTACATCCAGCTCATTGATTTTAAAAGTTACAACACGGCTCATGCCAGCACCTCCGCTTTCTTCAACGCCTGGCATGTACCTGCCGGGCAGGTTTTGTGCACAATGTGCGCGATATACTCATCACGGAAGTAGCGCAGGGTGCTTTGCACTGGGTTCGGTGCGCCCTGTCCGAGGCCGCACAGACTGGTGTGCTTCACCATATCGCAGAGTTCTTCCAGCAGTGCCAGATCATCCAGCGTGGCCTCACCGTTGGTGATTTTCTCCAGCAGATGATACATCTGCGCCGTTCCTACGCGGCACGGGATACATTTGCCGCAGGATTCCGACATACAGAACTCGACAAAGAATTTCGCCACATCGACCATACAGGCGCTGGTATCCATGACGATCATGCCGCCTGATCCCATGAAGGACCCGACTTTCGCCAGCGATTCGTAATCGACCGAGATGTCCAGATACTCTGCCGGGATACAGCCGCCGGACGGGCCGCCGGTCTGCACCGCTTTGAATTCCTTGCCTTCCGGCAGTCCGCCGATGTCATAGACGATTTCACGCAGGCTGATGCCCATCGGCACTTCGATCAGGCCGGTGCGTTCAACGCTGCCGGTGAGGGCGAAGACTTTCGTCCCCCGGCTTTTCTCGGTCCCAATCTGGGTGAACCATTCGCTGCCTTCGCGCAGGATCGGCATGATGTTGGCAAACGTCTCGACGTTGTTGATCAGCGTCGGGTAGCCCCACAGACCGTGTTCCGCCGGATACGGCGGGCGGGGACGCGGCGTCCCGCGCTTGCCTTCGATCGAGGCGATCAGGGCGGTCTCTTCACCGCAGACGAACGCGCCTGCACCGAGCCGGACTTCGAGTTTGAAGCCGAAGCTGGTGCCGCAGATGCTGGCCCCCAGCAGGCCGTGCTTCTCCGCCTGACGGATCGCGTGCTTCAGACGTTTGACGGCCAGCGGATATTCCGCACGCACGTACAGATAACCAGCATCCGCGCCAACAGCGTAAGCAGCGATCAGCATGCCTTCGATTAGCTGATACGGTACGTCTTCCATCACGCTGCGGTCCATAAATGCGCCGGGGTCGCCTTCGTCACCATTGCAGACCACATATTTATGCTCGGCGGTCGCTTTGGCGACCGTGCTCCACTTCAGCGCAGTGGGATAACCTGCACCGCCGCGCCCGCGCAGGCCGCTCTGCATCAACTGTTCGATCACCTGCTGCGGGGTTGATTCGGTCAGCAGGCGGACGAAGGTCGCGAAGCCGCCGGTCGCGATATAGGCTTCGATGCGTTCGGAGTCGAGCATGCCGTTATGTTCCAGCACGATTTTCTTCTGGCGGGTGAAGAAGGGGATCGTTTCATCGGCGCGCAGGCGCTCGACGGGGGTTTCTGTTTCAAGGCTGTCCATCAGTTCGGTGGCGTCTTCTGGCCGCACCCGCTGATAGACCACATGCTGCGGCTCGACTGAGACCAGCGGACCTTCGGCGCAGAGGCCGCGACATCCGCCGCCGGTGATAGCACAGCGCTTTTCCAGCCCACGCGTTTTAACTTCGGTTTCAAGCTGTTTGATCAACTGATCGCTCTGAAGCGCCTGACACCCGCTGCCTGCACACACGATCACCCGGTGTTCCAGGGCAGCCTGTGCCGCGAGTTCCTTTTCGGCCAGTTCATGGAGTTCATCCGCGTTCATCTTGGCCCCATTCCTTTAGTAATTTCACTGCGTCTTCAGGCTCAAGTTTGCCGGCGACGTTCTCATCATAGACGGCGACAGGTGCCAGACCGCATGCGCCGATACAGCGTGCGACCATCAGCGAAACCTGTTTGTCGGGGGTGGTTTCACCCTTGCGAACGCCGGCTGCTGCTTCCAGTGCCGCGAGGATCTGCGGGCCGCCCTTGATATAGCAGGCGGTGCCGAGACAGACGACACAGGTATGAGCGCCCTGTGGTTTGAGGCTGAAGAGGTTGTAAAAAGTCGCGACGCCGTATACGTGGCTGAGGGGAACCCCCAGGCTTTCGGCTACATAACGCAGCGAAACTTCATCGAGAAAGCCGAATGCTTCCTGAACACTGTGCAGTGTTTCAATCAGCGCGTTCGGTGTAAAACCATTCTTGCGCATTGTAGTGCTGACGATACGCCATCTTTTATCATCGGACGGCGGCGCAATCGTGTTGCCACGCATACCATCACTCCTTATATGGAAAAGCCCACTACTGACAGAATATCAGGCATGGGCTTTTATGCGTGGTGGTAGATGTCAGTGTTTGTTTGTGACATTATTCACAAATGTGCGGATTTTCCTCAAGGATTCGTAAGAATCGGGGCGGTGGTGTCCGTCATGGCGGCGATGCGCCAGTCTTCGTAGCGCTGGATGAGCGCATCCAGCCATTCGTCCATGCCGGTCCCCTTTTTAGCGGACACTTCGAAGATCGGGATGCCGGGGTGCACCTGATTCAGGCTTTGCAGGGCGGCTTCGCGGTCAAATTCGACGGCTTCGGCCAGGTCGATCTTGGTGACGACGGCCACATCGCTGGAATTGAACATCGGCGGGTACTTCAGCGGCTTGTCTTCGCCTTCAGTGGTGGAGAGCAGCACGATCCGCAGCGCCTCGCCCAGATCATAGCTGGATGGGCAGACCAGATTGCCAACGTTCTCGATAAACAGAAAATCGATGTGGTTCAGGTCCCAGTCCGCGATGAAGTTGTGGATCATCTGCGCTTCCAGATGGCAGTTGCCTGCGGTCTGGATCTGCTTCACCGGCATCCCGGCGGCAGCCAGCCGCTGCGCGTCGTTATCGGTCTCCAGATCCCCGACCAGTACGGCCACCTGATAACCGCGTTCGGCCAGCATGCGGATGGTCTTTTCGAGGAAGGTGGTTTTGCCCGCGCCGGGGCTGGACACCACGTTGAAGGTCATCACACCGGCCTGTGTAAAGCGCTGGCGCAGTCCTTCGGCCAGTTCATCATTCTTGCTCAGGACACCCTGACGGATTTCAAGCAGTCTCGTTTTCATGTTCGACAATCTCCATTGAACGCAGTTCCATTTCCCGCCCCTGCTGAACCTCGACTGAGGGATTCTGGCAGGCGGGGCAGTGGACGTATTGAATTGAATCAAGCTGGCTGGTTTGCGCACACACCGGGCAGTGAACCACCAGCGGCACTTCTTCGATTTCGAGGCGCGATCCTTCGAGTAATGTGCCCTGGGTGGCGGTCTCGTAGCCGAAGAGCAGCGCTTCCGGCACCACGCCGGACAGCACGCCCAGCTTCAGATAAACGACGGAGACACCTGCTGCACCTGCATCACGCGCTGCGTTATCTGCAATTTCGACCAGCTCACAGGCGATGGAAAGCTCATGCATGTTCGTAATATCCGGGATAATGACAATCGGATACCTATAACCTGTACAATACACGATCCGAGGGTCGAACCTCAGTGACATTTGCCACCGGTCCGGGCTTATGTTTGTTACATTGTCGGTTACTTACACACGCTGTATCAGTCTGTAAGCAGGAGGGATAGAGAGGGGATTCAATTCTGTTTTAAGGTGCAGCGGACAATGCAGGCATTGTCCCTACATATGACTCAAGATAGAGACAGAGCCTGCTCTGTCTGTGACAGGTGTACGGATGGGATAAAACAGGGGATAACTCAGACCTTATCCGCTTTACACTCCTCCCCGCACCTGAATTTTAAACGTATACGCGTGGTCACAGGGACGGGTGGATGGCGTGCTGATCGTCAGGCCGCGTTCGTCCTGGCTCCACATCAGCGGCTCGGATGATCCGAGCATCGAGATCTGCTCGATTGCCTCTGCTTTAATAGGTGATCCGCTGCCCAGTGACTGGATCGTGATCGAGTCCCCCGGCCAGCCCAGGCAGATGGCATACAGCGTATCCCCCTTGACCGTAAAGCGGATGTCCTGCGCGGTGAACGGTATATGCTCCTGATCGCGCATGTGACCTTCAGCCTGCACAGTGACGCCTTCGCCGAAGGTGTGCCAGTGATGCGTGTCGTAGATCGCTTCGCCGTTGACCTCCAGCCATGCGCCGATGCCATGCAGCAGGGCGATGACTTCGTCCGGAAAGGTGCCGTCCGCCTTCGGCCCGACGTTCAGCAGGAAGTTGCCATTCTTGCTCACCACGTCGATCAGATCATGCACCAGCGTCGTCGTGGACTTGAACTCGTCATCCTCGATGTAGCACCACGACTTGTAGCTGACCGACGAATCCGTCTGCCAGTAAGCAGGGCGAAGCTCGTTGAGCGTGCCGCGCTCAAGGTCATAGACTGCTGTGCCAGCCGGGAAGGTGTTGAACTTGTGCGTCAGGACTGCACCGTGCGGCGCATCGGCGACGCTTCTCCATTCCTCAGCACGGTTGTAATAGTGTGCGGCGAACTTCTGCAGATACGGCTGGAAGACGATCTGCTCGATCCACCAGTCGAAGTAGAATAACTGGGGCTGATAGCGATCGACCAGCTCGCAGCAGCGTGCCAGCCAGTCATCGAGGAACTTGGCATCGGGGCGGGGCTGCCAGTCTCGGCTGGTCCATTCCGCCGATCCATAGTTACTGGTCTGCGGTGCGGGGACTGGCGGCCCGTAGAAGCTGGCGTTGCGCGGGTCGCGTACATCGGAGTCGAACTTCAGGCCGCCCTCGAAGAACCACCAGTGCTCGGCACGGTGAAAGGACATCCCGAAGACCATGTCCTGTTTGCGGACTGCGTCGGCCAGCTCACCGATGATGTCACGGCACGGGCCGAGTCGGGCGGCGTTCCACGGCGTAAGCTGCGAGTCGTACATCGCGAAGCCGTCATGATGTTCCGCGACCGGCACGACGTACCGCGCACCAGCTTTTCTGAACAGCGCTGCCCATGCATCCGCGTCAAAGCGCTCGGCCTTGAACAACGGGATGAAGTCCTTATAGCCGAACTCCGACTGATGTCCCCATTTCTGCTGATGATGCAGGAAGGCGGCAGAGCCTTCCTGATACATATTGCGCGAATACCACTCGTTATCGAAGGCCGGGACCGAGTACAGCCCCCAGTGGATGAAGATGCCGAACTTGGCCTGCTTGAACCACGTCGGCACGCGGTACTGATGTAAAGACTCCCATGTCGGTTCAAACAGTGTCATGCGCTTTGGTCCTCTGCGACAAGAATCACGACATCATGCGCGGCCAGTGTCAGCGCACCGGTGACGGAGTCGCCGGTCAGCAGACTGCGATAGGATAGCTCGTCTAACGAAATCTGCACATCGGTCGGGTTGTGATTCAGCACAAACAGGATCGTTTTGCCTTCCTTCTGCCGTGCCGTGACTTCGACGCCAGCCGGTGTCTGTAGCAGCGGTTTCAGGTCGTGCTGTGCGGCGAGGTCGGCGTAAAACTGCGCCAGATACGCGGGTTCCGGGTCACTGGCGATGAAGTAGGCGTTACCAGCGCCAAAGCGGTTCCGCGTGACGGCAGGCATCCCGGCGTAAAAGTCCCGGCCAAAGGTCGCCAGCACTTCAGCGCCTTCAGTATGGAGCAGGTCCGCCAGATGTCCGCAGGTGTATTCGCCCGTGCTGCCCGCGCCGCTGCCTTCCGAAACGATCGTGTTATGCTGGTCAGGATAGAGCGCGTCGGTCTCTTCCACCCAGATGCCCAGCACGCGGCTCAGCGGACCGGGATAGCCATTCTCGAACGCCAGATCGTTCTCGTCCACACGCCCGCTGTGATAGGTGGTGACGAATGTGCCGCCATCGGCCACGAACTGCTCGACCTTTTCAGCAAAACCCGGCTTGATCATATACAGCATCGGCGCGATGACGACCGCATACGGCGCGAGGTCAGAGTCCGGGAAGACGACATCGACTGCGATATTCTGCTCATAGAAGGGCAGGTAATGTTTGGCGACGGTCGCATAATAGCGTTTGTCACGCACCGGGCCGATGGCATCCTCAACGGCGTGCCAGTTGTCCCAGTCCATCAGGATGGCGACTTTCGCATCCGTCCGCGCCCCGATGATCTGATCGCTGAGGCTGATGAGTTCCGCCCCAAGTTCGCTGACCTCACGGAAGACCCGCGTATCTTCCCGGCCAGCGTGTTCGACGACCGCGCCGTGCAGCTTCTCGGAGCCGCCGCGACCGCGCCTCCACTGGAAGTAGAGCACCGAGTCCGCGCCGTGTGCGACCGCCAGATAACTCCACAGCCGCAGCACACCGGGCCGCTTCAGCGCGTTGATCGTCTGCCAGTTCTGGCTGCTCGGTGTCTGTTCCATCAGCAAAAAGGGCTGGCCGTCCTTTAATCCCCGAAAGGTATCGTGCATGAAGGCGATGTCACCCGGCGACTGGTTCGGATGTGGGTAGCAGTCCCATGCGATCACATCCATCTCTTTCGCCCACTTCCGGTAATCCAGCGGCTTGAAGGCCCCCATCAGATTGGTCGTGATCGGGATGTCCGGCGTGATGGCGCGGATGATGTCGCGCTCGTTGGTGTAGCAGGCAAGCTGGCTGTCGGTCATGAAGCGGAAGTAATCGATATTCAGCCCGTGTGTGAGGATCTCACCCTGCGCACGCGGCGGCATGATCTGCGACCAGTCGGTATAGGTATGGCTCCAGAAGGCCGTCCACCATGCCTGATTGAGCGCGTCCAGTGTGCCGTATTTCACCTGAAGCCACTCGCGGAAGGCAGCGGCGCACGTGTCACAGGTGCACCTGCCGCCGTATTCGTTGCTGATATGCCACAGGATGACCGCCGGATGATCCCGGTAACGTTCGGCCAGCATCCGCGCGATGTTCCCGCTGAGGCGGCGGTAATCCGGCGAATTCGGGCAGTAATTCACGCGCTGGCCGTGTTCCTTGCGGACGCCGCGCTCATCAGAGCGCAGCATCTGCGGATACTTTTGCGACATCCATGCGGGCTGCGCGGCACTGGGTGTCGCCAGGATAACGTGGATGCCGTTCTCGTGTGCCTTATTCAGAATCTCGTCCATCCACTCGAACGTAAAGCGATCCTCTGCCGGTTGAAGCGAGACCCAACTGAACACGCCGACCGTCACGGCGGTGATGCCGGCCTTGCGCATCAACCGGAAGTCATCATCCCAGATATGGCTCGGCCACTGTTCAGGGTTGTAGTCTCCGCCGTGCCAGATGAACGGCGCTTTGGCGGAAACCGGCGGATAAGCAGATTTTGTAACCTCTGGTTGTGCAATACTCACGACTGTACTTCCCCGGATGCTGTAAACGGTGCCGACAGGCATTCCCACTGACCCGCGTACTCACTGCGCACCCACAGCGGCAGGCTGAGATAACCGTAGGTTTCGCTGCGCCATCTGCCGCCGTCGGCGCTTTCGCCGGTCAGCAGATGCGTCCACTGGCCTTCTGGCAGATAGTAACGCGCCTCGCCCCGGTCATTGAAGATCGGCGCGACCAGCAGCGCCTTCCCAAGCATGTACTGCGTATCGAGATAGCGGCAGGTCGGGTCGTCGGGGAATTCCAGCACCATCGCCCGCAGCATCGGATAGCCGCACTCGTACGCCTCGCGTGAAGCGTCCAGCAGATAGGGCATCAGGTGCCTTTTCAGGCTGTTGAAGAAGCGCACCACATCAATCGACTCGTCATCGAACAGCCACGGCATCCGGGCACTGGCGTTACCATGCAGGCGGCTGTGCGAGGACAGCAGTCCGAACGCCACCCAGCGCTTGTAGAGATCCGGTGTGGCAGTGTCATTGAAGCCGCTGATGTCATGGCTCCAGTAGCCGAAGCCGCACAGCCCCAGTGACAGGCCGCCGCGCAGTGTCTCGGCCATTGACGGATAGGTCGAGCTGTTATCCCCGCCCCAGTGGACCGGGAAGCGCTGTCCGCCGGTGGTGGCCGAACGGGCAAAGACCACCGCTTCACCTTCGCCTCTGGTCTCGCGCAGCAGATTGAAGACTGCCTGATTGTACAGGTAGGTGTAATAGTTGTGCATCCGCTGCGGGTCGGAGCCGTCGAAGTAGCGCACGTCGGTCGGGATGCGTTCGCCGAAGTCGGTCTTGAAGGTATCCACGCCCATATCCAGCAGGGTTTTGAGCTTGCCGGTATACCATGCGCTGGCCTCCGGGTTGGTGAAATCAACAAAGCCGCTGCCCGCCTGCCAGTAATCTTCCTGATAGGTGCCGCCCTCTGGCCGCTGGAGCAGATAGCCCTTCGCCGCACCTTCCTCGAACAGTGCTGAAGCCTCGGCGATGTACGGGTTGATCCACATGCAGATGCGGATGCCTTTTTCCCTGATGCGCCTCAGCATGCCTTCGGGATCGGGGAAGTAGCGCTCATCCCAGAGGAAGCTGCTCCACGTCAGTTCCTTCATCCAGAAGCAGTCGAAGTGAAAGACCGAGATCGGGATGCCGTGCGCTTCCATCTTCTCGATGTTAGCGAGGATGTCCTGCTCGTTGTAATTGGTCGTGAATGAGGTCGAAAGCCACAGCCCGAAGGACCATTCCGGCACGGCAGGCGGACGTCCGCTGAGGGCGGTGTACTGCGTCAGTACGTCCTTCATGGTGGGGCCGCCGAAGATGTAATAATCCAGCGCATTTTCCTCGACACTGAACTGCACGCGCCCGACATGATGTGATGCGACTTCGAACTTCACAGGGCCGGGATTGTTGACCAGCACGCCGTAGCCCGAACTGGTGATGTAAAAGGGTACGTTCTTATAGGCGTATTCCGACAGTGTGCCGCCGTCCTCGTTCCAGATCTCGACCGACTGGCCGTTTTTGGCGAATGCGCTGAAGCGTTCACCGAGGCCGTAGACGACTTCACCGACCTGAAGCGAAAGCTGGTCGCGCAGGTGAGTATGGCCGTCACGGGTGTACAGACCCACCGCCTTCGGCTCGCTTTCGGTCAGTAGCTGGCCGTCGCGCTCAAAGGCAAAGCGCCACTCCCCCTCTGTTGGGACCACCGCCGACAGACTTCCGCTGTTCAGCCATGCCCGCTGACCATCACTGCCGATGGATGCATTTTCGTTGCGCAGATTGTAATCCAGATCGAAGCTCGGCTGCGGCGGTTTCCGCCCCTTGTGATAGGTTAGCTGCACGCGGATCACATCCGGCATGGGGGAGGTGAATCGCGCCGTGATGATCGCGCCGTGAATATAATTCCAGCGTGCATGCACCTGATGACTGAAGCCGGTCACGACCAGCGCATCGTCCTCAAGCGTGACATCGGTAATCGTCAATGGGTTGATGGCCGTGACACCCGGCAGCAGCTCCCATTGTCCTAAATCGAATTTCATGGGTGATCCTGATCCTTTACAGCCTGTGAAATGGTTTTTGATAACGGGTTGACCGGATTGACGCCGTGCGTGCTCTGGCCGCCGGTGACTGCCGCTTCCGGGATGACGCCGCGCAGCGCCAGTTCCTCGGAGAAGTGGCAGGCGGCGTAGTGCGGTTCCCGTACCGGCGGGATGTTCCTGCCAGCGGAGTCGACGGCGATTTCGGTCGTTTTGATCAGCCGCAGCGGTGGCGCGTCGGTCTTGCAGATCGCCTGTGCGTAGCGGCAGCGTGGGTGAAAGTAACAGCCGCTCGGCGGGTTTGACGGGTCGGCGATTTCGCCTTCCAGCCGGATGCGTTCCTTGCGCTTGCGCAGGCGCGGGTTATGAATCGGCACGGCAGACATCAGCGCTTCGGTGTACGGATGCTGTGGGTCGGCATAGAGATCAGTTGCCTCAGCCGATTCCACCAGTTTGCCGACGTACATCACACTGACGCGGTCGCAGATATGGCGGATCACGCTCAGGTCATGGGCGATGAACAGATAGGTCAGGCCCAGTTCATCCTGAAGATCCTTCAGCAGATTCAAAATCTGCGCCCGGATTGAGACATCCAGCGCCGAGATCGCCTCATCTGCCACGATCAGGCGCGGATTGGTCGCCAGTGCGCGCGCGATCACGATGCGCTGACGTTCACCGCCGCTGAAGGCATGCGGATAGCGCCGCATATACTCCGGGCGCAGTCCGACACGCCGCAGCAGCATCGCCACACGGTCTTCGATCTCACTGCCGGTCGCAAGGTTGTTGACCTTCAGCACTTCGCCGACGCTTTCCGCCACCGTCATGCGCGGGTTCAGCGACGAGTACGGGTCCTGAAAGATCATGCGGATTTCCTGCCGGTAGCGTTTCAGTTCCTGCCGGTTGAGCTTCATCAGGTCCACCGCGTGAGGGGCGGATGCCCCGCCGTGATACAGGATCTCGCCGGAGGTCGGCTCGTAGACCCGCAGCACGCAGCGCCCGACCGTCGTCTTGCCGCATCCGCTTTCCCCCACAAGGCCGAAAGTCTCACCGCGCCGGATAGTAAAGCTGACATCGTCCACCGCTTTGACATAGCGCACATCGCGACCGAAGAAGCCGCGTGTCTGCGGAAACCACATCTTCAGGTTGCGCACTTCCAGCACGGGAGCTTCCACCTGCTGGCCGTGCGCTTCAGGCAGGCCGTAAACGTTGGTATTATCGGCTGACATCGTGGATACCATGATCGATCTCGCTGGTTACGCTGATAGTGCTGACTTCGTCAATCGTAGAGGCGGCGGCATGGACCGGGCGGTCGGGGAAGTGCTGCTGATAACGTGGATCGTAGATCAGGCAGCGTGCCTCATGATTTTCGCTGAAGGGAATCGCCGCCGGTTCGACCTTGTTACAGATCCCCGCCACGGCGAAATCACAGCGGGTGTGAAACGGGCATCCCGGCGGGCGCTGATATGGCGACGGGACCATCCCGCGAATCGGATCGAGGCGGCGGCGCGTCGGGCCGATTTCCGGCAGCGAACGCAGCAGGGCGCTGGTATACGGGTGCTTCGGATTATTGAAGATCGTATCCACATCCCCGCGCTCGACCACTGTTCCCAGATACATCACGGCGACATCGTCCGCGATTTCGGCCACCACGCCGAGGTCATGCGTAATGAACATCAGCGCCATCTGATAATCTTCCTGAAGCTCGCGCATCAGGTCGAGGATCTGCGCCTGTGTGGTCACATCCAGCGCGGTCGTCGGCTCATCGGCGATCAGCAGCTTCGGATTGCACGACAGCGCCATCGCGATCATACAGCGCTGAAGCATCCCACCGCTGAGGCGGAACGGGTACTCGTCGATGCGCGTTTCCGGCCTCGGGATGCCGACGCGCCGCAGCAGTTCAATCGCACGGTTACGCGCCTCGCGCTTCGACATGCGCTCGTGCAGCAGAATCGCTTCCATGAGCTGATTGCCGACCGTGTACATCGAACTGAACGAGGTCATCGGCTCCTGAAAGATCATCGAGATCTCGTTTCCGCGAATACTGCGGATGCGTGCCCCGCGTGGATCGAGCGCCGCAATATCGACCACCTCGACCTGAGCATCTGGCCGGTGATGGTGATACAGAATCTGCCCACCGGTGATCTTGCCGGGGCGGTGGACGATTTGCAGGATGGCGCGGGCGGTCACACTCTTGCCGCTGCCGCTTTCCCCGACGACGCACAGCGTCCGCCCGCGTGCGATGGAATACGAGACACCATCCACCGCCTTGACCAGCCCCTCACTGGTGGAAAACTGAACCCGTAAATCCTTTATTTCAAGTAATGTCTCTGCAACATCATTATTCATGGAAATCTCTTTTATATCGTTTATCGTTAGGTCAGAAACCAGTTGAAAATTGGTTTCCAGGAGGGACACGGCATGCCGTGTCCGCTTGTAAACATCCGACCTTCACGGTCCGGGGGTGAGATCAATGATACGGATCTGCCGCATCGCGCAGGCCGTCCCCCAGAAAATTAAACACCAGCACCGTGACGACCACCGCCAGACCGGGGACCAGCAGCCACGGCATCAGTGCGATGGTGGTGATGTTCATCGCATCCTGAAGCATCACCCCCCAACTGACAACCGGCGGACGCAGCCCCAGACCGAGGAAGCTCAGCGCCGTTTCACCCAGAATCATGCCGGGGATTGCAAGTGTTGCCGAGGCGATAATGTGGCTCATGAACGATGGGATCATGTGCTTGGTAATCATGCGGCCACGCGGCACACCGTCCAGTTCAGCCGCTGTGATGAAATCCTCTTCGCGCAGCGACAGGAACTTGCCGCGCACCACCCGCGCCATGCCGGTCCAGCCCAGCAGTGACAGAATCACCGTGATGCCGAAGTAGACGTAAATCGGGTCCCACCGCGCCGGGACTGCCGTCGCCAGCGCCATCCACAGCGGAATATCCGGGATCGACCGCAGCACTTCGATCACGCGCTGGATCAGGTTGTCCACCCATCCACCGACCAGCCCGGATAGGCCGCCGAGCAGAATGCCGAGGCCCAGGCTCAGGAAGACACCGACCAGCCCGACCGACAGCGACACCTGCGAGGCGAAGATCAGGCGGCTCAGGATATCGCGCCCTACATCGTCCGCCCCTAATGGGTAGAACGGATCGCCAGCATTAATCGGGCCGAAGAAGTGGATATTGGACGAGACACTCAGGCTGGAGATACCCGGCAGCGGGATACCATGCAGGCCAACCTTGTACGGGTCGCCCTGCACGAAGAAGCCCAGCGGGATCTTCGTCTCTTCGTCCGGCGCGTAGCTGCGGCGCAGGGTATTCGGATCGGTCGTCTGCTCATAGGCGTAGACAAATGGCGCGAAGCTGCCGTTATCAAACCAGTGGATCGTCTGCGGCGGGGCCTGCGTATAGCGTCGGCTGTAACTCTCAGTCGCCTGCGGTGCGAAGAATCCGGCGAAAAACGAGACGATGTACATAATGACGATTACAATCAGGCTGAGAAAGGCCAGACGGTGTTTGCGGAAGCGCCACCACATCAACTGCCACTGAGAGGCCACCGCCACCCGTCCGCCACCTGCTTCCGCGATGCTGTCCTCTGAGGCAGGGACATCAGGCCGGACGATCATCTCGGTTACGTCGATCAGTTCCTTTGCCATCAGTGATCCTTACCTTTCGTACCGGATGCGCGGATCAAGCCACGCCAGCAGCATGTCAGACAGCAGCGTGCCGACAATCGTCAGCAGGCTGAGCACCATCAGGAAGCCGGCGGCGAGGAACATATCCTGCACTTTCAGCGCGTTAAACAGCACCGGGCCGGTCGTGGGCAGATTCAGCACAATCGAGACAATCGCTTCACCAGCGACCAGCGCGGGCAGTGTCCAGCCGATGGTGCTGACGAACGGATTCAGCGCCTGCCGCACCGGATACTTCATCAGCAGCCGCCACTCGGATAATCCCTTGGCACGCGCCGTTTCGACATAGGGCTTATGCAGTTCGTCCAGCAGATTGGCACGCATCACGCGGATCAGTCCGGCAGTGCCGCCGATGCCGACGATAATCATCGGAATCCACAGGTGCTGGAACAGGTCAATCACCTTCGCAACGCTCCACGGCGCGTTCTCGAATTCGGGTGAGAACAGTCCGCTGAGGCTGACACCGCCGTACTTGAATGCCACAAACATCAGCACCAGCGCGATCAGGAAGCCCGGTGTCGCGAGGCCGAGAAACGCGATAAAGCTGAAGAAGTAATCGGCGATGCTGTACTGCCTGACCGCCGACAGAATCCCAATCGGCAGCGCGACCACCCATGTGAAAATAAAACTCGACACCGAGATCAGCAGGGTATACCCCATGCGATCCCAGATCATCTTCTCAGCCGGTTCAGAGGTCTGGAACGAATAGCCGAAGTCGCCGCGCAGGACGATGTTCCCAATCCACTTGAAGTACTGGTTAATCACCGGCTCGTTGAGGCCGTAGCGTTCGCGCATCGCCTCGGTGAATTCCGGGGACCAGGTCGTGCCGCCCGTCTGGTTGCGCATGTTCTCCAGCATCTTGGTGACGTAATCACCCGGCGGAAGCTGGATCGTGACGAAAACCACAATCGAGATCACAAACATGGTGGGAATGGCATACAGCAGGCGCTTCAAAATATATTTAGCCATAAACGGAGTCTCGTCTAAGGGCGGGGCGAAGCGATACCATGCTTCACCCCAATAAACAAATCTTTGTGCAGGTGGGTCGAAACCGCATCCCAGCGCGTATCTGAAAACGGGTTATCAGGCTGGGCCGGATTATTCTGGCCCCATAGGTTGCATGGTCGTGCAGCCTGTACGGACACGGCCTGCCGTGTCCGCCTTTTCCACAGGATTTGGAACAATCCCCTTCACAATACCCGCTGCTGCCCCTCTCCATGCAGACACGTTTGCTGGAGAGGGGCAGGGGATGCGGTTTATAATACTACTATTCCGTGAAGTACCACTGCTCCGGGAAGGCAATCGCCACGCCGCCCGGATTCCAGCCGTTCACCCATGTTTCAGGGACATTGGCAAGCCGTGCGCTCAGCGGACGATAGCTGTCCGACGCGCTGGAGATCCCAATCACCCAGAAGTTGTCAGCGGCGGTTTGCAGCACCTGACTCATCAGTTCAATGCGCTCTTCCGTGGTCGGGGCCTGAAGCACGCTCTCGTACAGATCGATGTGATCCTTGATTTCCTGCGGCGGTTCGACCAGCGCGGGGTTATTCGGTTCGATATACCACAGATTCCATCCGTTGCCCCAGATCGACTGACCATGCACCGGCACAAAGTAGCGCGGGTCGGTGATCGCTGTCAGGCCGTAGCCGCCTTCACCCGTGAAGACCGTCGCTTCCATCGAGTTATCGTTGCGGCGCGCGGTCCACACATCGTTATCGATCACATCGACGATGATCTCGACACCGACGGCCTCGAAGTACTGATCCAGCAGTTGGGCCACATCCGTGAAGCGCAGGCCGTAGTCGCCGGTCTGGATGGTGAAGACAATCGACAGACGCTCACCGGTCGCCGGGTTCAGGCGGAAGCCTTCCGCATCCTTTTCCGGCAGCACGCCGTCGAGGATTTCATTTGCCAGTTCCGGGTTGTATTCCAGATACTGGTTCGTCAGTTGTTCGTTGTACAGCGGGGATTCTTCGATTGGGGAGATCTGACGCGGATGCCCCTGACCGAAATACACGATGTCGATGATTTCTTCGCGGTCAATTGCGTGCGACATCGCGACACGGAAATCCTTCTGCGAGAAGACATCAGCAAATTCCGGATGCGTCATGTTGAACATCACGCTGACGGTTCCGCCGCCTTCACTCTTGATCGGATAGATGGCGAGGCCGGAGGTATCCTGATTTTCGAAGAACAGCGGGCGCTGCTCGTCAGTGCTGTTCGCCATCGTATCGAACTGACCGGCCAGCACGTCCACCAGCATGGTCTGATCGTCCTGATAGGCGGTGCCAACGATGCGGTCGATGTACGGAAGCTGATTGCCTTCAGCGTCTACCCAGTAGTAATACGGGTTGCGCTCGGCGATATACTGCGTGCCGGTTCCCAGCGGCTGTGTGAAGATCCACGGGAACATGGTCGGGTAGTTCGGGTCGCGGCTGATCACCGCGGGATCGGTGCCCGGTCCAACAGCGGTCTTCGCCTGGAACAGCGTCACCCAGTCCTCAGCGCCTTCGGTCTGCGCGATCAGTTCTTCGATGCCGTCAGGGTTATAGTCGATGTGGAACTGCTGGAGGTAGTGCTTGGGGGCCGTCACCAGTTCCCATCCCGGCCATCCCGCCATATTCAGCAGGAACATACCGTAGGGGACATCGAACGTGATCGTGAAGGTATAGTCGTCGATCTTCTCGACAACCGGTGCGGCTTCACCCGGCTTCAGCCAGCCAGACGGGAAGCTGCCGCCGTTCAGTTCCTCATTCGCCATGATGTCATTGACCGCGAACAGCACGTCATCAGCGGTAAACGGTACACCGTCAGACCACTTCAGCCCTTCGCGCAGATGGAAGGTGTAAGTCGTCGCGTCCTCGCTGATATCGACGCTCTCGGCGATATTCGGCACCCAATCCGAATAGCTCTCATTCCAGCTTACCAGACCCTTCCAGAAGGTCCAGAAGACCATCTGGCTGGACCAGAAGGCATCACCGACGAACGGGTTGCGCAGATCGCCGCCATAAGTCCCGATTTCGGAACCCGGAAGCTCGATCACGCGCGGGTTCGCAGGAAGGCGTTCCTCGACCGGCGGCAGTTCACCCGCTTCGACCCGTTCCGCCAGCATCGGGGATTCGCTGTATGCCGCGTCCTGTGCCGCAATGACGCTGAAAGAGGCAATAATCAGAAGTAAAACAGCCCACAGACTAAGACGATATTTCATGGAAAAACTCCTATATTTCTCGGTAAAGACTTCGATGTTTAATTTTGCTGCTTATGCAGACGGTGGATTTCGCGTTATGCTCGTTAGCGGCTCCTTTTACTCTAATGGCCGTCTACTGCGGCGCTTGCTGGGTGCAACCTGCTGGATGTAAAAATGACCGGCGCATAAGGCGGTCGGCTCGTAAGTCCGGCGACACAAAGTCGCTGGCAGGGATAGCAGTCAGGGCAGGGGAGCGCTGGCCGACGCATTGTCGAGTCGCATCTGCGCCGGTGGCGGTGGGGAAAGAAATCTTCTGTATCCCGGAAAAACGATATAACAACATTTCTGCACTTTTTCTGATGAACTGCCAATAAGTGAAAGCGCGGTGCAAAACGCTGATGACTGAAACGTTTAAACCACTGCTGCCAGAAATAAGTAATCCCAGTCACCTGCATTCTGCCGCGTTCAGTCATGTGACAGGTCAATGTGACCGTTCACAAATATATATCACATTTTAAACAGCAAATTCAAGCAGTTCTCATAATCTGATCGAAATTACTGCATATTTCAGGCAGTATATTCTCAGGAAATCAGCTAAAATCATTGTCTAACGCCATGTGACAAATCACATCGCCGTCGTTCAGTACAGGTGCGAAGGTAAGCCTATCCCATGAAATCTGTTGTCAAAAACAAGCGCCCCACCCTGCGTGATGTCGCCCGTGAAGCGGGGGTCTCATACCAGACGGTTTCGCGGGTGATCAACGAGCAGGATAATGTCTCGGAAGCCACACGCCGCCGCGTGACCGAGATCATCAAGGCGCTCGGATACCGCCCGAACCGTGCCGCCCAGATCCTGCAAACCGAACGCTCCAACACGATTGAAGTCGTGCTCTTTTACTACGGCTTCAACATGTTCATCTACGAGATGGCCCGCCGTGCCCAGCAGTTAGGCTATCACTTTGTGATCTCAGCGATCACGGAAGCGGAATTCACCAGCACGCTCGAAAGCGCAGCATCGCGTTTCGTTGATGGGCTGATTCTGGTGCCGAATTCGGTCAAGGCGGAGGACTACGAGACGCTGATGGATCTCACCAACGGCATCCCCTTCGTGCAGATCGGCAGCCGGTCCGGGGTCAATATGCCATCGGTGACCTATGATCAGAAGCAGGGGGCACGGCTGGCCGTCCAGCACCTGATCGAACTCGGTCACACCCGCATCGCCGAGATCAGCGGCCCGCTGACCAATCACGACGCTTATGATCGCCATGTCAGCTATGAAGCTACCCTGCGCGAGCATCATCTGCCGGTCGGCCCGACGGCTGAAGGGGAATTCCAGATCGAAAGCGGCTACCGGGGGATGAATCAACTGCTGGACAGCGGTGCGGACTTCAGCGCGGTCTTTATTGCCAATGACTCAATGGCAATTGGTGCGCATTCCGCCCTGCGTGATCGCGGTCTGCGTGTGCCGGATGACATCTCGATTGTGGGCTTCGACGATGTGCCGGAGGCGGCGCATTTTGTCCCGCGTCTGACCACCGTCCGGCAGGATTTTCAGCTTCTCGGCGGTCTGGCGGTCGAGTATCTCGCCAGCCTGATCGAGCATCCTGACACACCGCTCCATCAGCGCGTGTTACAGCCGAAGCTGATCGTCCGCGAAAGCACCGCACCCAAACGCTGACCTGCGTCAAACGCTGGCTCGGCCACCTCGTGTAGGGACACGGCACTGCCGTGTCCGGTTTATATCTTTCCCTCCACAGCTTGCGTAGGGACAACGCCTAAACATGCTTGCATGACGTTGTCCGCTGTGCGCCCAAATCCAGAATATTTGAAAACTCTAACCGCACAACGCGAACATCTGTGCTACACTGTAAGATCCCTGCACCTTAACATCCTGAACGGGCAGAGGTGGCATTCAATGTCACCCACCGTCGCCGCTGTTGCAGCACAAAATTTTTGTGCGGCAGCAGCAGCAGCAGCAACAAGCAGATTTTGAACCTGAACACGTGCTGACTCGTCCTGATTGCAGCACGATTCTGCTGCAAACTGCTGCAACGTGCTGCAACGTGCTGCTGTCTGTTCTTATGTCAGAAGATCCGCATAGGCTGGTACATAGGGCAGCCCATCCGCTGTCCGCCGGATCGGGACCACCGCCATCTGACGCGGGCCATCCTTGCCGATGCGCATGTGCGTCAGCAGATGGTACGCGTCGATCACACTCGGATGCCCCATCGAATAGCGGTCGCTTTCCGGCTGGGACCTCAGGACGACATGGCCTTTGGTATTGCTGACATCTTCCAGCACGCCCTGTTCGTTTTCCGCCAGCGCCCAGATCTGATACGACTCGTCGTTGAAGTTGCCGGTGCTGTACAGCATCGCCGGACGCCACTGCTCCGACTCCAGCCAGACCGGGCCTTCGACCGTGTACCATTCGGCCACGCGGTCGCCCTTGTCCCAGTCGATGCCCGGAATCTGTTTCCACGGCATGTGACGGCTGCGCTCGTAGATCTGGCTGGGGTGCTTCGCCCGGACGAGTTCCACCGGCGGGCTGATGAGCGCCGTCAGGTCATGGTTGATCCGCGCTTCGACCAGCCCCGTCCCGAATGGCAGGTCATGGACGAAGTCGGTCGCCCACGCCATCCGAAGCTGGCCGTCACTGCCGATATAGATTTCTGGGTCAATGGCGAAATCGCTGTCCGCCGGGGAGACGATATGACCAGAATACGCATACGGCCCCTGTGGCAGTCGGCTGTGCGCCCGGTGGATGGCATGCCCGACGTGGCTGTCTTCGCCCATCCCGATGGACTGCGAGAACAGCATCACCCACGGGTATTCCAGCCCCGGGATATAGCGTACACACGGTGCCCAGTATGCGACCTGCTGTGCGCCGTTCAGCACATGCCCCAGAAAATCGACGTTCACGAAATCGTTCGTCCCGTAACATGGCGTCGATTTACCGTCGCGGGGCGTATCGGTCGTGGTGAAGATATAGTACCTGTACAGCTCAGGATGCTCGCGCCGCACGTCGTCCGGGATCGTCAGAGCATACGGATCGCCCTGATCGATGCTGATCTGCGGGGCAATCGGCTGATAGTAGCGGACATTTTCCAGCGTGGTATTTTCCAGCATTTATGGCTCCAGTACATCACAAACCAGGTGGAGATCGAATACAACCTCACAATGATGGCTCTGAGTCTACCCGACGATTCGCAAATGGTTGTAGACTCGATGTCCATCAATCGCTGTGGCTGGACTTGTCCGGCCCACGCCTCTCACTGATTTTCAGATAGCAACCGGATGGATCATCGATGCAGTTATCTCTTTTTCCGGAAAGCCACGAACCTGATTGGGATGCGCTCCGGCACTGCCTGAATGCGGATGTGGTCGCCGTGGATGTGGAGACCGAAACGCGCTGGCCGGGTCGAGGCCCCAGACTGGATTACGGCCTCAGCTATTCCGCTGATGTGACCGTCATCGCGCTGGCATGGCTGGACGGCGATGGCGAGTCCATCCGTACCACAGCGCTGGCCTCACCATTCGATGACACTATCCGTGACTTCCTGAAAACCCTGTTCAGCGGTCCGCGCTGGATCGTCGCGCACAACGCTGTGTTCGATATTCGCCAGCTCAGCAAGCTGACCGACGGCCAGATCCCACAGCAGGTCTGGGATACACAGTCGATGGCACGCCTGCTCCATCCGGCGGTCGATGTCAGTTACAGCCTGCTTGCGGTTGCCTCTGCGCTGCGCATTGCCTATCCCGAACGTCAGCAGGCGATGAAAGGGCAGCGCAGTAAACTGCACACCCTGCCGCTGGAACTCACGCTGGAGTATGCGCAGGACGACGCCCGTCTGACCTTGCAGATTTATCAGGCACAGCGCAGGCTGAACGGTGACCCTGATCTGATCGACTGGGAATGCCGCGCCCTGCGTGAATACTGTCAGATGGCCGTGCAGGGCATTCGCCTCAATATCCCATTTGTCGAACAGTGTCTGGCGGACCTCACCCAGGAGCGCGATGTCTACGCTTCACGCCTTCGGGCTGATGGGCTGCCGTCGCCGGGAAGTTCAAAGGCGCGGGCGAAGTATCTGTACGAGACCAAAGGCATCCCGCTGCCAAAATGGGACCCCAGGTCATGGTACTTTACACGGGCCGGACGCAAGCGGCTCTCCGCCAATCCCCATGCGCCGGTTGAGCTTTCGGACCTCAGCACCCGTGCCGATGTTGTCGCGTCGTATATGGAAGAAGGCAGCCCGTATTTCGCGCAGTTACAGGATCTCGCCGCTTACTCCGAGGTGGACTGGCTGATCTCGACCCTGCAAGGGCTGCTCGATCATGCCGATCTGGATGGACGGCTGCACAGTCTGGTGACGATCGCCACCGAGTCCGGCAGACGGGCGTCAAGCTATCCGCATATGCAGAACTGGAAGATGCCAGCGATGGCTGGTGTCGCCATCGGTGATGAGGGCTTCACACTCGTCGAGATTGATTACCGTAATGCCGAGAATGTCATGGCGGCGATGATCTCCGCTGACAACCATCTCGCCGCAGCCTGTGCTGCCGAGGATTTTCATTCGGTGATGGCCGGTCAGTATTTCGGATCAGCATGGGATGAAGCCGATGCGGATCATCGCAAGGCCCTGCGCAATATGTCCAAGAAGATTACGTATGGCACTGCCTACGGTATGGGTGCGGAGCGTCTGGGCGAGAGTATCGGCGTTTCCCGTGATGAAGCCGTGCGCCTCATGCGTGCCAAGGACGCCGCCTTTTCCCGTGTGACGGCCATGCGCTCCGCTGCACAGCGTCAGACCCGTGAGTCCGGTCTGCTGCATCTGTGGACCGGGCGGCCTGTGGCTGTGCCGACGCCGTTTGTCGCGTGGAATTATCTGTGTCAGGGTGGGGTAAGCGAGATGATCAAGCGGGCGATTGTCACAGCGGGTGAAACCTATCGCGCAAGGGGGATGCGGTCACGGGTGGCGCTGGATATGCACGATGCATTGGTGCTGGAAATCGCCCATGATGAATGGGACGAGGCTGTTCAGGTTGCCAGCGAAGCCATGTCCACCGCTGCCCCTGCGGAACTCATGGAGCGTACCACACCGCCGATCCGCTGGGTCGCCAGACCGGATCTGAAAGAGAATCAGCGTAAATGGGGCGCAGAGCAGTGGCATCCGGGGACAGGTAGATCCTATCCCCGGTAATTTACGGGTAATGTAGGGATGTGCAACGGCGCGTCCGATACGTTTAAACCCCTCAACCAGACGCGGCGGTGACCGCCTGCGGTGCTGGTCGCCTGCGCCGGAGCATCAGTGGGCCGCGATAGCTCGTCAGGAACTTTTGCAGGGCGATGAAGAAGAACAACAGCAGACCGATTGCGATCTTCGTCCACCAACTGTTAAGCGTACCATCGAAGGTGATATAGGTCTGGATCACACCCTGAATCATCACGCCGATAAACGTCCCGGCCATGTAGCCCACGCCGCCGGTCAGCAGCGTGCCGCCAATGACAACCGCCGCGATCGCGTCCAGCTCCAGCCCGATGGCGGCGCGTGGATAACCGGAGCGGGTGTAAATCGCGTAAACAATCCCGGCCAGCGTCGCCAGCAGACTGCTGAGGGTATACACGCCAATGGTGGTGCGTCCGACCGGGACACCCAGCAAAAGCGAGGCCGTGCTGTTTCCACCCAACGCGTAGACGTTGCGTCCAAAGCGTGTGTAGTGTGCGATTACGATGCCGACCAGCAGGACGACGATAAACATGATGCCGATCACCGTCAGGCGGCCTCGATCAGGGAAGCTGTAATAGACGCTCGAAATCTCGGCGAAAAACGGGTGTTCAATCGGGATCGAGGCCTGAGACAGTACGAATGCACTCCCGCGTGCGAGGAACATTCCGGCGAGTGTGACGATAAACGCGGGCAGCTTGAAGTAATGGATGATCGCCCCCATCGTCGCGCCGAAGATCCCGCCCATCACCAGCACCACTGCGAACGCGACCAGTGGATGCATCCCGAGATCACGGATTGCCAGCGCGCAGAACACGCCGGCAAAGGCAATCACTGACCCGACGGAGAGGTCGATGCCACCGGAGAGGATGACGAACGTCATGCCTACGGCGGCGATGCCGAGAAATGATTTATCGGTCAGGAAATTGACCACGACGCGGGTCGTGCCAAAGGCCGGGAAGCGCTGAAATCCGATCAGATACAGCACGAGAAAGACGACCACGGTCGCGATCAGTGGAAAGATACGGGATCTCATCTGGATGTCCTCAGGCGTCGTGAAAGACGGGTGAAAGGCTGGCGGAACTCTTTGGATTGCAGGAGCAGGATAAACAGAATCACGAAGGCCTGCACGATCAGGTTGAAGGTGGCTGGAAGCCCGCTGACGAAGATCCCGGTCTGAATACTCTGGATGATCAGCGCACCGATCAGGCTGAGGCCCAGATAGAAACGTCCGCCGTTCAGCGAGGTCCCGCCGATGACGACCGCCAGAATCGCGTCCAGTTCCAGCCACAGGCCAGCGTTATTGGCATCCGCGCCTTTGATGTCAGCGGTGATAATCAGGCCGGCGATGGCAGCGCACACACCGGAGATGACATACACCAGCAGCTTGATGGCGCGGGCGTCGATGCCTGCGTAGTAGCTGGCGCGGTCATTGGAGCCGACCGATTCGATCAGCAGGCCGACGGCGGTGCGCCGGACAAACAGCAGGATGGCGATAAACACCAGCGCTGCCAGAATGATCGGAAACGGAATCCCGAAGATGTTGCCTTTCCCGATAAATTCGATGGTGGGGTTGTTGAAAATGGCGATCTGGCCGCCTGTGATGAGCTGCGCGATCCCTCGACCGACAACCATCAGGATCAGTGTCGCCATGATCGGCTGAATATCAAAGACGGCGATCAGGACGCCGTTCCACAGCCCGCACAGCGCGCCAACACCGATGCTGATGGCGATCACCACCAGCGGTGGCAGACTGGTTGTGCCGATCAGTACCGCCGCCGTCGCCCCGCAGATTGCGATCACCGCGCCCACGGAGAGGTCGATGCCTTTGGTCGCGATGACCAGCGTCATACCGGTTGCCAGCAGGACGGTGGGTGCGCCGCGATTGAGGATGTCGATCAGGCTGCCGAGCAGACGACCTTCTACCATGCGAATGGAAAAGAAGTTGGGCGAGATCAGCCAGTTGCCTAATAGAATCAGTAACAGCATCGCCAGCGGAAAGAAGAGCTTACGATTGCTGCGAAGGAGCTGTCCGAGTGCAGAGCCTTGAGGGGGTGTGGAGGTTTCGAGGCTCGATTTTGTGTCAATCATGGTTAGTTATCCGCAATGGCGTGCATGACAGTGGTTTCGTTAATGTCATCGCCGGTCAGTTCGGTTAATTTCTGGCGGTCGCGCATCACGACGACACGATTGCTGTAGCTCACCACTTCTGAAAGCTCGGATGAGATGACCAGCAGCGCCAGCCCTTCACTGCACAGGCGTCGGATGATATTGATGATTTCCGCATGTGCGCCCACGTCGATGCCGCGTGTTGGTTCGTCGAGGATCAGAAATTCGGGCCGGGCAGCCAGCCAGCGCGCCAGAATGACTTTCTGCTGGTTGCCACCGGAGAGTTCACTGACGGGTTTGCTCGAATTCGGTGTGACGATGTGCAGCGCCTTGATCATCTCCTGTGCGATCTGTTCCTGCTGTGCGTGGGACAGGTAATTGAACCATCCCTGACGCGCTTGCAGTGCGAGAATGATATTCTCGCGCACAGTCAGTTCCGGGATGATGCCTTCGATCTTGCGATCTTCCGGACACATGCCAAAGCCGTGACGGATGGCATCACGCGGGGACCGGATGTGAACTGGCCTGCCTTTTACCTTAATCGCGCCGGTGTCGGCATGGCTGATGCCGAAGATCAGCTTGGCGGTTTCGGTTCGGCCAGAACCCAGCAGACCGGCCAGCCCGACGACTTCGCCCTTGGCGATGCGCAGGTCTACAGGAAACAGCATCCCCTTCCGTCCGAGGCCATTGGTTTCCAGATAGGTCTCACCCTCGTCAGAGGAAGCCGGAGCGCTTTCTGACTGCGCGATCTCGATGAATTCACGGCCAAGCATCAGTGAAATCAACTGACGCTGTGGCAGATCCCGTGTGCGGTGCTCACCGACTTTTTCGCCGTTTCGCAGCACGGTGATGCGATCCGAGATCTCATACACCTGATCGAGAAAGTGCGTAATCAGGACGATGGCGATGCCCTGCGCGGTCAGTGAGCGCATGACGGTAAACAGCATCTGGACTTCGTTGGCATCAAGGCTGGCGGTCGGTTCATCCAGAATCAGCACTTTGGCCGACATATCGACACCGCGTGCGATGGCGACGATCTGCTGGATGGCGACGGAGAAATTCGAGAGGGTGGCGGAGACATCAATATCGAGGTTGTAGGTCTTCAGCAGTGCTTTGGCCTGCGCATTGACGCGGCGCATATCGATGAAACCGAAACGCGTGGGCTGTCGTCCGAGGTAGAGATTCTCCGCGACTGAAAGCGTGGGGACGAGGTTGATCTCCTGATAGACCGCGCTGATCCCGAGATCCTGTGCTTCGTGCGGATTCTGCGGGTCAATCGGTCGGCCTTCCAGCAGGATACTGCCGCTGTCCCGCCGATGCACGCCCGTAATCAGCTTGATGAGGGTGGATTTTCCCGCCCCGTTTTCGCCAAGCACGGCGTGAACCTCACCCGGATACAGGTTGAAATCCACATTGGAGAGGGCGCGTTCACTGCCAAAGGTTTTGGTCAGGTTCAGGGTTTGTAATAAAGCGCTTGGGTTTATTTGTGTTTCGCTCGAAATGTCATTCAAAATAGGACTCCTGATCTCCAGTGAGGGGCCGGGTCCGGCAGGGCGACAGATGCTGCATGCCTGTTTCTGCATACAGCATCTGTCAGCGCGGTTGTCAGGTATTATTCACCAGAACCCGAGCGGCGTGCCAGTTCTTCTTCGGCGGTATCCGGGAAGTAGATGCCACCGGCAACCGGAACCCACTTAGGAAGTTCTTCGCCTGCCAGATGTGCGGCAATCGCATCAAAGGCTGGGCCACCCATGTTCGGGCTGAGTTCGACGGTGGCGTTGGCGTCGCCATCGATCATCGCCTGGAAGATGTCCGGGATGGCATCGACCGAGATCGTCAGCACATCGTCGGCGGGGTCGATACCAGCTTCACGCATGGCTTCGATTGCGCCGATCAGCATGTCGTCGTTGTGTGCCCACACTGCGCAGATCGAGCTGGGGTCAACCGCATTCAGGAAGCTTTCCATGACTTCCTTACCGCCGGAGCGGGTGAAGTCACCGGACTGCGACTGGATGATCTGCATATCGGGGAACAGTGCCAGAACGTCATTGAAGCCGGTCTGACGATCCAGCGCAGCGCTGGAACCGACAGTGCCCTGAAGCTCAACGATATCGCATTTGCCGGCGGTGGCCTGAACCAGCCATGCAGCGGCCAGACGGCCTTCATGCACGAAGTCCGAAGACACGCGGGTGACATACAGCGACTCATCAGCGGTGACATTGCGGTCCACGATGATCACGGGGATTTCGTTGTCAGCGGCTTCCTGCAGTACTTCGTCCCAGCCGGTTTCAACAACCGGGGCGAGGATGATGGCATCGACACCCTGTGCGATGAACGAACGCAGAGCGGCGATCTGGTTTTCCTGGCGCTGCTGACCGTCAGAGAACAGCAGGTTGATGCCACGCGACTCGGCTTCAGCGAGGACGGCATCGGTGAAGGCGGTGCGCCATGCGCTTTCCGAACCCACCTGAGAGAAGCCGATGGTCATGCCGGCGAGCGGGTCGTCCTGGGCACGGGTGACCTGGGTCACCGAAAATGCGCCGAAGGCGATCAGCAGTGTAGCGAGTACCGAAAAGAGCAGTTTACGTGTTTGCATAAAGCTTTTCCTTTACATTTAGAAAGAACCGTAAAAGTGGGATTTACCCACTTCTCAGTATAGAGATTTCGCTGGCAGATTTGTTCATCTGTAAAGATGATTTATTTTTCAACTCCAGGATGAACCGGCAGCGCTGTAGCTGACATATACTGGTAGGTTGTAGCAAGGAATCGTCATGGTCCCGAAAATTACCCGACGACTGCAAAATAAGCTGATTTTCGCGTTTGTCGTCGTCTTACTGATCCCCACCGGCATTATCAGCTTTTACAGCCTGCGCACAGCGGCCAGCACCCTGATCCAGAAGATCGGCGCGGAAGAACTGCGCTCGCTGGTCTCTCAGGCCAACGACATTGAAGATCGTCTGATCAATATCAAGGAAGACCTGATCTTTCTCAGCCTTGCGCCGCCCACCCGACGCTTCGCCGCCGTCATCGATGGCGCGCCCGATCCCATCGGCGCGCATCAGGATGCGCAGATCGAGCTGTTCCGTACCTTCCTCAACCACTCGGAAAACCGCTATATCGACTTCCGGATTATCGATCTGGCAGGTGAGGAACTCCTGCATATCAGCAGTACAGGTGAACTGATCCCGACCCTGCGACGGCAGAACTTCGCCGGTGAAGCCTATTTCAATCAGGCGATCGGTCTGCCCGCCAATCAGGTGTATATCTCGAATTACGATGTGATTCAGGTCAGCACCGATCAGGGCGAAACGTGCGTACCCATCCTGTACTATTCGGTCCCGCTGGAAGTGGATGGCGCGAATGTCTCGGTGCTGGTGGCGACGGTCAGCCTTGACCCGCTGTTCGATGAGATGGTGAGCCAGCATTCGTCCTCGCTGTATCTGGTCAACCGTGATGGCAGCTATCTGCTGAACCCTGACGAATCCCGGCGCTTCTGTGGGGAACTGAACGAGACGGTGACTTTTGACAATGAACGATCCCGCGCTGATGTCATCGGCATGTTCAGCGAAAGCCAGGGGATCATCACGGAATCGACCGATCATCCCGATACGCTTCAGGTGTTTGTCCATATCCGGCCAGAGACGCAGATCTCGATCCGCTGGCTGCTGTTTCGAGTGATCCCGATCAGCTCAATTCTGGGGGAAGTGAACCGCACACAGCAGGTCGCGATCTTCCTGTCCGTGCTGTCGCTGATTGTCGGGATGATGGTGGCCGTCCTGCTGACCCGGAGTATCGTGCGCCCCATCCGGCAGTTGGCCGAAGTCGCGGATCGGGTGCGTCAGGGGACATGGGATGTGAATGTCCCCGGAACCGGTGGCCGTGATGAGATCGGGCATCTGGCGGACGCATTCGACGGAATGCTGCGCGAACTCAAGAGCGTGTATGGCAACCTCGAAGAACGGGTGGTGCGGCGCACGGCGGAGCTGTCGGCGGCCAATATCAAGCTGAGTGAGGCGCAGCGCAAGGCCGAAGAAGCCAGCCGTGCCAAATCGCAGTTTTTGTCGAACATGAGCCACGAACTGCGCACCCCGCTGAACGTCATCATCGGCTATTCACATTCGATGCTGTTCATGCCTCAGATGTTTAAGAATGAACCGATGCCAGAGATCTACCGGCCTTATCTCAAGCTGATTGAGGACAACGGCCATTATCTGGTGGGGCTGATTAACGACATCCTCGACCTGAGCAAAATCGAGGCTGGCAAACTGGAACTGACGTATACGGCGGTCGAACTGCCGACGATCTTCCGCGGTGTGCTGGCGACGGCCACCGGTCTGCTGAAGGACAAGACCCTACAGTTACGGCCCGATTATCCTGACGATCTTCCGCTGGTGTGGGCGGACCCGATCCGCGTGCGGCAGGTGATCCTGAATCTGCTGTCGAATGCGATCAAGTTCACGACGACGGGCAGTGTCACGCTGCATGCTGAAGTCGTCGGGGATCGTGTCGCGATTTCGGTGATCGATACCGGCATCGGTATCCCGGAAGAAGGGCAGTCGATCATCTTCGACCGCTTCCATCAGATCAGCACGCGCCCCTTCAGCGAGATCGTCGGGACCGGGCTGGGACTGGACATCAGCAAGCAGCTCAGCCAGATGCACGGCGGTGATCTGGAAGTGTACAGCGAAGTCGGCAAGGGCAGCCGCTTTACCTTCACACTGCCGATTGCGGCGGAAGAACAGGCGCAGTCTGGCCGGATGTCGGCTGAGAGCGCGGAGTTCACGGTGTTTGAGCGCGTACAGCTTCCCGAAGAGGAAGTGCTGTCGATTCTGCTGGTGGAAGACGAAGTCAGTATGCGTGAACTGCTGCGTCGTGCTTTAGAATCCGCTGGCTATCTGGTGATCGACACCCATGACGGCGCACAGGTGATGGAACTGGCCGTGGGCTTAGTGCCGCATCTGATTATCCTTGACGTCAACCTGCCACACATGAGCGGATGGGATGTCATCCAGCAGTTGAAAAGCGAGCCGACCACCGCTGTCATCCCGGTGATTGTGTACACCGCGTCCTCGGATCAACAGCGGGCACAAAGCCTGGGTGTTTCCGAGTTCATCGGCAAGCCTGCAACGCCGGAAACCGTGATCGAGGTGGTGCAGAAGGTGCTGGCACAGTCGATGGCGCAGACAACATCGGACAGCGAAAATCTGAACCTGTAGAAACAGCGTAGAAGTAGAAAGACGGATCGAATGGGCTATATCCTTTTGGTGGAAGACAATCAGGATAACGCGGATATGATCGTACATATCCTTGAGTCCGAGCAGTATGAAGTACGGCATTTCAAGCGCGGGCTGGCGGCGGCACAGGCAGCACGTCAGGAACGCCCGGACCTGATTGTGATGGACTTCAATCTGCCGGATGTGGATGGCCGCGTGCTGACCTTACGACTGGTTCAGCAGTTGGGCGGCAGCCTGAAAGCGCCACCGATCATCGCCTGTACTGCCCGCGTCGGCAGTGTGGAAGCCAAGCTCGCGGAGCAGGCGGGCTGCGCGGCCTTCCTGAGTAAGCCGTTTGCGCCGGAAAGCCTGCTGAAGCTCGTCCATCAGTTCGTGCCTCCGTTACTGAGTCAGTCGCAGTAGGGTGTCTTTGTTGCAGCAGTTTGCTGCACTATCGTGCAACAAAGGACCGGTCTTCAGGTTCAAAATGGCTTGCTGCTGCTGCTGCTGCCGCACAAAAAAAAGTGCTGCTGCAACTGTCTGGTGGTGCAACTGCTGCATGTCTTTGATGTTAAGGTACAGGAATGTTATAGTGTAGCACGAATGTTCGAGTCGTGCGGTTCGAATTTTCAAACGAAGTGGACCGAGTTTCAGGGATTTTGGGTGGAAAAGCGCCCTCTATCCCCATTTTCAAAGGTAGGTATTTGATTTTAGTTCAGGTGTTTATGGCGGACACGGTAGTGCCATGTCCCTACCCGCCGCGTGTTTTGTAAAGGATTCGGGTGGGGGTTTATTCTGGGGCTAAAGCGTGTTATGAACTTTCAAAATTGAGTTCGTCCTGCGGTCTTAACCCCACCCCTAAATCCCCTCCCCACCACTCGCAGCGAACGCTCTTCGAGTGCTGGAGAGGGGACTTATCTCTGCTTCTCTAGCGAAACTTGTTTCGGGACGGAGGCGTTTCTCAGGGTGAGGCTTTAAAAGTGCATAACAGCCTCTAGGGAATGGGTTTTGG
>JAEZAF010000090.1 GCA_023430545.1 Chloroflexota bacterium
CCCCTGACGCGCACATTCCGCCAGCACGCCGTCTGATTCAGGATCACGGGTCAGCATACTGTAGTGATTCTGCACGCTCTCGTACCGTGCCGCACCGGACCTGGTCACAGCCTCGGACTCGCGCAGCATGTCGGCGGTGTAATTGGAGCAGCCGATTTCGCGCACCTTGCCTGCCTTCACCAGTTCATCCAGTGCACCGAGCGTCTCCGCAATCGGGACGTTCGGGTCGGGCTTGTGGATCTGGTAGAGGTCGATCACATCGGTCTGAAGGCGGCGCAGGCTGTTTTCCACTGCGACACGGATGTAATCGGGATGTGCGCCCTCGCCTGCACCTTCCATCCTGTTGCCGAACTTGGTGGCAATCAGCACACGGTCGCGGCGGCCCTGAAGCACACGCCCCATGAATTCCTCGCTTTTGCCGTTGCCACCGTAGACATCCGCCGTATCGAAGAAGTTGATCCCGGCATCGAGTGCGGCATCGATCACGGCGACCGTCGCGTCGTAGTCGATGCGTCCGCCGAAGTTGTTGCATCCCAGCCCGACGACCGAGACCTGTAATTGTCCAAGGGCACGTGTTTGCATCGGTTATTTTCCTCGCATGAAGGGTAAGCGTAATGAAAGAGCGAAAGTCTAACACGTTCAGGCGAAATCGATCATAACCGTTTGATGATAGACTGCCACACGGAAACGGCACATCAGACGATCGTAACTTGCCTGTCATCCCCTGACGTGATTTCCCCGACCTGCGAGAGTTCCGTAATCACGGCCTGTGCCTGTGCGACTGCATCCGCCGGGACGATCACCAGCATCCCCAGTCCCATATTGAAGGCGTGGAACATATCCCGATCTGATATATCGCCAAGCGACTGGATGAGGTCGAAGATCGACGGGATGGACCACGCACCGCGCTGGATGCGGGCGGCAGTCCCCGCAGGCAGGATACGCGGCAGATTGTCGATCACGCCGCCGCCGGTGATGTGTGCCAGCCCGTGTACCTCAATCCCGGCAGACCACAAGGCCTGCACTTCCCGCAGATAGCAGCGATGCACCGCCAGCAGCGCTTCCCCGACCGACGTACCGAGCCGGTCATCGTGTGCCGTCCAGTCAAGATCCGCGAGGACCTTACGCGCCAGTGAATAGCCGTTGGTGTGCAGTCCGGTAGACGGCAGGGCGAGGATCGCATCCCCCGGCTGGATACCCGACCCGTCGAGGATTCTGGCGCGTTCAACCACGCCGACAATCGTCCCCGCCAGATCGAGTTCGCCGGGCTGATAGACTCCGGGCATTTCGGCGGTCTCTCCGCCGAGCAGTGCCGCCCCGACCTGCTGACACGCCAGCGCACAACCGCCCACCACCGACGCGATCTGCTCCGGGTCGAGCTTCGATGAGGCGACATAATCGAGGAAGAACAGCGGACGCGCCCCCTGCACGAGGATGTCATTCACGCAGTGGTTGACGAGGTCCTGCCCGATGGTATCCCAGCGGTTGAGCGCCGCCGCGACCATCGTCTTGGTGCCGACACCGTCAGTTGAGGAGACCAGCACCGGCGCGTCGAGCTTCGTCAGGCCGCTGATGTCGTACAGGCCGCCGAATGCACCCGTCTGCGACAGCACCTCAGGCGTATAGGTGGCATGGACGGCGGCTTTCATCAGATCAGTGGCGCGGCTTCCGGCAGCAATATCGACTCCGGCACGGCTGTAGGTGTCAGCGGGTTTGGCATCAGTCATAGGTTTATCCTGTGGAACGTTCATCAGCGGAAAGGGCTAATGTTGGCACTGAACGGCCCCGCCTGCAACATGAGAATCGATTAGGCCACCCCCGTCATCTCGGCGCTGATATCCCATAACCGCCGTGCGACCGCTTCATCATACGAGACATCCGACGAGCGGGTCTCCTGCCGCCGGACGAAGAATTTGCCAGTGACACCCTCTACCTCATCCGAAGTCGCCAGCCAGAGCTGCGTATCCGCGCCCTCTTCGTTTGTCAGCGGGCCGCGCTGAGACAGCCCAGCCGCCACCTGAAAGTTCGAGTTCACCCAACCCGGATGCACCGCGTTGACCGTTACGCCAGAGCCTTCCAGCCGACGTGCCAGTTCATACGTGAACAGGATATTCGCCAGCTTGGATGCCTCATAAGCCGTCCAGCCGTCGTAATTACGGCGATGACCGAGATCGTCAAAATCGAGCCCCGATCTGAAATGCGCATCCGAGGACACATTGATAATCCGGGCCGGTGCGCTGGCACGGATTGTATCCAGCAGCAGGTGGGTCAGCAGGAAGTAGCTCAGATGGTTGAGCGCAAACGTCAGCTCGATGCCGTCCACACTTTCGCGGTAGTCGGTATACAGCGCCCCCGCATTGTTGACCAGCACATGCAGCCGGTCATATTGATGCCTGAATTCCTCCGCCAGCGCCCGGATCTCCGCCTGCGATGACAGATCAGCGGTCAGGAATTCGAGCGAGCCGCGTGTCTGGCCGATTTCATCCAGCGCAGCGCGGATCTTGTCGGGATTGCGTCCTACACCGATCACCGTTGCCCCAGCCCGTGCCAGTTCGAATGCGGTGACCTTGCCGATACCATCGGTTGCGCCGGTGACTAAACAGATTCTGTCTTGCATGGATTTCATCACATCTCCTCAAGCGGTTTGCTTTTGAAATCTGGCAGCAGCGCGAAGCATACCGTGATTTTGATCGCTGCAACAGCGCTTCCGGTAAAACCCTCCATTAGACACACCAGCGTTTTACAATGAAAGTATCAGTGGAGATGCGAAGGAACAGCTATGGCTGAGCAAACGAAAACAGACACCCAATACACCACCCTCGAAGAATGGATTCAGCAGGA
>JAEZAF010000114.1 GCA_023430545.1 Chloroflexota bacterium
ACGGCGCAACCTATTGCGCAGGGCTAGGGTCAGACTTTAATGCCCTGTACTCGTCGTCGGCGCTTCCTGACTGTAACTGTCGATCAGGCTGACAAAGCGTGACTGGTCGATCTCGGGATGATGATCCAGCAGATCCTTGAACCGGCGCATATACTCGACGATCTGTTCGCGGGTATAAGCCTCAAACCGCAGCGTGATGGCCGGCTGGGTATTGCTGGCACGCACCAGCCCCCATCCATTCGGGAACAGCGCCCGTGCGCCGTCCACGGTGATCACTTCGAAGTCCTGCGCCAGTGCCTGATGGATCTCTTCGATGATCTCGAACTTCAGGTTGTCCGGCGTGGACAGGATGATCTCCGGTGTCGCGACCAGCTTGGGTACATCCTGGAACAGTTCCGAGATCGTCTTACCGGAGTTCGCGATGATTTCCAGTGTCTTGAGCGCGACCAGCGGGGCATCATCGAAGCCGTAGTAATTCTCACCGATGAACAGGTGACCGCTGACCTCACCGCCCAGCAGTGAGCCGATCTCGTTCATCTTCTGCTTCATCAGGCTGTGGCCGGATTTCCACATCACCGGTTCGCCGCCGTTCTGCTTGATGTAATCACTCAGCGCCTGTGATGCCTTCACATCGAAGACAATCGGCGTGCCCGGATGCCGTGACAGCAGGTCCTTCGCCAGCAGTGCCAGCAGACGGTCCGCCGCGATATGGTGACCGTGATTGTCGATGAACCCGCATCGGTCGGAGTCGCCATCAAAGGCCAGCCCCAGATCCGCCCCGATCTCGACCACCTTCGCTTCGAGGTCCTTGGTCATTTCGGGATCTTCCGGGTTCGGCAGATGGTTCGGGTACGTCCCGTCGGACTCGCAGTACAGGCAGGTGACCTTCACGCCGAGCCGTTCCAGCACCGGCGGGAAGAAGGTCCCGCTCAGGCCGTTTCCAGCATCCAGCACGACGTTCAGCGGTTTGCTGATCGTCACCATATTGCCAATCGTCTCCATATGACGATTGATCGTCTCAAAATCCTTGTCCATCACACCATTGCCAGTCGCGAACTCACCCGACTGGATGATCTTCAACAGGTCGAGGATCTGATCGCCGGCCAGCGCCAGCTTGCCATAGGCCATCTTGATCCCGTTATAGCGGGTGTCCAGGTGGCTTCCGGTGATCATCACACCGCCGCCCTTTTCGCCGTAGCTGGCGGATGCAAAATAGGTGGTCGGGGTCATCACATAGCCGATGTCGGTCACATGCATGCCGGTGGAGGCCACCCCCTCCATCATCGCTTCTTTAAGCCCGGGTGATGAGGGCCGGTTATCGCAGCCCACAAACATCCGGTCAGTACCAAATTCACGCGGCAGATAGGTCCCCAGTGCCTTACCTACAGCCCGCGCCAGATCTGGAGAAAGCTGGGGGTTCTCTCCACTGACCGTACCGCGAATATCATATTTACGGAAAACGGATGTATCGAAGTTCATCTGTTTTGCTCCCTTATCCTTATAAAATCCCTGCTTGTCACTATTGTAGCGTGCAGAGGTGTGTGCCCGATAAATATTCTGTGGTACATGTCGTCATTTTACTCGATCGCGATCCGAAGTCACCGCCGCCTGGGAGAGAACCCACCGTCGCAAATCAGCGCTAAAGCGGTATGCTTGTTCTGGTTTCGCCTGTACCGAGCGGTTTTCTGCTCAGGCCGTTTTGCTCAGGCTGCTTTGCTTCAGTTGCTTTGCTTCAGTTACTTTGCTTCCGATACCCAGGTTATTCAGAAAATGCGTGTGCTGTTGATCGACGAGCGACAATCCCCCTTTTCCACTCATCTTGCGCGTGCCATTCGTTATCAGAATGTTCGCCAACAGATGTGGTGGGTCCAGCGCAGTGCGGACGTCACCTCGCTCTCTCCTGAAGTGCTGGAATTCCCCCCCGATCTGATTATCGTCGTCAATGATGAGACAGAACCAGCCCTGAGGCGCATCCTGACCGCCTTACAGGAAAATACCCGAACCATCTCCAGGCCGGTGCTGGTCGTGAACGCATGCCCTCTCTCCGACGAACTGCTGAGCGACTTCAGCGTTCAGATCAAGGCCACCTTCGTGACTCCCTTCTCTATCGAAGAATTCCTGACGACGCTTCAGCAGTTCACCAGCTAGTCTTATCATTTACGAACAGTGGCTTCCCCGGCCATGGTGCGGTATACGCGTCCCCGTCTCTCGTTTTCAGTGACACAATCTGCCCTGTGTGCTGTTACCCTGATTCCTGTACGTCTGTCCACTTAAGTAAAAATAAGATTAGATAGGTAAAAAACCTTGAAAGATCAATGCTTACGGATCGTAATATCAAGTAAGATGAAAACAGGCATCTCCTTCGGGGTGACAAAACTGTAACAAACCAAAAACGCACAGCAGGTGTATATGGGATTTCCCATCTCACCCGGTTGTCGATCAGGATATCTCTTTCGTACAGCGTCTCAACAATGAAGGCTCCAAAGGACCAGGCATGCAGAAAATTCTCGTCATCGAAGACAGCTCCACAACACGTCACCTTATCATCCAAAGCCTCGCGGATGAATACGAGGTTATTGAGGCACATGACGGCCTGAGTGGCACCGAAATCGCGCAGGAAACACTGCCAGATCTGATCATCTGTGATATCAGCATGCCCAACCGCGACGGGTTTGGCGTACTGGATGTCCTTCAGGAAGACGAACGCACCTCTTCAATTCCGTTTATCTTCCTGACCGCCTTCGCGGATCAAAGCACTATGCGGCGCGGGATGAATCTGGGCGCGGATGACTTCCTGTCCAAGCCGTTTACGATTCAGGAACTCAAGACCGCTGTACGCACCCGCCTCTTCAAGAAAGAACTCAGAGAACACAGTTTCAAACGTGAACTTGAACAGCTTCGCAACAATATCACCAGCTCGCTGCCCCATGAACTGCGCACCGCCATTATGGTGATCGAGGGCTACGCTCAGTTGATGATTGAAAGCCCGGATCACGAGCGTTCAAAAGACCATGTGGCGATGCTGGATATGATCAGCCAGTATGCCATGCGGCTCAACCAGCTTTCAGAGCGCTTCCTGTGGTACACGCGCAGCCATACCATGAGCTACGAAGAAATCACCTTTGAGCCGACAGTGGCCTGTGACGAACTTATCATGACCACAGCTCAGGCAATCGCCGCCCGTTACCATCGTCAGGATGATCTTCAGCTCACACTCGAAGGTCAGGGGACGAAGATGACCGAGGAGTCCTTCTCCTGTACGATCAACGAGCTGATTGACAACGCCTTCAAGTTCTCTACTCCTGGCACGCCTGTGACCATTTACACCTCAACCCAGAACGGACATTATCTGTTTACCGTGGTTGATCACGGGCGCGGGATGGAAAAGCACCAGATCAAGCTGATCGGCGGCTTTATGCAGTTCGACCGCAAGATCCACGAACAGCAGGGCACCGGCCTCGGACTGGCAACCGCCAAAAAGCTGACCGAAATCGCTGGCGGAGTCTTCAATATCAAGAGCATTCCGGGCAAAGGGACCGCGGTCTCGCTCCAGCTTCCCGGACACAGCGAACCCGCCCTGATGTCAGCAGCCCGCTAGCGCATTTCACGTACTAAACCTCATCCCCCGGCCCCTTCGCCATGCAAAATCTGTTTCCGGGAAAGGGGATTGAGGATTGAGGTTTAGAAAGTACATACAGCCTCTGTCCACCACACTGGTTACGGCAGAGGCAGCAGCTCATCCCGTGAAATCAGCATCGTCTTGATCAGGCTCATATCGTCCACATAAGTCTTCCCGCTCAGGCTGTTATGGCCGACCAGCACCTTGATCTTCTGGACATTCGGACTGCGGACGACATAGGTCCCGCGATATTCGGTATAGGCACTGGTCTGCACCAGCACCAGTTGGATCTTCCCCTTCGGCGTGCTGTCTGCATAACGCACCACGACCTTGATCTTCCCCGCGGTGGTCGGGTTGATCGCCTTGACATAGGCGCGGAAGATAAGCTGATCCCCGTTGAAGAAAGTCACCTGTGTCGGAATCACCTTCTGCACCAGCTTGGTATTCTCGTTACTGCTTCCCTTAAACAGGAAGGCGCACTGCCCACTGCGTGAAAACACCTTACCCTTTTCCGGCTTATTGCATTTGACCTTATCACCGTTGTCGTACTTGACCTTCCAGCCCTCGTTTTCCGGTCGGCCCTGTGCCTTAGCCTCGAAACCGCCGTTCACCAGCAGTTCGACAAAAGGAATGCCCGTAGGCGTGATCGTCGGTGGCAGCGTGGGCGGTGCGGGTGTGTTGGTCACGGTCGGTGGACGCGGCGTACCCGTCACCGTGGGTGGAGCAGTTGTCGCCGTATACGTCGGTGTAATCGTCGCGGTTGGTGTAATCGTTGGCGTCGGCGTAGGGTTCAGCACAAGCTCATAGGCGCCGCTGTCGCAGCCGCCGTCCTGTGGACGCTCCGACCAGCGCTGATCACGAGGAACCGCTGCGCCGTTGGTGAAAAACGGATTCGACCCTGTGCTCAGAAAGGTACAGTTCGTCCCGCGATTGAAAGCCGAGCTGCCGGGTGAAATCGGAAAGTACACCGGACTGCCGACCGGCGTACCGAGCAGCGGATTGCCCGTGCTGGCTGGTGTAATACCCGTACAACCAGCACCCACGACGATATTCCCGCCCTCATCGGTGATCGTCCCGACGCAGTGCGGACCATCGATCGCGTTGATCAGAATGCTGTTACGCAGGCGGATCACACCGGCGTTTTCCGCCCCCAGTGTGCTGGCGTCAGCCGCCGTGTTATTGCCGTTGAAGGTCACATGCGTGATATTGGCGAGCGCATTCGGACCGAAGACGCGTATGGCACCGCCCAACTGACCGGTATTGCCGGTAAAGGTACTGTTGGCGATATTCAGCGTGGCGTTCTCACGCACATAGATTGCACCGCCGCGTTCGGTCGCGTGGTTGTTCACGAACGACGACGCCAGTACATTGGCGATACCACCTTCAGTGATAAAGATCGCGCCGCCTGAGCGTGTCCTGACGCCGTTATTAACGAAAGTCGAATTAAGGATATTGAGTACGCCCTGATTGAGGATCGCACCGCCATCAACGGTGTCAAAGCCGTTAGAGATCACCACGCCGCGCAGCGTCAATTCTCCTGACGGATACAGCCGGAACAACCGCACCGTGCCGCCCCCGCTCAGGGTGATACGCCCTTCGCCGACAAGCGTCGCAGATGGCCCACCCGCACCGAATTCCTTGGTCGTCGTCAGCGTGATGGTGTGCATCCCCGGTCCACAGTTGAAATGGATCACACCACCAACCGCCAGCGCTGCATTTAACGCGGCTTCAGTACAGCTCTGCGGGGTGCCATTACCGACAACGGCATCACGGCTGGAGGACAGGTTTACAGGCAGCGGAAGCGTCCCATCCTCCTGTGCAGTATAAGGCTGGGCGATGAGATTCAGGGCTGCCATCATCGAAAATAAGACGATGAGAAAAAGGATCGATTTCAGATGGCGGTATAACATACGTTCACTTGTTTCTTAATGATTTTTGGTTTCATCTTAGCCAATCTTGACGGTATTCGGGTGATTTGTCATCAGAATCTGACGAATTTTTACCAACTTCGGAAGGTTTATCTACCGTTTGATTCACCGTATTCCGGGCGATCTTACAGGTTCAAAGCGCAATGTGGCCGCACAATAGAAGGACAGGTATTCGTATTAACTGATCCGGATTACGTCGCACATGGTCAAACTGATTAAACTGATTAACCGTCTGCTTCACGGTCTGTGCATGCTCATCATGCTGACGGCACTGCTGGCTGCAATGCTCTCTGTTATCGTGCTGCTGAACTTCACCGCCCCTAACCCTACTGGCCGACGTTACTCCAGTGAAGTACCGCTCACTACAGGCGAGGGGCATCCGAAAACCATTGGCAACGATGGAGAAGATATCCTTGCGCACGATCTCGGTGTAGTAAACAACAATGCTTCCGGGCAGATGCAGTGTTTCTGCGATCCAGCGGGATTACCAGCCAAATCATGTAACACCTGTCTCGCTTATCCCCCTGAAGTAAGCATCAGCAGCAGCAATTACTTCTATCCCGACTTCATCACAGATCGGTTCATCGCAGATTCCAAGAACACACAGAAGCTGACATTACCAGATGAGCAGCTCGCCGTATTCGCATCAGCGGCCAGAATTCTGGACCGTCCGCTGTGGATTTACGTGCGTGTGAATACGGTAGTCGATCCTGCCCTCGAAACGATGATCGAGATGACAAATGGCGATGTTGTGTATTACTTCACCGTGCCGGATTATGTCGATCCAGTTGACCAGATGGCGCAGCGCACGCTGGTCGTCAGTGTGATGGTCTTCGGCGGCGGACTGTTCACCGTTCCGCTTCGCAGAAGGCAGTCGTCACCCTCTCCGAGTAAGCCCACCAGGCCCGGAAAACTGCGCGATGCAGAGGTGTTCGCAGCCGCTTCCGTCAAACGCGCCAGACGGGAACTCGACCGCTACGCAGACTAACTGGGCATTCCTGCCACAACATTACGGATATAACCCCGCAGACGTTACAGTAACTGAACCTTACAGCAGCGTCTGCGGGAACATAGTACCAGCATCGTTTGTGTTTTCTTACGCTTCATCCCCTCTTAAGCCCTATACAATAGCTAAAGGCCATATCACCGTGCGCTGTATGTATCGGCCTGTCACTGATCTGAGCTGATGAGAATAATCGAATGAGTTTGATGTTGAAGCACTTCCTCTCGAAACTGCTGACACTTGCTGTCTTTTCCGCCCTTGCACTCACCCTTGCCCCCTATAACACCCTGCACGCACAGTCTGACGGCGAAGGCCTGATTCCGCTGGCGCGTCCGGTGCTTTCAGCCGGGACAACCGGCATCAGCGCCCTCGTGCTGGATGCGTCCAGCAAACAGGTGATGCCCGGTGCTGAGGTCCTGGTGAATGGCGAACGCGTCGGCGTGACCGATGCGATGGGCCATTTCAGCGTACAGCTTCCACTGGAAGCCGATTACCTGATGGCGGACATCGTCGTCAGCAAGGCGGGCTACGGAAGCTGGACGATGACCCAGACCGCGCTGTATCCCGGTGTCACCCGCCTGCTGGACCCGATCACCCTCGGAGCCAGCCCGATCACCGTCAAAGGCGGACTGAACCCGACCGAGATGCTGTACACCGAAGCGGATCTCGCGGCACGCGCACAGCTTCAGCGTAACATCCCGATGGACCCGAAAGCCTATGTTCCGCAGGGACGCGATGCTGTGCCCTCACATTTTGAAGTCCCGCTGACAATCAAGGTCGGGATTACACCGTTCATCCACTGTCATCAGTGGGTACAGGCGGGGCAGCCGGTCACAGAAGTGATCGAGATGGACCTGAAAGAGTACGTCAAGAACGTGCTTCCGAACGAGTGGATCTCCACATGGCATCCGCAGTCGCTGATGGCGGGTGCGATGGCCGCCAAGACCTTTGCATGGTACAAGATCATCCTTCCCGCCTACCGGCCTGAGGGCGTCGATGTGGTCGATAATACCTGCGATCAGGTCTTCTTCCCGAACTCTCACCGTGACACGACCGACGCGGCGGTGGACGCAACCTGGCACTACCGCCTGTCCCGCAATAACCGCATTTTCGAGATCCACTACCTGGCCTACGACTGGCAGTGCGAGGATCAGCCGACGTGGGAATGCATGGGCCAGTGGGACTCGCGTGACAAGGCCGAGGCCGGCTGGACGTGGCAGGGCCTCCTGCATCACTACTACGAACCGGCGGTGATCGACACGACGACGAGCATCGCGCCCGATGTCAATCTGGTGCGCAATGGCGGGTTTGACTCCGATGCCAGCGAGTGGATGACATGGGGCGGGATCGCAGGACACGGTGTGATTGACGGTGTTTACCAGTTCCACCGCAAGGCCGAAAGCAACAACCCGGCGACGATCTATCAGGACTACAACGTGCGCGTCCCGAAGGACACGACGATGATGGTCAAGCTTCAGCTTGGGAACAGCGGAAGCGAGGCCAAGACGATCCGCGTCCACCTTCACCGCCCGGAGACATGGACCGGTGCGCAGACCTGCGAGTTCGTCATCCCGCCCGGACTACCGATGCAGAAGTACGCTGTTTACCTGAAGAACCCCGCCGGATGGGTTGGCCTGCGGCTTGAGATTCAGGGGATGACGGATGATGACCAGCCCGCGTATCTGCTGGATAAGGTCAAGCTGAAGTACCGCACCAAAGGCAAACCGGCGGATGTCCCGGCCTGCGCCGCACCGATGCCCGGACGCCCGACGGTACATAGTCCCGCACAGGACGCGACCTACGGCAAACACCTGATCGTGACGCTGTTTGAAGGCGAGAGCAACCTACGCCCTGGCTATTCCCCGGCCTATCATGTTCAGGTCAGCCGGACAGCGGATTTCACCAGTCTGGTGTTCGACAACGGTGCAGCGCCGAGCGAAGAACAGAATATCCGCGTGACGCTGGGCGACGGGCAGTATTACCTGCGTGCCCGTCAGTTCGACGGTGTAGACCGTTACAGCAAGTTCACCAAGCCGGTGAGCTTCCGCGTGGTGGTCCTGCCCGGTGAGCCGGTGCTGACCAGTCCGATTGGGACAGTAAGCGCGGTGACCGCCTTCACATGGACCGACGGCGGCGACGCCGCGACCTTCAAAGTGGTGGTCAAGGATGCGGCGGGGAACAAGGTCGGCAAGGTGAAACTGACACCAGCAGAAGCACAATGCAGCAGCGGCACGTGTACGGTGACGGCGGCCAGCATGGGTGCGGTGTTCACGTCCGGCCAGAGCTATACGTGGAAGCTCGTCGCCAAGAATCCCAACGGCAAGGCGAAGGC
>JAEZAF010000127.1 GCA_023430545.1 Chloroflexota bacterium
ATCGTTTGACGTGTTTCTGAACGTGATTTGGCTTGATTTCATTGCTGCTCAAACTTTCTCACTGAAACGGGGTACAACTTAAATGACGTATCCGATGGGGTAAAACCCTACGGCGCATAACACAGGCCGTGTCCGCTGTAAATGGCCTGCGTGCCATCCCGCATCAAATAACCGACAGCGCGAGGAGTCGCATAGACCTCTCGCGCTGTTTTGTGTTATCGTCTGTGGACTGACTGCCAGCGACCGACCACCCACGACAGGAATCCGCCCGTATGTCTCTGACCTCTCAACTGCCGCTGCGTGCGGTGGAGTACCGCCCACCCACTCACACCGACCGCTTCCCTTTCACCGTACCTGTGATTCAAAATCTGGAAACGCTGCGGTTTGAATCGCCGGTAACCTTTCTGGTTGGGGAAAACGGCTCCGGTAAATCAACCCTGCTGGAAGCGCTCGCCATCGCCGCGAAGTCGATCACGGTCGGGACACAAAGCGCCCACACCGACGCGACATTGGCTGAGGTCCGGGCACTGGCGAACTGTCTGCGGCTGATCTGGTCAAAGCGGAGCAAGCGCGGCTTCTTCCTGCGCTCTGAGGACTTCTTTGGCTATGCGAAACAGATGAATACGACCCGCGCTTCACTCCAGCAGGAACTGGAGGAAATCGACGAGGAATATGCCGACCGTCCCGAGCTGGCGCGTGGGCTGGCACGCATGGCGCATTCCGGTCAGCTCCATGCGCTGGACTCACGTTACGGTGAAGGGCTGGATGCCGGTTCGCATGGCGAGAACTTTCTGAAACTGTTTCGCACGCGCTTTGTCCCCAATGGGCTGTATCTGCTGGACGAACCCGAAGCCCCGCTGTCCCCCATGCGACAGCTCTCGCTGCTGGCGATGCTGAAAGACATGGTCGATCAGTCGTCGCAGTTTATCATCGCCACCCATTCCCCAATCCTGATGGCATATCCCGGCGCGGTCATCCTGAGCTGTGACGGCGAGCGTATCAGCCAGGTCGATTACGAAACGCTCGAACATGTCACCCTGATGCGTGATTTCCTCGCTAATCCTTCACTGTTTCTGCGTCATCTCTTTGACTCACCCGAAACCGACTGATCTGTAACCACAAACCTTCCGCGTGGCATCTGGCAATCTCCGGCAGGATTTGAGACAATCGCTCTACACGGAAGGCCAAAAGGATTGAAAGTGGATTCGAGCAACACGCTACATCATGTGATTTATGGCTGCCCAATCGACTCCGATCAGCCGACTCTACTGGCTTCCAGTACCGATCTGCCGCAGAGTGTCATCGCGGAATGGCGGCGCAGTGCCATCGTCGATGCGGTCGATCCGGCTGCTTCACCCGACACGGCCGAAACGTCATCAGAGCCTTCACCATCCGCAGAGCATCCGCAGTCGGCGACACAGGCAGTCGGCCTCTTTCGTATACGCAATGGACAGTATCTGTTTGCCCGTGCAGCCAGAGATACCGCCAACCGTGCGGAGCCGTGCAGCATTTACGAGTACGTCCAGCTCAGCCGCAGCGACCTGAACGCGATTTCCGGCAACGCGGGGCTGCTGGCCGAGCATCTCTTTTACGAGCCGATTCCATCGTTCGCCACGCCCTTTCAATCCCTGAAACCCTACTGGCTTCCGGCCTCGCCCACATGGACCTTTGACCGCCGTGTGGCCGTCATCTCGCATCTGATCGATGTCTACGGTAAAGGCGAACTCCGCCCACTGCTGGTGATGCTGAGCGCGGCACTGAGCGATAAGCAGGTGCTGATCACCGGCCTGCCCGGTACGATGGCGGATCGTCTGCTGCTGATTCAGGGCATACTGATGCTGCTGCCGGTGTTCGCCCGTCTGGAGATGACCTTTACCACCCACACGCGCTCGACCGATGCCGAGAGCCGACGCCGCGTGCGCATCATCTTTAGTGACGAAACGATGCCCATGCTGCCAGAACTCAGTGAACAGCCCGGTGACACGCCAACTGCTGAAACGCAGGTCAATCTCGCGGAAGGTGAGACGCTCATAACCGGAAGCACACAGGCCGCAGTCGCAATTGAGGCTGCACGCTGGCGTATCGACTTTCACCATGATCTCACCCGTGAACCCGACATGCCGGACTGGGACGAGGTCCGCATGCCCTATACCGACGCGCTGGAGCGTATCTGGCAGAAGGATCGCAGCCCACGGGCACTGGCATCGGAGATCCGGGCGATGGAACTGGCGCACGGTATCACGGCGGAAGACATCAGCTTTCAGACCGCGCTGGCGCAGATGGCCGCCGCCTATTCACAGGATCAGCAGGTGCTGGCAGGCGAGTCGCTGCCCATCGAGCAGATCCGCGCCGCGCTGATCCGGGTCTCACCAGCGAATACCGCGCTCCATCAGCGCTATATGAAGCTGCTGCTGACGCACGCCATGGAACAGCGCGACCCCGAAGCCGCCCGCATCGTGACCGCCGCGATGGATCTCGATCCCGAACTTGATCAGAAGCTGAATGAAACCCTTCAGGAAAACCTTGATCGCCAGCCGGATGCCGTCTATTTTGCAGTTCGCACCCATCTGGCCGCGCTGCTGGCGGAATCCGAAAGCCTTGCCGCTGCGGAAAACGCAGCCGGGGCGGAGCCGCTCTCCACATCAGAGTCACAGGTAGCGACAGAACCCGTCACAGGCGAAAGTGCGTCAGCCTCGGATCACCGACCCGCGTCGGCTGAAACCTCCGACCAGCCTGCTGCAAACATCAGCACTGCGGAGACTCAATCCACCGCCACAATCACGACCAACGAAGAAACCCCAACCCGACCAGATATCCCCGCTGATGCAGAGATGCCTGTACCCGACGCCTCATCCGAAGCGGATACCATCCCTGCCGCACGCCCAGCCCCGGCAGCGGTGATCGAGCGCTGGATACCACGTCTGCACAGCGCCGCCCTGCACTCACTGGAAATCGCCAGCACCGACAGCGACAACGAAACTCTGCTGGAATGGCTGCGGCTGATCGTCCGTGAACCGGCGGCCTATCAACTGGGTGATATTCTGCAAAACGGCATCAGCGCCGTGCAGAGTCGTGCGCGGACGGATGGACAGGTCGGTTTTCAGCTTCTGCAGATCACAGCCCGCCGTGCACCGGAGTCGATTCAGACACTGCTGGCCGATGAAGCCCTCGTCAACGCCCTGCCCGATCCCCTCAGCACCGCGCTCGAACATTACACACCGCAGGCCATTCAGGATCTGCTGGTGCAGAGCCGCATCCTCTATCTGATGACGCTCACACAGGCCGCCAGCGCCGCCAGTACCAAGGCACAGTCGCCTGAGCATCAGGGCGCAGATGACGACTCAGCAGCCGGTTCCCCGGATGTCGCATCGCCGGACATCGTCTCGCCGCTCGGCGCAAGCGTCTTCACGCCGGAAATCATCGAGCAGATCTGGCTGCTGTATACCGAAGAGAATAACCGGGCGACTTCAGCCCATCGCTTTCATCCCGGACGCCTGCTCCAGACCCTGCTGACCGATGGACTGACATGGCTTCCTGGTGAATCACTGACGCGCCTGCTGACGCTCATGCTCAGCCTGCCTGCCGATGATCCGCTGCGGGCCTATACACCTCAGCTTATCCGCGAATCCTCCGCCAAGGATGAAACCAGTCTAGCAACTGCCCTGCAAACCAGCAATGTCCCGCAGGACAGCGTGCTGAATATCGTCGGCGTGGCCGTCAATGAAAACGTCCTGACACCAGAGCAGGCCGTTGATACCTATTTCCAGATGATCGCTGCGCAGTCATGGAATCGCAGTGCCCTGCCGCTCGGTGAGCAGGTAGTGCGCACCTTGCAGCACAATCCCGCGCTGGAGATCGCACCGGAGCAGACGTGGAAGCTGCTCTCCTTTGGTGCAGAAACCCGCTCCGAACTGATCACCCGCGTGATGGCGCGGCGCACCTTCAGCAGCATCGAGAAGCGCGAAAACGAGAAAGACCTGGTCGAGCAGTTCACCCGCCTGCATGACCTGACCACCTGGAACAGCGGCGTCCGTCAGCAGGTGCTGAATCTGTGGCGGGAATTCTGCCGCCAGCAGACCACCACCCGCCTGCAGCAGCTTGAGAAACTGCTCGAAGGCCGCAAATCAATTGACGACGCCCGCGTCATCCTGCAAACGGTGCTGTCCCTGCGACGGGTGTTCAACAAGCGGTCATTTGAGGAATTCGCCGAGGCCGTCGCCATGACCTACTCGATCCTTCAGGGGCTGTCGGATGCCTTTGACCCTGCCCCCAAATCCAGCAGCACACTGGACCCGGTCACACTGCGGCAGGAACTGGACATCCGGCGCGATGAACTCACACCGGATGAGCGCCGTGTACTGGCGAAGAATCTGAAGGAATTAAACGGCCTGATCGGAGTCATGAACGAGCATCGCAGCCGCGCCACCCTCATCCGCCGTGAAGAGGAACTGGAACGTCAGCTTCTGTCTGGTGAGTATACGCCGCAGAGCGCGATGGACATGCTCAAGTGGCTGTCCGGCTATCTGGATGACTCTCACAAGGGCCAGAAGCCTTAATCGTTCGTTTGACCAGCGACCAGCGGCTGGATACTCGTCAGCGGCTGGACCAGCACGCCATATAGACCAGATCATCATAGCCGCCGTCATTCCAGATATGCGCCTGCTGGCGACCTTCTTCGACAAAGCCGCAGGCGCGATAGGAGGAGATCGCACGCGCATTTTTACCGATCACCCGCAGCCAGACTTTGCGCAGATTGCGATGGTGAAACGCGTAATCCGTCAGCAGCGAGACGGCTTCCCGGCCAAAACCTCGCCCCCAGTACGCCTTGTCGCCAATCGCGATTCCCAGTTCACAGGTCCGCGCCGTCATCTCGAAGTTAAACAGCGCACACTGGCCGATCACCTGCCCGTCCACCTCGATCACGAAATTTGTATCATCCCGCCCACCCTGAGATGCACCGCGATCAAAATCGGCTTCAAGACGCGCCAGCGGCTGTGGCATCGGCGGATCGCCACCGCCTGCCACTTCGACTTCGAGATCATTGTTGAACGCCCATAGCTTTGGCAGATCGCCCCGTTCAACAGCGCGTAATGTGACACGTTCGCCTTTCAGCATCGATGAGACTCCTTTGACAAGGACAAACAGGAAACGCGAGGAGATCCCCCTCGCGTTTCTCAGGATACTACAATAACACAGATTAAGAATACAGCCGGTCCGTGCAGCCGGTTAGCTCACAATCCCCTTCGTGACCTTCATGAAGACCGACTCCAGATCACGGATCTCTTCATTAAAGCCGAGGACCGACACGCCCCCGTTGCTGATGGCCTGACTGATCGCCGCGACGCCGTCATCGTCGCCTGTGAAATCGATACGGACGCGGGACCGCCCCGCCTTCTGCTCGATGATCTCAGCCTGAAGCACATCCTGAACACCCACCACCAGCGACTTGACGCGCTCGGCGGCTTCGTTGTCCTTCACCGTCACGATGATCTCGCGGTGCGGCTGATAGCGTGTCTTCATCTCGTCCAGCGTGCCCTGCATCACCATCTGCCCCGCTTCCACAATCCCAATGTGCGTGCAGATATTTTCCACGTCCGGCAGGATATGCGTCGAGAAGAAGATCGTCTTCCCCATGCTCGAAAGCGCCTTCATCAGTTCACGAATCTCGATACGTGCTGCCGGGTCCAGCCCGGACGCGGGTTCGTCCAGAATCAGCACCTGCGGATCGTGTGCCAGCGTGCGTGCCAGCGACAGCCGCTGTTTCATACCACGGCTGAGCTTATCGACCATATCATCGCGCCGGTGGGTCAGGTTCACCAGTTCAAGCAGATCCGTCACCAGACGTTTGCGCTCATTCTCCGGGATGTCATAGCAGGCCGCGAAAAAGTCGAGGTATTCCCACACGCGCAGGTCATCGTACACGCCAAACTCGTCCGGCATGTAACCGATAGCACGGCGCACCGCCCGCCGGTCCTGTAAGACGGAATGCCCGCCCACCCATGCCGCACCGGATGTCGGACGGGTCAGAGTTGTCAGCATGCGCATGGTCGTGGTCTTACCTGCGCCATTCGGCCCCACAAAACCATAAATGGCCCCGGCGGGTACTTCCAGCGACAGGCCATTCACCGCCGTAAATTTTCCAAAACGCTTGACAAGATCTTTTGTCTCAATAATGAGATCCATTGAATTTTATCCTGCTCCACACCATTTCCGTCTATTTTAACCGCAAATAATCCCGGATGGCACACTTTGTCCGTGGTCGGACAGATTTTGGGTGCGCGCTGGCAAAACGTCGGGTGAATCCAAAAGGCAGGTCGCTAAACCTGCCTTCTGTGAAATCAATCGCGATGGTCATTAACACCGGCCTGCATGCGGATTTCGCAATCACCAGACCGACCCTGTCCACCTCTGACCCGTGTATTTCGCAGGGGATGCCCTGTCTGCTTTTGCATCTATGTATTTCGTAGGGGATGGTCTGTGTGCCATCCCGCCTGTTTGTGTGTTCGGTAGGGACACAGCATGCCAAGCGTAGCGCCAACCGTGTCCGCCACCATCCCCTTGTTTACACGTTTCGCAGGGACACCTATTGACGGACGAAGACTTTTAACATCTCAACAACCCGTTCTTCCCCTCGGCAGCAAGTGGGTAGCATTGCTTGCACAGCGTGGCCTGTTCCCTCCCCGATTTCGGGGAGGGCCAGGGAGGGGTCAAAAAAGCAAATACCTACCCGTTGACCTTCTCCGGGTACAGTTCCTGCGCCAGCGCTTCTTCCTGCTCCACCAGCTTGCGGATCGCATCCACACCCTGATTCCAGAAGGCCGGGTCATTCAGGTCGATCCCGATCTGCGCCAGAATGCGATCCGGGTAATCGGAGTCGCCAGCCGCCAGCACGTCGATATACTGCGGCGCGAAGGACGCCCCACGTTCGGTGTACAGGTTGAACAGCGCCAGCACCAGCAGTTCCCCGAAGGCATACGCATAGACATAACCCGGTGTGTGCAGGAAGTGCGGGATGTAGCTCCACCAGTAGCTGTACTCATCGCGCAGCGTGACACTGTCCCCGAACATCGCACGCTGGGTTTCAGTCCACATCTCGCTGAGTTTTTCGGTCGAAAGCTCGCCTTCGGTGCGGCGTGCGTTGTGCATCCGGTCCTCGAAGCGGTTCATCGACACCTGACGGAAGACCGTCGCGAACGTGTCCTCGATTTTCTGCACCAGCATCGTCAGGCGGACGGCGGGATCGGGTTCCTTCTGCATCAGATCCTGGAAGACCAGCATCTCGGCAAAGACTGACGCCATCTCCGCGGTGGTCAGCGGCGTATACAGCCCCAGCAGACCATGCTTCTCGCTCGAGAGATACATGTGGATACCATGACCGAGTTCATGCGCCAGCGTCATCACATCACGGGCATTGCCGAGGAAGTTGACAAACACAAATGGGTGCGCACTCGGCACCGACGGCGACGCAAAGGCACCGCCGCGCTTGTTCGGCAGAATAGCGGCGTGAATCCAGTTCTCGTCAAAGAAGCGCTGCCCGACTTCGGCCATACGCGGGTTGAAGGCGCGGAAGGCGTTCAGCACAATCTCTTTCGCTTCTTCCCATGTGTAGAAGCGGTCGCTTTCCTTCAGAGTCAGCGGCGCGTAGCGGTCATAATCATACAGCTCATCCAGCCCCAGCAGCTTCCGCTTGAGCGTGTAGTGGCGCTGCACCAGATCATAGCTGGAGGTCACCGCCGTGATCAGCGCGGCCACGACTTCATCCGGGGCCTTGTTATCCAGATTGCGCGATGAGATCCATTCGTTGAACTTGCGCCGGCGGTCATCCGATGCCTTATCCGACGCCAGCACGTTGAAGATGAACGTCAGCTCCATGATGCGTTCCTTCAGGCCGGCGGTCAGTGCATCGGCGGCCTTTTTGCGTACCTCGCGATCACCGTCCTGAAGCTTAACCAGTAACTGCGACTGATTGAGCTTTTCGCCCTCGTAATCGTAGCGCATCGAACTCATTAACTGTGTGAAGAAGCGGGTCCACGCATTGCGTCCGGTGACATCAGTATCGATCAGAAGCTGCTCTTCGATTTCGCTGAGTTTGTGCGGACGGTAGCGGCGTTCCGCTTCCAGATAATGGCGGTACTTGCTGAGGATCGGGTTATCGATCAGTGCCTGCGCCTTGTCATCGTCCAGCGCAGCCCACTCGAGGTCGAAGAACACCAGCTTCTGGTTGATCTCGGCATAAAACTCGGTGACCTTTTGCAGCAGCGCGCCAATCTGCGCATTGGTGGCGTCAGTCGAGAAGTTGAGCGAGGCAAAGGTGTAAATGCGCCCACGCAGATCGGAGAGCGTGATCATCTTCTCCATCAGCTCGGCCAGTGCTTCCGCCGAAAGCGACGCGATCCGTCCCCGGTACTGCTCGGCAAAGTCGTTCGCCTGCTGGCGCAGGGTCTCCATATCGGCCTGAATACGGGGATCATCAAGACCGTCGTAAAAAATTGAAAGATCCCACAGGACATTCTCTGCCCCGGTGAGGCGCTTTTCGGCAGCTTCTGCAACCATAATTCGGTATTTCCCTTCTTATTTGAATTTTTTTAAATATAACACAGGTGCGCACCGACGCCTAGCTTCTCAGTGAATCTCTGACGCAATTCTATCCAGACAGATGGTGCCGCAGCGCCGCTTCCAGAAAGACACGGTCGCGACCGCGCAGGTTCAGCGTCCGTGCCTCTGACACGCGGATAAAGTGTGCAGGCTGCTCGAACGGATCATCCATGCGCTTGTCCGGGTATTCTGTCACAGCCCGTGCCGTATAGACCACCTGTGTAAACACCGGATACGGATAGCGGTAGTCCACTGGTTTGGGGCCGAGGTGTTGATAGTGGATAAAGCCCAGCAGCACGGGATCGCTGATCGTCCAGCCAGACTCTTCCAGCAGTTCGCGGTGCAGCGTTTCCAGCAGCGTCTCATCCGCCTCACGCCGTCCACCCGGAAGCAGCGCCCACCCATCCGGGTTATCCATCGCCAGCACCGATTCCCCGCTCAGCACGACACAGCGCACCGAGCTGATGCTCTCCAGCGGCGGCACTTCGGCCACAGCATAGGATCGTATCCGCAGCGGCAGAACACCCCACGTTTCGGTGTCGTCCGAATCGGGGATGAACTGCCTGATAAAGGCTTCAACCGGCGACGGATTTTGCATCAGACAGCTACCCGGCCATCACCCGGCCAGCAGATCGCGCACCTGCTCCACCGTCGTCACCGGAAGCTGACACACAAACTGGCGGCAGACATACACCGTCGGCTGA
>JAEZAF010000128.1 GCA_023430545.1 Chloroflexota bacterium
ATCCCTTTCTTTGTCCCCGGGTCAAGAGGCTCACCCTGAGAGTCGGTAAGGGGAATAAGGAATGAGTGGTCAGCTATGCCATCGCCATCCGCATCCCATCGCAACCAGTCATCTCCGGTAAGCCACCGGATATACTGAATCGGCCAGGGATCATCCAGACCTAATCTTGATCTTAAGCGTTCAACTTCTCCGCCACGCAGAGGGGTGCCACTTCCCAGAACAAGTGCTGCGGTAGGGCCGCCCGGTGTTGCTGCCATGAGGGCATAGGAAAGCAGGGTGATCCCAAAAAAGATCGGAATAGCCTGGATAAGACGACGAAGAACGTATTTAAACATGGTAACTGACCTGATCGCTTGTACTTCCGGTGATTACAGACTGTGTGTAGATAAGCTTAGGGCAAGGCATTGTCGCCTTGCCCTAAGTACTTCTTTATTGGTTAGGTGATACAGCGCCGTAAATTACGGGGCATCCACGAACCAGGTGTCTTCGTTCCACAGGGTGGGGTTGGTGGCGGTTGGCTTGGGATCCCAACCCTGAACCCACGGCTGTGCAACGGTCAGAGTCTGGCCGATACCAACCCAGATCCACGGTACTTCGTCGTGCAGGATTTCGAGAACTTCGCCGTACAGTTCGGCACGCTCGCCCTGATCGCAGCCGGGGAGGTCGCGAGCTTCGTCGAGCAGTTCTTCAACGCGGGCATTGTAGTAAGACACTGCATTGAAGCCATTACCCGGCAGGTCCTGGGTAGCGCCGAAGGTAGCGGTGATGTCATCGGGATTGTCCGGGAAGCTGAAGCCCCAGAAGATCATGACGGCATCGAAGGTCTGAGCAGTGAAGGTGTCTACCAGCACGTTGAAGTCGATCGGCTGGAAGTCAACCTGGAAGCCAACTTCGCTCCACTGATCCTGAAGGATGGTGCCGAGTGCTTCCTGCGAGGTGTTACCAGCATTGGTCAGAAGTTCGAACGACAGCGGCGAACCTTCGAAGCTGGGGTCAACTTCGGTTGCATAGAGGCAGCCCTGGCATTCACGGACGCCGTCACCGTCACCATCAACCCAACCCGCTTCCTCGAGCAGGGAGGTGGCCATTTCCACATCGTAGGGATAGACTTCGATGTCGGGGTTATATGCCCAGGAGTCGGGGCGGATGTGGCTTGCCATCTGGATACCGAAACCGAAGAATGCGGCTTCGTTGATTGCTTCGAAGTCCATGGCATAGTTCAGCGCCTGGCGAACACGAACGTCACCGAGCACGGGGTGGATACCCTGATCGATCGGGTTGCCTTCTTCGTCCAGACCGGGCTGCGGATTGGCCGGGTCGGCATTGTTGAGGCCAATGAAGCGGACATTAGCGCGTTCGCTTTCGAAGCCCAGCAGATCCCCTGCATTGACCATGTCGAGCAGTTCCTGCTGACGGTTTGTCGGGACGCCCATGGTGGTGAGCTGACCAGCAAGGAACTGTTCCACCTGAACGGTCTGGTCTGCAACGTTCTTGAAGATCCAGCCTTCGGGGACAACATATCCAGCGATCGCGTCGGGGTAGGTCTGGTCAGCAACCAGGGTGACCTGTTCGCCCGGGGCGAAGTCCAGGAACTGCCAGACATTGGCGGTTACCGGAGCGCTGAGGTTGAGTTCCGATTCGTTCATATCAGCATTGGTGGGGAACTGTTCGCGCCAGATGTGCGACGGCACGATGGGCAGTCCACCTGCATTGTTGATGGCGGTGCAGTCGGGGGTCTGGAATTTGACTTCCAGTGTGTAGTCGTCGATCGCAGTCACGGACTCGATAGCATCACGGATGCTGACGAGTGACCCGGAAAGATTGACCGCTTCATCAGCGACCACTTCCCACGAGTACAGGGCATCAGCGGTAGTGATAGGTGTACCATCAGACCATGCCCAGTCGTCACGCAGGGTGAAGGTGTAGGTCAGGCCGTCTTCAGAAACTTCCCAGTCGGTGACGAGACCACCGGCAGCACCGGGAGCGAAGTTACCAGCATCGTTATCAACACCAATCAGACCGGGGTACAGGCGGCTGATGATCGTGTTTGAAGAACCATCGTCAGAGAGGAATGGGTTCAGGGTCGCGATGTCTGCACCAAAATTCGGGGTAATGATGGCATCACCCTCGCCGGGACCAGGCAGCTCGGTGTCCTGGGCCATGACGGGCAATGAAAGCGCCATCACAAGCGCCATCATCACGCCAACCAAGACAAACTTGGTCAGTTTATTCATTGTAAAGCCTCCTAAATAATGTGAACCTTGAACAGTTTCGTGTTTATGAGTCGATGGTCTGGGGTGTAGAATTATTAGATGGCATCGGAAGCTCATAAATACCGAGCCTGGATTATACCGAAAAAATCAATTTGTGCGACCTCTTTTCAAGCGATCTGTTCAGAAAATCGCAAAAATCTGATGTCTTTGCCAAAACTGCTGCGCAAATTTCGGTATAATTCACCATGTTGGCGCTGTTATAAAAGCGGCAATGATCTTCTTTGCTTGGCTCTTATTCATTCGAGTCGAATTTTACGCAAGAGTGTTACCTGTTTCATCTTTTCATATTCTCAGAAAGAGCTTTTCCCAATGTTACATCCCGCAGTTTACCTGAGTGAAAATGATGTCATTCACGGCAAGGGTCTGATGGTGAAAACCGCCATTTCAAAAGGCGAAATCATCAGCCAACTTGATCCGAGCCAGCCTGTTCTCTATATCACTGATATTCTTGAGATGCCAGCAGAGCAGCAGGAAGAAATTCTCCGCTATGGTTATCAGTTTTCAGAGGACCAGCTTGTCATTGAAAAAGAACCAGAGCGGTATATGAATCACAGTTGTGATGCAAATACAGTCTGGCTTGAAAGAGATACTATGATTGCAGCGCGTGACATTGCTGCAGGTGAAGAGCTGACCTACGATTACGCAACGACTGAGCTGTCGATTCCGTTTCAGTTCGACTGTCAGTGTGGATCATCCGCCTGTCGTCATCAGGTTACCAATCTTGACTATCTCATCCCCGCATGGCAGAAGAAGTACGGAGATTTTCTTCCTCCCCACACCCTGCGCGCTATTGCAAGAACACAGCCGTAAACGAACTTCACTGTAAGCCAATTTACTCCAAAAGAATGCGGGTATTGCGCCAATCCCAGCTTAACGTCACTGGCTGACCAATATCAAAGCGCATTCCTGATCCGTTGCCAGTATTCTGAACACGTGCAGAGATCTGTTCATTCTGACCGACATCGACCAGATACCGCACATCAGTACCGATGTAGTAGACTTCAATCACCTGTCCGGAGAGTTGATTCGCAGAGAGTGACACTGTATTGGATACAGTCGGGGCGATATTCACCCTCTCCGGACGGACCGTAACCACCACATTCTGGTTCAGGGTGGGTTTCTCATGGCTGAAAATGCCTTCAGCCTTGCTTCCGTTATTCAGTTCTACTCGGGCGATGTCACCCTCTATCCCGCCAAGTTTGCCAGCCAGGAAATTGGTTTCTCCGATGAAGTCTGCAACGAAACGGGTGGCAGGGGTTTCATAGATCTCTTCAGGCGTTCCAACCTGTAAAACCTTTCCTTCATTCATCACGGCAATCCGATCCGCCATGGTCATGGCTTCTTCCTGATCGTGTGTGACAAAGATGAAGGTTAATCCAAGCTGCCGGTGCATTGTCTTAAGCTCAAGCTGCATTTCGCGGCGCAGCTTGAGGTCAAGGGCACCGAGCGGCTCATCCAGCAGCAGCACGCTTGGCTTTTTGACAAGCGCACGTGCCAGTGCTACGCGCTGCTGCATCCCGCCCGAAAGCTCACGCGGCTTCCGTGCCGCTGCGTGAGGCAGTCGCACATTCTCCAGTGCTTCGCGCGCGCGTTCTTCCGCTTCTTTTTTAGAGACCTTCTCCATCTCCAGACCGAACATCACATTTCTGAGCACGCTCATGTGTGGAAAAAGTGCGTAATCCTGAAATACGGTGTTCACCGGACGGTAGAAGGCAGGGATTCCCTGCATGGGCTTGCCATCAATCAGAATTTGACCTGACGAGGGTTGCTCAAAGCCTGCGATCAGTCGCAGGGTGGTTGTCTTTCCACAGCCGCTGGGGCCAAGCATGGCGAAGAACTCACCATCCTGGATATCAAGCGAGATCTCGTTGACAGCACGCAGTGTACTGCTGCCTTTCTGGGAAGGGAAATCCTTGCTGACATCGATAAGCTGTACTTTATATGCGTTTTTCGTGTTTTCCATCTTCACCTGCGAGGATCAATATTTCGGAAAGAAAAGAGCAGGAGCAAAACCTCCTGCTCTTCGGATAGCATATTGCGGACGGGACTAGCGGCCCAGGTTGACCTTTACTTCATCCCATGCCTGCGTGTAGAGAATGTCGTCATCGCCAATATCAGCAACAAACCATGCATTGGGCGCTGCTTCTGGGCTGACATTGAGGGCGGTACTTTCTGCAACCGCAGCATCAATCAGGCCCTCTTCCATAGCGATACGATTCGGGGTGGCGTAGCCCAACTGATTGGTATTATGGGCTGCAACTGCCGGGTCAGAGAGGAAGTCGATAAACACTTCCGCCAGTGCCTTGTTGGGTGCGTCCTTCAGAATGACCACACTGGTAATGTCACGGGGGACACCGTCCGTCGGATTTGAGAAAGCGAAATCATCACATTCACATTCGACGATCTGCTGGAAGACATCGCCACCGTATTCGATAACAGCGTCGATCTCACCCTGCACAAGGAGTGCATCACCATCATCGGCTGCGACGGTGACGACGTTGCCACCATGCTCGATCAGGAAGTCGCGTGCTTCATCAATCTGTGCCTGATCGGTCGTGTTCGGATCATAGCCGAGCTGAATCAGTGCAAGCCCGATCATCGTGCGGGGGCTTTCCAGCCATGCGATACGGCCTTCCGCATTGAAGAAGTCTTCCCATGTATTCAGCCCATCGGGGAAGGCCTCAACACTATAGGCAATTCCCGTAGTCCCTAGAACGTACGGCACCGAATACTGATTGTTGGGATCAAAGACCTGGTTTGTAACTGTCTCGTCAATGTTGGCGAAATTTGGGACATTGTTGAGATCAATCGGTTCCAGCAATTCCTGACGGATCAGGATGCTGACGACAAAGTCAGTCGGGAACGCGACATCAAAGCCGGGGTTGCCCTGCTGAATACGCGCAATCAGGGCTTCATCGGAGTCATATACTGTGTATTCGACGTTCACGCCGCACAGTTCTTCGAATACCGGTACGGTATTGTCCCCGATAAAGGTTGCCCAGTTGTAAATACTGAGCGTTTGGCCTTCGAAGCCTTCAGGGCAGGTCCATGAAGTCGGGATTGCCAGATCGCTACCGTTACCAGGCTCAGTTTCGGCAGTTGCGTCGATATTGGCTTCCTCAGTCGCATCCGCTTCAGCAGTTTCATCGGCTTCAGTAGAAGCAACTTCAGCTTCTTCTGTGGCTGTTGCATCATCTTCTGAGGCTTCCTCGGTAGTGGCAGCATCGGCTTCGTCAGTCACTGATACATCATCAGCCGCTTCCTCGGTTGCAGATGTATCAGCGTCTTCTGTTTCAGCCTCTTCCGTTGCTGCATCACGGGTACCACGAGTGCCGCCAGCAGCTTCCTCAGTTGCTTCTTCTGTTGCTTCTGCGACAGCTTCTTCGGTTGCATCGACAGTATCGGTTTCTTCCGTTGCTGCGTCGGTCGCTGCGACCTCTTCAGTTGCGGCTTCTTCTGTTTCGGCTGGAACGTCGGTATTGGCAGGCGCGGGCTGTGTGGGTGTCGGTGTCGGTGAACCAGCACAGGCCGTAAGGACCAGCAGTACCGAGATCAGAAACGCAATCATAAACTTCTGACGCATTTGTTTACTCCTTTGAGATCAGTCAAATCGAGGCCATCGGCCTCGCCAACAAACAAGCGATTAGCCTTATACAGCATGACTCCTGCAAATTAGAGGTCGCTGCTTCGACTCTGAAGTAATAATGAGAACCCAACCAGAATAGTGGAGACAATCAGCATCAGGGTCGAGATGGCGTTGACTTCCGGTGTCACTGATACCTTGAGCAGGCCATAGACGAAGATCGGAAGCGTGTTAGTACCGACGCCTGAGTTGAAGAAGGTCACGACGAAGTCATCGAGCGACAGTGTGAAAGCCAGCAGTGCACCTGCGATGATCCCTGGCATGATGAGTGGTAACGTCACACGCCGGAAAGTCTGCCATGTATTGGCTCCTAGATCCTGCGCTGCTTCTTCAAGGCGTGGATTCATGTTTGCCATGCGCGACCGGACCACAATTGCGACGTAGGAGATATTAAACACCACATGTCCGATAATGATCGTGCCAAAACCCGGCAGAAGGCGGTTGCCGCTGGTGTTCTCTATGAATTCGAATACGATTCTAAAGAACATGGCAAGTGAAACACCCTGTGTAATTTCAGGGATCACCATCGGCAGGAAGAGTAAGCCTTCGATCAGACGTTTGCCGGGATAATTTCCGCGCGCCAGACTGATTGCGATTGTGGTGCCCAGAAGCGTAGAAATGGCGGTCGCGCTGACCCCCACAATCAGGCTGTTTCTCACAGCGTTGAGCATCAGATCGGTGGAAAAACGTGTTTCGCTGCCAATGACGCCGCCGAAGATGTTCTCGTACCAGCGCGTCGTGAAACCGCGCCATGCATCGACACCACGCGAGTCGTTAAATGAAAACACAACCAGCAGCAGAATGGGTGCCCACAGGAAGAAGTATGACGCCATCTGTGTAGTCAGCAATGCAATGCCACCAATACCTCTGAACGCAAGTCCATTACCCATGTCATGCGATTTTGAGGGGTGGGGCAGGCTGGTCTCCAGCGGACGGGAAAGCGTTTGATCTCGCATTTAACCCTCCTTGTCCGCAAAGCGGATGTAGAAAATAAGTGCCAGTACAACGAAAGACATCATGACCATGGACAGTGCTGCCCCTAGTGGCAGGTTGCCGACGCCACGGAACTGGCCCTGAATCAGATTGCCGATCATCAGCCCCTGAGTACCGCCAAGAATATCCGAAACGACGAACGTACCAACCGCCGGGATGAACACCAGAATGCAGCCCGCAACCACACCGGGCAGGGTCATCGGCAGCATCACACGCCAGAAGGCATGCCAGTCATTCGCCCCGAGGTCATGTGCTGCTTCCAGAAAGCGGAATTCAAATTTGCTGACTGAAGCATAAATCGGCAGCACCATGAACGGCAGGAAGCCATATACAAGGCCGAGAAGGACACTGAACTCGGTATTGAGCAGGTTAAGCGGTTCGGTGATCAGACCAAGATTCATCAGAGCAGAGTTGATGATGCCTTCCTGTCCCAGAATCACGCGCCACGCATAGGTGCGAACCAGAAAGTTCGTCCAGAATGGGAGGATGACGAGGAACAGGGCGAACTGTTTGCCTGCTTCGGTGCGACGGGTACGGATAAAGAACGCCATCGGATACCCAAGTATCAACGAGATGAGTGTTGTCAGGAATGCAATCCAAAGCGACCGCTGGATGACAATCCAGTAAACATCAATGACGCGCTCATAGTTTGTAAGAGTAAGAGGGAGCACCACGCGACCACCTTCGCCGCGTGTGAGGAAACTGATTGCCAGGACGATCAGCAATGGAAGGACGAAAAACAGTCCTAGCCATGCGAGTCCGGGAAGAGCCAGAAAAAATGCGCCTGGCTTGAATGCGCGCCGCTGAGTCGTCAGACGGGCGGCCATGCGTCTTCAACCTCCGGGTAGACATAATTTCTGGCCCATGCTTCAAAACGGCAGGTGTACATAGCGTTTATCTCTTTTTATGCGAACAGAGGACGTAGTCAAAATAAAAAGCCGTATCCCGGACCAACAGGTACTCCTGCTGTATCCAAAATCCGACCCGTTAGCCTGTGTAAACGCTAATCATAGAATGTTTTTACATGATTGCAAGGTGTTTAAGCAGAATTAATGGACTATTGATCTTATTTCCCCTCTCACAGGTGACTGCGACAGCTTGGCAGATATTCTGTTACACATTTTGCGGGATGGAATTCCGCTTGCTATGCTTCGTGTGTGTCACGTTATATGCAAAATATTTCTGTTGGGAAATGTGAGGCATTACGATATGAAACCTATTCACTTAACGAAATTTAGCAGACAGATTTTCAGTAAGCTGTTGTGGTTGGGACTTGTACTGGCGTTTTTGTCTATGCAATTGATATCAGAACCTTCATCTACAATTGCAGATACCCCAACATTGCAGGGTGAAATTGTTATTCCGCAAAGTCCGACGGACGAAACCCCGCAAAGTGTGACGATCGCTGGCACAATCCAGAGTGTGCTCGGTTGCGGCAATGACTGGGACCCGTCCTGCGAGGCGACCTTTTTAACGTATGATGCTGAGGATGATCTGTGGCGTGGGTCTTTTGAGTTGCTGGCGGGCAGTTACGAATATAAAGCTGCACTGAACAGCTCATGGGATGTCAGCATCGGGCAAAATGGTGATTTCGATAGTGGTAGCCCGAATATCCCGCTGGTGCTGGAGAAAGATGCAGTAGTGACGTTTATCTATAACCATAAAACGGGCTACGTGTTTGATAATGTCAACCAGATGATTGCTAATGTGCCCGGAAACTATCAGGATGAGATCGGCTGTCCTGGAGAATGGCAGCCAACCTGCTTAAGAACATTGCTGGAAGACCGGGATGGTGATGGGACATACATCTATCTGGTGCCTGGTATTCCTTCAGGTGGATATGAAGCCAAAGTCGCAGTGAATGAGAGCTGGACCGTGAATTACGGTGTAGACGGCGCACAGGATGGGGCGAATATCAGTTTCAACGTACCTGAAGACGGCATGCTGACAATATTTACATTCGACACTGCCGACAACGTGATGACGATTGAATCCGTCCCCGCGCCTGAGGGCATGGCGATGCCGGATGTCAAGGTGGTACGTGGGAACCTCAGGACAGCTCAGGCGCATTGGGTGGATGCCACGACGATTCTGTGGAATGCGCGGGATGCATCTGATGATACCATCTATCAACTGCATGTTAATCTTGATGGCAATCTGGAGCTTTCCGAAACAGGTGTCGAGCGTGGAGTGACGCTTGATCTGATGCCGAGCAATGAGCCACTGCCAGAAGCGATTGTGGAGAAATTCCCACACCTTCAGAACCGAACCGTCCTAAAAATCGCACAAGATGAAGTCAGGCGTGTCCCGGCACTGCTTCGGGGTCAGCCCGTGATCTCTGCGACGGGGCCGGATGGTGTGTTGCTTGATGCGACTGCGATCCAGACCGCTGGTGTCCTCGATGCACTCTATACCAATGATGAGGTCCTCGGTTTGTCATTCGATGAAGCTGACACGCCAACGATCCGTGTGTGGGCACCTACTGCCAAGAATGTTAGGCTCCATTTGTTCGACGATGCCAAGCCAGAAACACAGTCGTCAGTTAGAGAGATGACGCGGGATAATGCGACTGGTATCTGGAGTGTTACTGGCGAAAGTGACTGGATAGGGCGCTACTATCTGTTTGAAGTACAGGTGTTCGTTCGCAGTACGGGTAATGTCGAAACCAATCTGGTCACTGACCCTTATTCACTAAGTTTGTCCGTCAACAGTACGCGCAGCCAGATTGTTGATCTGAACAACGAAGAATTGAAGCCAGAGGGGTGGGACAAGCTTGAGAAACCCGAGCTGGCAGCACCAGAAGACATCACGGTCTACGAGCTGCATGTCCGTGATTTCAGCATCGCTGACGAATCGGTTGAGGCAGAACATCGCGGTACCTATCTCGCTTTCACTGATCCTGACACCAATGGGATGAAGCACCTGATTGCGCTGGCGCAGTCTGGTCTGACTCATCTTCATATCCTGCCTGCGTTTGACATCGCGACGATCAATGAAAATGCTGCTGAACGGGTAGAACCGGATGTGGAAGCACTTGCCAGCTATCCGCCGGAGTCAGATCAGCAGCAGGCACTTATCGTACCGATTCGTGATCTCGATGGCTTTAACTGGGGCTATGATCCCTATCACTATACAGTCCCTGAAGGGAGTTACTCTACTGACCCTGAGGGTGCAGCACGGATTGTTGAATTCCGTCAGATGGTACAGTCACTCAATCAGAATGGTCTGCGCGTGGTGATGGATGTCGTCTACAACCATACCAGTGCGATAGGGCAGGCGGATCGTTCGGTGCTGGACAAAATCGTCCCGGATTATTACTACCGCCTGGATGACAACGGCAATGTGACGACCAGCACCTGCTGCCCGAATACGGCGACTGAGCACAATATGATGGAAAAGCTCATGATCGACTCTCTGATCATTTGGGCGCGGGACTACAAGGTCGATGGTTTCCGCTTCGACCTGATGGGTCATCACATGCTGCGCAACATGGAAAAGGTCCGTGCCGCGCTGGATAAACTGACGCTCGAAGCAGATGGAGTTGATGGTAAGTCGATCTATATCTACGGTGAAGGTTGGAACTTCGGTGAGGTGCAGGATAATGCCCGTGGTGTCAACGCAACCCAGCTCAATCTCGCTGGCACGGGAATCGGTACGTTCAGTGATCGCCTGCGCGATGCTGTCCGCGGTGGTAATCCATTTGGTGGCTTACAGGAACAGGGGTTCATCAACGGCTTATATGTCGATCCTAACGGCATTACACCGGGATCAGAGGCGGATCAGCTTGAGATGCTGTTACTGTTCGCTGATCAGATTCGCATCGGTCTGGCGGGAAATCTGGCGGATTATACCTTCACAAACCGTACAGGTGAGACGGTTACGGGTGCCGATGTACCTTATCGTGAAGGCATTACCGGGTACACACTCGACCCGCAGGAGCACATCGTCTATATCGACAAGCACGATAATGAAACCCTTTTCGATATCATCCAGTTGAAAGCACCGATCGATACCTCAATGGAAGACCGTGTACGGATGCAGAATCTGGGTAACAGCATTGTGATGTTCTCTCAGGGAATCCCGTTCTTTCAGGCTGGCACGGATATGCTGCGTTCGAAGTCACTGGACCGCAACAGCTATAACTCCGGTGACTGGTTCAATGCACTCGATTTCGGCTATGAGGACAATAACTGGGGCAAAGGGCTGCCGATGTCCACAGATAATTCAGGGAACTATCCCATCTTCGAACCGCTGCTGGCTAATCCCGATCTGGACCCATCACAGGATGATATTCAGAGAGCAGTTGAGCATTTCCAGGAGATCCTGCAGATCCGCTACAGTTCGCCGTTGTTCAGGTTACAGACCGCAGAGCAGATCCAGTCCATGCTGACCTTCCTCAACACGGGACCCGATCAGATCCCCGGTATGATCGTGATGAGTCTTTCAGATGAAGAGGATCTTGATCCGCAGTATGATGAGATTATCGTCATCTTTAACGCGACACCGGACACGGTCGCCTTTTCCAATGAGATATTCGCAAATCATGCTTTTGCCCTGCACCCGGTGTTTGCGAACTCAAGCGATGAAATCGTCCAGATTGCGGCTTTTGATGACGAAAACAACACGTTTTCAGTACCTGCATTAACAACTGCTGTCTTTGTTAATCAGTAAATTCAGTAGTGATTAAATAGCACAAATGTGTTAAAATATGGAAGGGCGTATCCCTGTAAAAGGATGCGCCCTTCTCTGTTAAAAGGATGGATAAATGACGCCAAACGAGCTTTTGGAAATCCAGACTGAAGTCGCGCATCAACGGAATGGGCGAACGTTTTTGCAGGGGATTGCAGGCTCTGGAAAAACATCGACGGGTATTGAGCGAGTCAGGTATCTGCTGCAGGAGGGTATTCCGGCGCATGAGATCCTGATTTTTGTCCCACAGCGCACGCTAGCGCTTCCCTATGATGAATTTCTGCGCAGTCCGGGACTATCTGCGGGGACCGAGGTGCGTATTGCCACGCTTGGAAGCATTGGCTATGAGCTTGTCGATCTGTTCTGGATTGCGGTTGCCGAGGAGGCGGGCTTCAAGGATCCGTATAAAACACCGCGCTTTCTGAGCCTTGAAACGGCGCAGTATTACATGGCGCAGATCGTCGGCCCGTTGATCTCGCAGCGTGGGTATTTTGACACTGTCACAGTGGATCGTAACCGCCTTTACAGCCAGATTCTCGATAATCTCGGTAAGGCGGCAGTGGTGGGCTTTCCGCATACTGAAATCGGTGAACGACTCAAATCTGCATGGGCGGGTGAAGAGTCGCAGCGCAGGGTATATGATGAAGTGCAGATCTGTGCCAGTGCTTTTCGCAGTTTTTGCCTCGAACACAGCCTGATTGACTTCTCACTTCAGACCGAACTGCTGGTTCAGCGCTTATGGCAGATGCCACAGGTACGCCGCACATTAACCGAACGCTACCGGCATCTGATTATTGATAACATAGAAGAAGATCCGCCTGTTGCCCATGATCTGCTGCTGGAGTGGCTGCCCGAGACCCAGTCTGCGCTGATTATCTACGATACATCAGCCTCTTACCGGCGCTTTCTGGGGGCAGATGGTGGCAGCGCCCTGCGACTGAAAGTCGTGTGTGAAACACAGGTAGAGTTTGACCACACATTTGTGATGGATGACAGTATGCTCTCGCTGAGCAGGGCGTTTTCCGATAGTATCCAGCGCCAGCAGGTCGAAACTGATGATGATCTGAGCGATGTGCTGCATATCGATACCCATTCCCGGTACTACACCGAGACCCTGAAATGGACTGTCGATGAAATTACACGGCTGATCAATGATGAGGGCATTCCGCCGGGTGAGATCGTCGTGCTTTCGCCTTATCTCTCAGATGCATTGCGTTTCACGCTGGCTTATCAACTTGAAACACGAGGTGTCCCGGTCAGATCGCATCGACCGTCACGTTCACTACGTGAAGAACCACAGGCACAGGCGCTGCTCACGATGGCAAAGCTATGTCATCCCGACTGGCGTGCATTCCCAACCGGATTTGATGTCGCACAGATGCTGATGAGCTGTATCAGCGATCTGGACTGGGTCCGTGCTCAGCTTCTCACACAGATCTTATATCATCAGTCTGAAGGAGTTCTGCACCGGTTTGATGAAGTGCGAAGCGAAATACAGGAACGGATTACGTATTCGATAGGCGAGCGCTATGATCAACTGCGCGAGTGGATACAGCATTATATCGCAAGTGCAGAAGTGCTGACGCTGGATCACTTCTGGTCGCGCATTTTCGGCGAGATCCTTTCTCAACCGGGTTTTGGTTTCCATGATCAGCCGACATATGAGGAAATCGCGGCTAATCTTGTCGATTCTGCGCGAAAGTTCCGGCAGACAATTGATGTCGTGCCGGAATTCAGGACTCATGCTCAGCTCTTTATCGAGACAGTTGAGGGCGGTATTCTGGCTGATCAGTATTTCCGCAGTTGGGAAATGGACGAGAGCGATGCTGTACTGATTGCGCCTGCCTATACCTTCCTGCTGAGGAATGCACCGGTGGATTATCAGTTCTGGCTGAATATCGGCGGTAAAGGCTGGACTGAGCGCCTTTATCAGCCGTTAACCCATGCCTATGTGCTGACGCGTGACTGGCAGCCGGACCATCTATGGACCGATCAGGATGAAGTGGAAGTCAATGTTCAATCGCTCGAACGCCTGCTGTTAGGTCTGATCAGGCGGTGCAGAAAACGTATCTATCTCGGTTATAGTGAATTGGGTGAACAGGGTTCCGAGCAGCGGAGCCTGCTGCTGGATGCCGTACAGCGCCTGCTGCGTCGTCGTCTGAATGGTGAAACAAGCGAGCAAGATCATGCCTAGTCAGAAGAATATGTTCAAACCACGTCCAAAACAGCAGGCCGTGCTGGAATTTCGTTCCGGCAAAATGGGTGTCGCGGCAGTGCCGGGTAGTGGAAAGACCACGACACTCTCATATCTGGCTGCACAACTGATTAACAGCCAGCATCTCCGTGAAGATCAGGAAATCCTGATTGTGACACTAGTCAACGCGGCGGTGGATAATTTCTCGCGGCAGATTACGCAGTTTATCCGTAATGAAGGACTGCTGCCAAACTTTGGCTATCGAGTGCGGACTCTGCATGGACTGGCGAATGATATTGTGCGCGAACGTCCTGCGCTGGTAGGACTTGAGGAAAACTTTCAGATTGTCGATGAACAGGAAGCTGATAGCATTCTCGAGGATGCCGCGTTTACCTGGGTGCGCAACAACCCTAACAGTATCGACTCATATATTTCATCGACAATCACCGAAAACGAGTATATGCGAGTGCGCAACAATGACTGGCAGCGCGAAGTCGTCAGTATTGCGTCAGCCTTTATCAAACAGGCCAAGGACTTTCGTCTGACACCTGATGACATCCGAAAAGCGCTGGACAGCCGCAAGGAGTCGCTGCCGTTGGCCGAGATGGGCTGGGCAATTTATGTGGCTTATCAACGTGGGCTGAACTATCGCGGGGCAGTCGATTTTCAGGATCTAATCCGGCTGGCGCTGCGTGCACTGGAACTGGACACGGCACTGCTGGCGCGTCTGCGCTATCGCTGGCCGTACATCCTCGAAGATGAAGCACAGGACAGTAGTCTGCTTCAGGAACGGATTCTGCGCATGCTGGTGGGGGACGAAGGGAACTGGCTGCGGGTCGGTGATCCAAATCAGGCCATCTTTGAAACGTTCACCACCGCAAATCCTAAGTATCTGCGCCAGTTTCTGACTGAAAACGGTGTGCAGGCACGTGACCTGCCCAATTCTGGTCGGTCTACAAAGAGCATTATCGCATTAGCGAATGCACTGATTGACTTTATCCCGAAGCATCCATCTCCTGACGTGCGGGAACGAATGCCACTTCAGCCGCCGAAGATCACACCGACGCAAAAGCGTGATCCGCAACCGAATCCTAAGGACGCACCGGATCAGATTCATCTGCGTATGGAAGATTACGCGCCGCTGGAGGAACTGGATGCTGTTGTGCGTTCGGCTGAGGTATGGATCACCCAAAATCCGGATCGCACGGCTGCGATACTGGTCCCGCGCAATGATCGTGGAGCAGAAGTGGTCAATGCCCTGAAGAAGCGCCGTGTCCCGGTGGTGGAACTGCTGCGCAGTACTAGTACCACCCGTGAGACGGCTGGTGCACTGGCACTGATCCTGGAACACCTGTCGCAGCCGCTTAATCCGCCGTCACTGGCGACTGTATACACAGTCTGGCGGCGCGACGAACGTGACATAGAGGAAGAACGCGATGCGCTGCAGGCGGTCGTCAGTGTATTGAAGAAGATCAAGCGTGTCGAAGACTTTGTGCAGCCCAGGGGCAATTTTGATTGGCTGGATTATGAGACTGATGCCCTTAATCTGATCGAGCAGAGTGAAATCCTGCGCGAACGGCTGATGGAATTTCGTGGACTTCTGCAGCGCTGGCATCGGGCGGCACTGCTTCCGATCGATCAGTTAATCCTTACATTAGGGCAGGATATTTTCACGACGGCTGCGGATCTGGCGATTGCCTACAGCCTTGCGCTAACGTTACGCCATGATGCTGAACAGCATCCGGAATGGCGGTTGCCTCAGTTTGCACAGGAGCTGCGCAAGATCGCGCAGAACAAGCGCCGTGTGAATGGTATCAGCACCGATGATACGGGTTTTGATCCTGATCAGCATAAAGGCAAAGTGACGGTGGTCACGATGCATCGGGCTAAAGGACTCGAATGGGATCGTGTGTATCTCATGTCAGTCAATAACTATGATTTTCCATCAGGTGAGCCGCAGGATACCTATATCTCGGAAAAATGGTATGTTCGGGATGAACTCAACCTTCAGGCGGAAGCGTTAGAGCAGCTTCGTGCCGCAAATGATCTGAATACCGAGTATATTGAGGGGGAAGCCAGCCGTACATCACGGACCGATTATATTGCCGAACGCCTGCGGTTGCTTTATGTTGGGATTACACGCGCCCGTCAGGAACTGGTCATCACCTGGAATACTGGCCGGAAAGGTGACCGGCAGCCAGCCGTGCCGTTGATTGCACTGGCAGATGTCATGGAGAAGCAAGCCCGATGACGGATTTTCCACGGGGTTTTAAGTTCAGCCAATCGAATTTGCAGGATTATCGTGACTGTGCGCGGCGTTTTGAACTTCGACATTTAAAGCGCCGTCAGTATCCGGCACCTGTTGCGGAGCCACTCGAAGAACTCGAACGGCATCGACAGCGAGGGGAACACTTTCATCGTCTTGTACAGCAGCATCAATTGGGGATCAATGAGGCGATCCTCAAGCGGTCAATTCATGATGAGGATCTGTTGGAATGGTGGGAAAGTTATCTGACATTCGCAAAGACAGAACTCAGGGATGCTGACAGACATTTTGCTGAAATCGCTTTATACACAGAGGTTGAAGGACATCGTGTTGCAGCCAAGTACGATCTGATTGTGATACAGGACGATCGGTTCATCATCTTTGACTGGAAAACGTCCCAGTTTAAACCTCAACGCTCGACATTGGAGCAGCGTCTGCAATCGATCGTTTACCCGTTTGTAATGGCGCAGGCTGGTGGTCAACTGCTGGATAGTGCGGTGAGGATTTCATCCGCGGTAGATCCGCGTCAGATCGAGATGTGGTACTGGTTTACGGCATCCCCGACTGAGCCGGAGAAGTTCATATATGATCCCGATAGGTATGATGCCGATCGTGAAGTGCTTTCAAGCCTGATTCGAGAGATCAGCGGACGCACCAGCTTTGAAAAGACGGAGGACCTGCGTCACTGCCGATACTGTGTCTATCGCTCGTTGTGCGATCGCGGACAGCGAGCAGGTGATGCCAATTCGACTGATGAATATAACGAAGCTGAGACGTTTGATACGGAAATCGGTGACTTTAAGTTTGACTTCGATCAGATCGCTGAAGTTGAATTCTAGTCACTTTAATAAGAAGGGTTTTTCATGAAGCGCTGGCTTGATCCGGTGCCGGTATTAGTCCCGGCTGAGTTACGCGAAGCCATAGGCGGTCATCCCGTGATTTCTGAGACGCTGGTACGGCGGGGGATCAGGACAATTGAGGCGGCGCGTGCTTTTCTTGATCCTGCAAATTATGTTCCGGCAGATGAGTATGACCTGCCGGATATGGCACGCGGGGTCGAACGTGCTGCTGAGGCGATCCGTAAACAGCAGCAGGTACTCATCTGGGGTGACTTCGATGTTGATGGACAAACCGCAACCACGTTGCTGGTGAGTATCTTCGAGAAACTGGGCCTGAAAGTACATTACTATATCCCAGACCGACATCGGGAAGGACACGGCATCCATACCGAGAAACTGCGCTCACTGATTTCAGAACATGGACTGAATCTGGTGATTACATGTGACACGGGGATCTCGGAGCATGATGCTGTGCTGTGTGCCAAGTCTTTGGAAGTGGATGTGATTATCACGGATCATCATCAACTTCCAGCGGAACTGCCAGAGGCCTATGCCTGTATCAATCCACAACGACTGGATGCAGAGCATCCGCTGGCGACCTTGCCTGGGGTCGGGTGTGCATATAAATTTGCCGAAGCGTTAGTCCAGTCTATGGGACAGTCGCGAGAGACACTTCAATGTGAACTGGAGCTTGTGGCACTTGGGATTGTCGCTGATGTTGCATTGCAAACGGCAGATACGCGTTATCTGTTGCAATGTGGTTTAGCCGAATTGCGTCAAACATCTCGTCCAGGGCTGCTGGCATTGCTGCGTACCATCGGACTTCCAGCGGATCAGCTCAGCGAGTCAGACATCGCCTTTATGATTGCGCCGAGGCTGAATTCGCTTGGCCGTCTCGGAGATGCTAATCAGGCAGTCAGTTTTCTGCGTACATCAGATACTGTTGAAGCTGAGGTCTTTGCAAATCGACTTGAAGCGCTGAACAACGAACGAAAGCTGCTTGAAAGACAGGTGTTCGATAGTGCCGTCGGACAGATTGAACAGGACCCATCACTGCTGGAGCATTCGGTACTTGTCCTGTGGCATCGCGGGTGGCCGGGTGGTGTGCTGGGTATTGCTGCCAACCGGCTTGTCGAGATTTATAAGCGCCCCGTACTTCTGCTGAATGTCGATGATGAAGGGACTGCAAGAGGATCAGCGCGTTCGAGTGAGGGTATTGATATTACAGCGGCAATCGCTTCGTGTAGTCATCTATTAACGGGGTATGGTGGACACGTGATGGCAGCCGGGGTAAACCTATCTGCCGATGCCTTGCCGGAATTTCGCCGTTGCCTTAGCCGAAATATTCAATCAGATACTAAGGCTGCGGTCATACGATCTCGTGTCGATGCGGATCTGCCGCTTCGTGATCTCTCACTGGAACTGGTTTATGATCTTCAGCGGTTAGCCCCTTTCGGTGCTGGAAATCCTGCGCTGACATTCAGGATGAGAAATGTGCGGGTTATCGATCATAAGACGCTAGGGCGTGATCAAAGCCATCTCCGGCTGATGGTAAAAGATAGGGACAATGAAGTCCGGGAAGTAACGTGCTGGCGTACCGCGATTGATGAGATCCCATCTGGTCCGATGGATCTGTTGTTCTCCATCAGCGAGAACATCTACAAGGGAAATCGATCACTCATGATTGAATATCTTGAAAGTTATCCGCTGGACATTGAAGCAGATTCTCGCCGAGGTAAAGATCGCAGTGAAGTCACATACATCGACTGGCGGCAGGAAGGCCAGGGCGAATCAGACGCTCAGAAACTATTGAAGCTGCGTGCGTTTCTAGCAGAACACCATGACGCGGTTGTGTGGTGCGAAGGGCGGTCACTTGAGGGTATCGACACTGTGACACGCGCTGGTCTAACACCTTCCCAAATCCTGGTTTTGTGTACACCTCCGCCAAGCAGAGAGATAACCCGGCTGATCTTCGATACTGTGAAACCTGAAACGGTGGCTATTGCAGGGTTTACAGCCGAGAAAAGGACCTCGGAAGCACTGTTGAAGCAGGTTGGTGGTATCGCACATTATGCAATTCGCAAGTATGACGGGATTTTGGAGTTGTCAAAGGCGGCGGCCGTCGCTGCAACGACCCATGACGTGATACAGATTGCCTTGATGTGGTTCGCTGCACGAGGTGATCTGGTGGTTACAGGGCATCAGGAAGAGGGTTTTCTAACTCTAAAGGCCGGAGATGATCAGAAGTATGAGGCGGAACAGGGTGAGTACCTTGCAAGGCTGAAACTACATCTGGACGAAATCGCGGCTTATCGGAGTTATTTTCTACGGACAGAGCCCAACAAGCTGTTTGAAGTGTAGAAAGGCCTCACAATCTTTCTACACTTCATATAGTTTAGCTAAGGGGTTCAACGGTCTGGCTGGTTTCTGCTTCAGGCTGGTGAGCGAGAAACAGATCGAGACGCTCTCCGACGATGCGGAAGGCTTCCAGCGCACGGTCAAGATGTTCTCTGGTATGTGTTGCCATATAGCTGGTACGCAGCAGGCTGTTATTGGGGGGGACGCCGGGCGGAACCACTGGATTGGTATAGACACCTTCTTCGATCAGTGCCTTCCATGCAAGGACGGTCCTGATCTCATCACGGATCATAATCGGGATAATTGGTGTGTTACTAGAAGAGGTGTCGTAGCCCATTTCCTTGAGTTTTTCGCGCATATAGCCTGCATTTTCCCATAAACGCTGAATGCGCTCTGGCTCTGTCTCAATAATGTCGAGCGCCTTCAGAACAGAGGCAGCGTTAGGAGCGGGAAGTGCCGCTGAGAAGATCAACGAACGTGCATGGTGCTGAATGTAATGGAGGACATCCGCACTACCGGCGATAAAGCCGCCAATCCCGGCGAAACTCTTACTGAAAGTCCCCATAATCAGGTCGACTTCATCGGTAAGGCCAAAGTGGGCCGCCGTGCCGCGTCCCTGACCGGTGACACCTATGCCGTGCGCATCGTCCACCATAATACGTGCCCCATACCGCTTGCAGATGTCGACGATTTCGGGCAGTGGGGCAATGTCACCACCCATGCTGTAAACACCATCCACGATAACAAGACGCCCACCTTCTTCAGGCAGACGGCTTAAAACAGACTCAAGGCTGGAGATGTCGTTATGACGAAATCGCTTCATTTCACCACGGCTCATCATACAGGCATCAACAATCGACGCATGGGCATCTTTATCGATGATGACGTAATCACCTTTTGAGAGGATGGCGGTAATCGCACCGACATTGGACTGATAACCCGTCGAAAAGACGAGTGCGGCTTCCTTGCCGACAAACTTTGCCAGTCGGCGATCAAGCTCAAGATGAAGTTCAAGTGTGCCGTTTAAGAAACGGGAGCCTGTGACGCTGGTCCCATAACGGTGGATGGCATCGATTGCCGCTTGGCGAACCCTTGGATCTGTGGTGAGACCCAGATAATTGTTTGAGCCAATCATCACCACATCTTTGTTTTCAAAGACTGCGGTAGTACCTTCGGAATCACTCAATGCGCGGAAATAGGGATAGATCCCCATTTCAATTGCTTCTTTTGCCTGGGTGAATGTGCTGACTTTATGGAATAAGTCGGCCACGATTTACTCCTAAACTGATGGACGAGAATGACTGGTTGACCAATGATAAACTTTCAATACAACTCAACATGACCAAACAATATAACACGAAAAACACCGCTTGGATGTGACAGAGATCCATCGGATGGTGACCGGTTCCTTGATTCTTTAGTAGTCTACAGGTATTGGGGATGATAAAGTATAGACACCTCTGACGGTTTTGTGAAAGCTGTTACTTGCGATTGCAGGTTAGGCCCACTAAAATTAGGTGCAATCTGGAATCAAGTAAGGAGCAAACTGCATGTCTGCACTGACAATCCGCCGGTTGATCGTTTGGGTCGGCTCGATGGCATTGGCAACACTGATTGGCTGGCTGATCATTACTCTCATACTGCCAGCATTAAGCCCGGATCCAAACGCACAGCCGGTAACGATTGACCAATTCGGTCGCGTTTACTTTTTGACAACGGTGATCCCGATTGGCCTGACATTGGTTACATGGCTGGATCGCTTTGTCGATACCCGTATCTGGCCTGACTAGATAGACCTTATTCGTTTCAAAGATTTCAGACCCGTACAAGATCTTGCACGGGTTTTTTTATCCCGATCGCAATAGTTGAGCCAGGGCTGCCACACTCATTTCTCCGCTGACGCGTAGTCTAGGCAGTTCGTAGCGATTATCTGTGGTGAGCCATGCGCCATGTGTGGTTGTTACGGCTCGTTGCACACCTGTTTGCTGAATGATAGATAACGTCTGCTCATCATAGCGGCCACCGGGATAGGCGAAAATCGTACCCTTTTGGCCTGTGTGTGCCTGAATGCTCTCCATACTTCCCACAATTTCGTAGATGAGTTGTTCGCGGGGACGCTGGCGTAGATCGATGTGTGATTTTGTGTGAGGTTCAATCGACATGCCGTTGTAACCCATTTCCTGAATCTGCGCCCACGATAGATGCTGTGTCAACCCCTGATCTGCGTATCCAGTGATGATAAAGAATGTACCTGTGAAGTTGTATTCCCTTAAAATTGGGAGGACGTTGGTGTAGTGATCTGTATAACCATCATCAAAGGTTAACACAATGGGTTTTGGTGGCAGCGGAGCGCCAGTCAGTAAAGCATTGTTGACTTCGTATAGTGATGTAGAACTATATCCCTGCGATACAAGGAATTCTATATGTTCCCTAAAACGCTGTGCAGAAACTGTAAGTTCGGTACGGTAACGATCTGCATCTTCTGGTAGTGGTCCAACATAGTGATACATCAGGATCGGTACATAGATGCGGCGAAGTGTGCCATCAGCAATTGAGGTCTGTGAGAGAGATTCTGATGGCTGCTGAGAGGTTGACGACTGGATACTGAGTGTGAGCACAATGCTAGTCAGGAGTGCCCAGAAGATTTGGGATCGCAGGAAGCGATATATTGAGAGCTTATGAATTCGTATAGTCATGATCCAGATAGAATTTGAGTGACATCAGGAAATACATTTGCCTTATGAACATACACAGAACTTCTCAACTCTCTGAATTCTACAAAAAGACAATTGCAGAACGGCGAGAGATCATCTCCCAACAATTTCCAGATGGCATTACCTGGGATCAGGGAATCGATATTTTCCATGCTGATCACATGATCGAGAACGTGATTGACATCTATGGTTTACCATTCAGTGTCGCAACCAACTTCCTGATCAACAGTAAAGATTATCTCATACCAATGGTGATTGAAGAACCTTCAGTTATTGCTGCTTCGAGTTTTGCAGCAAAGCTGATTCGTCAGGGTGGGGGATTTACCGCTTCCAGCGATGAACCGCTGATGATCGGTCAGATTCAGATTCTTGACTGTCCAGATCTCCATCAGGCTGTAACTGATCTTTACTCCCAACGTGAGAAACTGTTGGATGCAGCTAATGCCATAGGTGGAAGTATTGTCAAACATGGTGGAGGAGCAAGAGACATCGAAGTCCGTGTCTTTAAGGAGACCCCCATCGGTGACATGGCTGTACTCCATCTGATCTACGATGTTCGTGATGCAATGGGTGCAAATGCTATCAATACAGCTGTTGAGCGTATCGCTCCATTGGTAGAAGAGATCACCGCTGGAAGGGTACACCTGAAGATTCTCAGCAACCTCTCTGATCTTCGGAAGGCATACGCAGAATGCACAATCCCTCAGGATGTACTTTCTACATCAACAATGGCAGGTTCTGACGTCGTCCAGTCGATTGTCGAAGCCAGTGTATTTGCTGAAATCGATCCCTACAGAGCCACCACGCACAACAAAGGCGTGATGAACGGAATCGATGCTGTTGTGATTGCTACAGGGAATGACTGGCGTGCTGTAGAAGCTGGAGCACACGCCTATGTTGCACGTGATGGCTCTTACACCAGCCTTACTACATGGAGCAAAACTGACAGCGGCGACCTTATCGGCCGTATTGAACTGCCACTCGCTGTGGGGATTGTCGGTGGCGCGACCCGGTCCCACCCGACAGCGCAGCTAGCGCTGAAGCTTCTCGGTGTCGAGACTGCACAGGAACTCTCCGAAGTGATGGCCTGCGTGGGATTGGCGCAGAATTTCGCGGCAATCCGCGCACTGGCAATGGAAGGTATCCAGAAAGGGCATATGCGGATGCATGCAAAGCAGCTTGCTCTGGCGGCTGGTGCTACAGGCGACATGATAGTCAAAGTAGTTAATCGCCTGATCGACGAGAAGAATATCCGGCTGGAAAATGCGAAAACGATCGTTAAGGACTTGCAGGAGTCAGTAGAATGAGTATGAACGGTTTGAAAATTGAAGAATCCTATCTGATGAAACCCAATCGTCAGGTCGGCATTGTCGGCTACGGCGCTTATATCCCTCGCTATCGTCTACCCGGTACAGAAGTGTCACGTGTATGGACGAATGGGCTGGGTGGAAGCCCAGTTCAGGAAAAGGCAGTTGCCGGGCTGGATGAAGACGTCACCACGATGTCTATCGAAGCCGCACGTAATGCCCTTGCCCGTGCACGAATTGCCCCTCGCAAACTCCGAGCCGTATGGGTCGGCAGTGAAAGTCATCCTTACGCGGTGAAACCGACCAGCACCATCGTGGCCGAAAGTATTGGTGCGTCCGCTAATATTCAGGCCGCCGACTGGGAATTTGCGTGTAAAGCAGGTACTGAAGCGGTGCAGGCTTCAATTGGGATGATCGGCAGCGGTATGAATGCTTATACCTTGAGCATCGGCATGGATACCGCACAGGGACGGCCCGGTGACGCCCTCGAATACACAGCAGCATCTGGTGGCGCGGCATTCATACTTGGGGCAGCAGAAGAAGCATGTGCTGTGTATCAGGGTAGTTACAGCTTTGTCACGGACACACCGGATTTCTGGCGGCGCTCCAGCGAGACCTATCCAAGTCATGGGGATCGCTTTACCGGCGAACCCGCGTACTTTAATCACACACTGTCAGCAGCGCGCACGCTGATGGAAATGATGAAGACCACTGCACAGGATTACACCTATGCAGTGTTTCATCAGCCCAACGTCAAGTTCCCGTCACGTGCTGCACAGATGCTAGGCTTCAACAATGAGCAGATTGAGACCGGACTACTGGCCGGCAAAATCGGCAACGTCTATTCCGGTTCGTGCATGATCGGGCTGACGGCGGTTCTCGATATTGCACAACCAGGGGATCGTATCCTGATGGTGAGCTATGGAAGCGGCGCTGGTTCGGATGCATTCGACCTACTCGTTACAGATCGTATCCATGAAGTCCGTGATCTCGCTCCTCATACACAGGACTACATCACCCGCCGCACGCAGATTGATTACGCTACCTATTCCCGCTATCGCGGTAAGCTTAAGAATTAGGGACGGACCAGAGATGAGAGAAGTTGTTATTGCAGGGATCGGCGCAACCCCAGTAGGAGAATTCTGGGAAAGCAGCCTGCGTATGTTGGCGGCAGAAGCCGTGCAGAGTGTGCTGCGTTCATCTGGTGTGCGATCAGTGGACGCACTGTATGTTGGTAACGCTTATGGCAGTTCTTTTAGCAGCCAGTCACAGCTAGGGGCCTTAATCGCTGACTATACGGGCCTGGGTTCTATTGAAGCACTCACAGTTGAAGCTGGTGATGCTTCTGGTGGGGCAGCGTTGCGTATGGGATATCTGGCAGTCGCATCCGGGGCCGTGGATCGTGTGCTGGTGATGGGAGTCGAAAAGTCAACTGACAGCATTGGCAGCGCTCGAGTAAGTGCTCGCAGTGTGAGTATGGATGCCGATTTTGAAGCTGTACATGGTGCGACACTGACCGCAATCTGCGCAATGTTGATGCGGCGCTATATGTATGAACACGGCGTCGATCTTTCGGCTTTTGAGGGCTTCAGCATCAATGCGCATCGGAATGGAAGCCGTAATCCCGGTGCCATGTTTAGGAACAGTCTGAAACCCGGAGCCTATCTGCGTGCAGGGATGATCGCAGAACCTGTCAATCTTTTCGATGGTGCACCGGATGGTGATGGCGCGGCGGCAGTTCTTCTGACCACCCGTGAATTGGCGCAGGATCTGACAGATCAACCAGTTGTTATTTCCGGAAGCGCCGTCGCTACCGATCTATTTACCGTTCATGAGCGGCGCGATCCTCTCTATCTGAATGCCGTGGTCCAGTCAACTCATAAGGCGTTTGAACAGGCAGGTGTCACTCTTAGTGATCTGGATCTGTTCGAACTGCATGACGCCTACACCATTCTGACAACTCTCAGTCTCGAAGCGGTTGGCGCTGCGGACCAGGGGCAGGGATGGAAACTGGCTGAAAATCAAGGTGAGCAGATTGGCACAACCGGACGCCTCCCTATTTCGACAATGGGTGGTCTGAAAAGCCGTGGTAATCCAGTGGGGGCAACAGGGATTTATCAGGTCGTTGAAGCAGTCCAGCAGCTTACAGGGCAGGCCGGAGCCAATCAGATCGCAGATGCACGTATTGCGGCCATCCAGACTCTTGGTGGGGTAGGGACTACCGCAATTACGCATGTTCTGAGAGCTTTTTAGGTAATGAGTGAGGGTTTGAGTGTCTGCTGAGAGCTTTTGATAGCGGCAGAACCCTAGAATGACCTTATCGTTGAAACGTAATTGTTAATAAGGTGCAACCTGATGCAGATATCAAGACACTGGCGCTTAAATGCAATCCGGTATCGTTTGGAAGGCGTGCAGTATAACGACGGTTCTGTCAGCCTTCAGAAGCGCCCCCAAATCGAACAGTACAGCGAGCAGGATAATACACAGCTTGAAAAGCCTGCTGTCTCACGAGAAGCCACCCGCAACACTGACCCGGCATTCGCCGCTTAAGGCTTTCTGACTATTCACTACGGAGATTCAAACCTTGGTTGTCTCAAATCGACAATCTGCTGACACCACCCAGCCTTACGTTTTTTCCGGCAAGGGGACAGTATACAGCTATACAGTCCTTCAGGAGGTGCCTGCCGAGTTTGAAGAACAGGCACCACTATATCTTGCTATCATCCAGTTGGACGAAGGCCCATTGGTGCTTGGTCAGCTTACTGACATTGATGGTGAAGTACAGATCGGTGATGCAGTGGAAATGGTCACTCGCAAGTTGATGACTGAAGCCGAGCGCGGGATGATCGTATATGGTTACAAGTTCCGTCCAGTTCTGGATTGGGCATCAGTCGCTGAGTGATTGGTACCATAGGCTACCAGTAAGTGATTCGCATTTATCAAATTAAAGAGAGACCACCGTGACGGTGGTCTCTCTTTAATTTTACTACTGCACACGCTAAGTACTATCAGGCAAGCTCACGCTTTTCCTGCTGTTTGTGTTCGTAGGCCAGAGAGAGTTCGGTTTCGGTGTCGAAGAGATGCAGGTTATCCATATTGACTGCTGCACCCATACGACCGCCGATACGGGCCGAGGTACGCGGATCGGTACGGGCGATGAACGTCTTTCCACCTTCTTCAAGGTAGATGATCATTTCATTTCCCATCTGCTCGATCACATCGACATTGGCTTCAATCTGAGCCGGGGTAATACCAGGCGGCTGGAACTCGATGTCATGAATATCTTCAGGACGGATACCCAGCGTGACCTTTTTGCCAACGTGACTGCGGTAAATGGCAGCACGGCTGGCCGGCATACTAAGCTGGAAAACACCGGTGTCCACAACGATACTGCCGTTGTTATCACGCAGGGTGGCATCAAAGAAGTTCATTGAAGGGCTGCCAATGAAGCCAGCGACGAAGACGTTGCGTGGATTGTGATACAGATTGAACGGAGTATCGATCTGCTGAAGCTTACCAGCGTTCAATACACAGATACGGGTTCCCATGGTCATGGCTTCAACCTGGTCATGGGTCACATAGATGAACGTGGTTTCGAGGCGCTGATGCAGCTTACTGATGAACGAACGGGCTTCCACGCGCAGTTTGGCGTCAAGGTTGGAGAGGGGTTCGTCCATGAGGAAGACAGCAGGCTCACGAACGATCGCACGGCCTACAGCAACGCGCTGACGCTGACCACCCGAAAGCTGACGGGGACGACGATCCAGCAATTGAGCAATCCCGAGGCTCTGCGCAGCTTCACGGACGCGCTGGTCGATGATCTGCTTCGGTGTCTTACGTAGCTTCAGACCGAATGCCATGTTATCATAGACCGTCATGTGAGGGTAAAGCGCATAGCTCTGGAACACCATTGCTACGTCGCGATCTTTCGGTGCCACGTTGTTGACAACGCGATCACCGATGAGGATACGCCCGTCGCTGATTTCTTCCAGACCGGCCAGCATACGCAGACTTGTGGTCTTGCCGCACCCGGAGGGGCCAACGAAAACCAAAAATTCTTTATCTTTGACAGCAATATTTAAGTCTTCTACAACCGTCAAATTCCCAAAACGTTTATAGACGTGATCAAATGTTACGCCTGCCACAGCAGATCCTCCATTTTAACTTCTTTACAGGCATCTATTTAGTGAAAATGCACAAGTTATTTGCAATTCACTATCAGCCACTCTTCAACTGCCGAGATTATAATAAGCATCACCGAATTTGCAAAATCTTGTGACCAATTTCGCCAACGAATTTACCATTCATCATGGATAAACGCTGATGTATGACAATGTAACAGCCGAGACAGTCAGTATTGGGACAGAACTACTGCTTGGGGAACTTACTGATACTAACTCAGTTTATATCGCTCAACAGCTTCGCAATATTGGTATCAATCTCTATTTGATGACTTCGGTAGGGGATAACCAGCAGCGTATCAGCGATACAATCCGACTGGCGCTTTCCCGAGCGGATATCATCATCACCTGCGGCGGACTTGGACCTACTGTCGATGATGTCACGCGTCAGGCAATTGCCGATGCCACACAGCGCTCACTGGAATTTCGTCAGGACCTGATGGATCAGATCACTGCACGCTTTTCCCGTTTCAATATCACGATGTCAGAGAACAATCGGCGGCAGGCTTTTATTCCAACAGATGCAATTGTTATCGAGAACCCTGTGGGTACGGCCCCGTCCTTTATCGTTGAACACGAAGGCAAGGCTGTAATCAGCCTGCCCGGAGTCCCTCGTGAGATGAAATATCTCATGGAGCATGCCGTAATTCCGTATCTGCGCAATCGGTATCAGCTTGGCATCATCAAAGCTCGGATTCTGAAAACCGCAGGCATTGGGGAAAGCCAGCTTGACGAACGCATCGGCGACGACCTGCTTCAAGCATCAAATCCTACCATCGGGCTGGCAGCACATAATGGTTATATCGATGTTCGCATCACTGCCAAAGCGGATTCACTAACCGAAGCTGATACCATGATCGCCGCTACTGAAGCCCTGATCCACAAAAGAGTAGGGGATTATATCTTCGGCTATGATCGGGACAAGATTGAAAATGTGTTGATCAAGGCACTGCGAGAACAGCATCTCAAAATCGGGATATGTGAAGCGGGGCTGGAAGGTGCAGTCAGCAGTGTATTCAGCGATGCGCCAGAGACTGTGACGCAGATCATTCACTTCCCCGATGCTGACAGCCTGAAGACTGCACTAACGCTGGATACTGAGGTAACACTGCGTGACTTATGCCAGCAGGCAGCACAGCGTCTTGAAGGGCTTCAGAACAGCGATGCCTGTATTGTGATTATCAGCACACCGGAAACTGACGAAAATGAAGATAAAAACGAGATGACAGTTGTACTCACCAAAGTCGGAGATCAGACCCGAATACGAGGTTATGGTTTTGGAGGCAAATCCGGCTACTCACGTGAATGGGTGCGCACATGGTCTTTATCTTCTGTATGGAGAATGCTCAGAGAGCAACTTGCCATTAAGGCGACACCACATGAATGATTTATTCTTTCAGAAGCTGCAAAATGCAGTCCAATCCAAAGCTACTGCAACGCTCGTTCTGTTATCACCGGGCTTTGAAAGAATGCCGCTTCCCATGCAGCGCTATGATGAGCCGTTTCTGCCTTTTGGTAAAGCCATCATCGACGCTACACATGACCTCACGGCCGGTTATGTCTTCGACCTGGAAGCCTATCTTCTGCCCGGAGCAGCCGGGATCATCGCGCTTGAGCGCACAATCAGCTATGTACCATCCGAACTGGTAACGGTCTTACATGGCACCTTTCTTACAACCGTGATGACCTCAGGCATCCGCCTAAGCATGAACAGCGATAGTGTCACGGTAGGACGGCGTGCGCTGATCGATGCGCAACCGAGGGAACTGCGATCCAGACTCCTGCTTGTGGATGATCTGGAAGAACCAGATACTGGAACATACAGCCGCTTCAACTGTGAACAGGGTGTCATTATCGTTAGAGACGGTGACCGTCAATCTATTCAGCTTTATATTGCTGGCGCAGACGTCACACAGGCAGGGATGGGCGAAGACTTTTCTGATATTGTCAGAAAGACTCTTCAGGGAAAGATTGCAGCACGGCATGTTTAAAACCCCGGAAGCGATGCTGAATGCTTTTATCGAGGCGGGGATTATCCAATTCGGACACTGGATAGATGGCGGTCAGTCACCGCCTTCACCTATTCGCCTCAACCTGGAGATGCTGCCTTCCTATCCTCATCTGCTTGAGTACACCAGCCACCTGATGACTGAGTATTCGGAACTTAAGGAGATCCAGCGCCTCGTGTGCCATCAGCACAGCCTTGCGCTTGCAATCTGTGTAAGCCTTCAGACGGGCATTCCACTGGTTTATGAAAGACACAACCCATCCGGCGCCCATTCGCTGGTCGGGGCGTATGATGTCGGCCATCCAACAATGCTGATTGGCGAGGTTTACAACTCTGAAGCACAAACAAAGAACAGCGCGATCAAAACGCATGCGGCACGGGTCGGTCTGAATATCGTCTCAGAACTTTATGTGATCGGTTTTGGACAAGATATATCGTCGTGGGTGCAGTGCCTGGCACTGATCAATACTGACATAATCGGTTGGTGGGTGAGCCAGCGCTGGATCACAAAGGCACAGGGGAATGCCATCCAGCGCTGGGTAGAACAGCAGCAGTCAGATCGTCTTACTCATCATCAAGGCTGAGCAGCGCCATAAAGGCTTCCTGCGGGACCTCGACCGAGCCGATCATCTTCATGCGCTTCTTGCCTTTTTTCTGCTTTTCCAGCAGTTTCTTCTTGCGTGTGATGTCACCGCCATAACACTTGGCGAGTACGTCCTTGCGGATTGCGCTGACATTCGCACGTGAGATGATCTTTTTGCCGACGGCTGCCTGAATCGGGACCACAAACATCTGGCGGGGAATCAGATCCTTCAGTTTCGATACCAGTCGCTGCCCCTTGTGATAGGCATCATCCCGGTGCACGATCAGCGCAAGGGCATCAATCGGTTCGCTGTTCACCAGGACGTCCATTTTTACCAGATCACCGGTCCGATACTCATCGAACTGGTAATCGAGGCTTGCATAGCCACGAGACACACTTTTCAGACGGTCGTAGAAATCTACGATCACTTCGGACAGCGGAATGCGGTAATGCAGAATCACACGGCTGGCATCGAGATATTCAGTTGTGACATATTCAGCCCGTTTCTTGATGACCATATCCATAATCGCGCCGATATACTCCTGCGGCGTATAGATCTGGATCTTCATCCATGGTTCCTGGATCTCATCAATCGTGCTCTCATCCGGCAGATGGGCGGGACTGTCGATTGTAATCATCTCGCCATTGCGCAGAAGTACACGATATTCCACGCTTGGGGCTGTCGCCAGAATATCAAGATCATACTCGCGCTCCAGACGCTCCTGAATGATCTCCATATGAAACAGGCCGAGAAAGCCGACACGGAAGCCGAAGTTCAGCGCCTGAGAGCTTTCCGGTTGATACACCAGTGAAGCGTCGTTCAACTGAAGCTTTTCGAGTGCATCGCGCAGGTCAGCGTATTCGTCGTTATTGGTGGGATATATACCAGCAAAGACCATCGGCTTGACCTGCTCATACCCTGGCAGCGGCTCTTTAGCCCCAGTTACAGCCAGCGTTACTGTGTCACCAACGCGGCACTCCTGAACCGTTTTGAGGCCGGTCGCGATATAACCAACTTCACCAGCAGCCAATGACTCAATTGGCTGCATACCGGGTGAAAAGATACCCAGTTCAACTGGTTCGAATTTGGTGTCAGTGGCGATCAAACGCAGCATATCGCGGCGGCTGAGCTTGCCATCCACAACGCGGACATAAGCCACGACACCTTTATAGACATCATAATGCGAGTCGAAGACCAGTGCCCGAAGCGGCGCATCAGGATCGCCAGCAGGCGGAGGTACGGTGCGAATGACCTGCTCCATCACATCCTGAATACCAATCCCGCTCTTGGCGGAGATCCTCAACATGTCTTCACCCGGCAGGCCCAACAGATCTTCAACTTCCTGCGCGATTTCATCGGGGTTCGCCGCTGGGAGGTCGATCTTATTGATCACTGGCACCAGCTCAAGATCCTGTTCAAGCGCCAGATAAACATTCGAGAGTGTCTGCGCTTCAATACCCTGACTGGCATCCACCACAAGAATCGCGCCCTCGCACGCCTGTAATGCCCGACTCACTTCATAAGTGAAGTCGACATGGCCGGGGGTATCAATCAGGTTGACTGTATACTCCTCGCCATCGCTTGCGACGTAACGCATACGGACGGCTGACGCTTTGATCGTCACCCCGCGTTCACGTTCAAGATCCATGCTGTCAAGCAGTTGTTCCTGCATCTGCCGATCTTCAACTGTATGTGTAAGCTGCAGCAGTCGATCCGCTAGCGTGCTTTTTCCGTGATCGACATGCGCAATAATGCAAAAGTTTCGAATATGACTTTGATCCATACCCATCGAAGCTCAGTAGTCTTTCTATAGACGAGGAGTTTGCATTCAGTATACCAGACTCCATCGCAGGACTGTAGGTTACTATGAAGGACTCCCAATGGCCGGATTTCTACAGTCGGGGTATAGCAGCAACTTAAGCGTTATATATCGGTGAAATTTCGCCAGTCGGAGTTATTCCGTCTCGTTGTCGGCGAAATCAGGGCTGACTGAGGGCTGAAGCGCGGCAGTGATCAGATCGTCATGTATTGGCAGTGTCTCCTTTGCGTGATACCGCCATGTCAGCCACACCAGAAACTCGGTATTGCCCGCCGGACCTTTCAGTGGTGAGGGAATCAACCCGGTGACATGATAACCCGCATCACTGGCAAATGTGAGCGTCTCCTGCAAAACACGCCTGTGAATTTGCGGATCACGCACCACACCACCTTTGCCGACATCACCTTTGCCTGCTTCAAACTGAGGCTTGATCAGCGCAATCACATCGCCGCGCTGATTGAACCATCCCTGAAATACTGACAGCAGCAAACGCAGCGAAATAAACGATGCATCCACCACCACGAGCGCGACTGTCTCCGGCAACGTCGTCAGATAACGCGCGTTGGTGCGATCCATCACCGTCACCCGTGGGTCCTGCTGAAGCTGGTAATCCATCTGGCCGTAACCGACATCGATGGAAAACACCTTTGCAGCTCCATACTGAAGCAGACAGTCGGTAAAGCCGCCTGTGCTGGCTCCGACATCAGCACAGATTTTACCAGTGACATCGAACTGAAATGCCTCCAGCGCCGCCGCCAGTTTTTCGCCACCACGGCTGACAAATCTTGGCCGTTCCCGCACTTGCAGCACTGCATCTGCATCAATCTTCATACCGGGTTTATCGACACGCTGACCGTTGGCCGAGACTTCACCAGCCATGATCATTGCGCGGGCTTTTTCCCGACTTGGCGCAAGCCCACTCTGATGCAGTGCGACATCAATGCGAATTTTTCCCGGCATACTCTTTTTAACCTCGCGTCAATGCGATATACATATCAAGTGGATTAGGCGACTCGCGTGTCACCTGTATGCCGTCTGCTGGAATCGGCAGATAACCATCGGCAGCGATCAGGAAACTGTAGGGTGCATCGTACTGTAACGGGCGATCCAACTGGAAGAAACCATCACGATCCGTTGACGCCATTGCGTAAACCTGATCCTGCTGTGCGACATAATCTTCAATTGAGAACTGCTCGCTGATGATGACCAGTGACAGATTCGGGATTCCTTTACCTGTCGCAGCATCCACCACCTGACCACGAAGCTGGACTCCATCCGCCTCGGTGAAGGGGTCAATCGGAAGCTGGCCGATACCCAGTGTCATCTCTGCGCTTTCCAGAATGACGTTATTGATCAGCAGATCGACACGGTAGCGACCATCAGGAAGTGCGCCGACAGCGCTGATCTCGACCAGAAAATTCTGCCCCTCCGAGGGACCGGTCCACGGGATGATCTGATCGTAAAACGGAATACCATCAATCGACCAGCGCATTTGCCACAGTGTACCGGCTGAGATCTGTTCCCAGTTGAACATGGCATAGATGCGGTCTGTCACATTGCTGAAGGTTGAAATCGGACGTGCGCTGACCGCCTCGGTAGGGGAGTCTGAAACCGCGAAATGCATCTCGCTGAACACACGCGGGAAGGCGCCTTCTCTCGCGCCTGCAACCACGAAGTCGGAAAGGGCGGCCAGACGGCCTTCAATATACAGCCGCAGGCGATACGGGCCGGGTGGAAAGCCGTTAGGCGATGTTATCGAAACTGTTTTTGATCCGTTGGGGGTCTCTTCTGACCATCGCAGTGTCACAGGATCACCGACGCGCTGGCCGTTATAAATCCATTCCTGAGTCCACTGTGCGCCGTTGACCATGTTGTTGTAAATAAAGCGTGCGCTGATCGTCGAGCCTACACCCAGGATATAGCCTTCGCCAAATGCCTGATTCGCTTCAAACAGCGCGAACTCCGGACTGCGAAATGCAGGTTCTTCGCTGCCAGTACCGCCAACAGAGATCACCGCTGGTTCAGCAGCCTGCAAACCATTGATGTAGAGCGTGAAATCATAGGTCCCATTAGGAAGGGGCTGGCCTTCTGTCCCAATATACCAGAGGCCGTTCTGTCCACCGCTCCAGCGCACGGGTGACAGTTCAAACTGCGCCGCCGGGATCCCCTGAAGATTTACACGAAGCTCGTAGACGGTCTCCGGTGTCATATTGCGGTAATCGAAGAAGAGATACAGGCTGCTGCTGCCGGCGGGTAGACGGTCAATAACCGTAACCGGAAGGTCATTCGAAATAGATGAGGCGAAAAACAGATTTTCGAAGACCGGAGTCTCTGTTACCAGTGCTGTGGTCGAGGTATTGGTATACTGCTGAAGCTGTAACCCTAGCGAAGCACTCTGGAAAAGAGGCCGCGCGAAGTTTGATGGACGCAGCACATTTATAGTGCCCCCTAACGGTACACAGCGGTCATTCGGGTTAATTAATCCGTCGTTGTTGGTGTCCTGAATCAACCGGCATTCCGTTACTGCATTCTGGCGTGTGATCGGCGCTGTGGTTGGGATGCCCATCATTGCGCCTTCGCGATTGTAAGCGCCACCACCGCTCATGGTGCCGCTGATCTCACCCTCAACCGCATTCGGGTCCACTTCAATCTTGAACCACGACTTGCCACCACCACGGGGTTCTCCCATAAATCCCAGGACCGAAGCGCGAATCTCGGTGACGGGATCATCGGCGATACCGGGATAACCTACTACCCAGATCGTATCATCCAGCTCGACGGCATTTGAGTCCGCCAGCTCGACAAACGGCAGCGCTAGGCTTTCCCGTCCGATAAGACGGCCATCGAACTCGCGGGTAATTTGCAGGATCGCGAGGTCAAGGCCGATATTTGCCTGTACGATTTCGGCCTGATAAGCGGTAATCGGGGGCTGGCCTTCCTGCGTGCTGAGTGCAATCATCAACGTGTCCCCGGGGCAGTCCGGGCTGGGGACGGTGCTGTGAGTATTCGTCAGAATCAACCCATCCCGGCTGATGAGCGTGCCGGTGCTCTGACAGTGGATCACCGGTGTGACACCCGTCATGCTGACCTGTGTGATATACACCGTCGCCCGCCGAATACGGTTTACGTCAAACGGTGGCATTTGCTGTATCTGCTGAGTTTGCTGTGCTTCCTGCGCCAGCGCCGCTATTTCGGGGATCACAAGTGCTGACACGAGTACAAGCATCAGCAGCCCATATTGAAGGCGAGTTTTCAGTTTCATATTTAGAAGCTCAGGGTACTCATAAAACGATCGAAAATAGCCAGATCTGCTTCATAGGTATCCGCAGCGGCAACAAAGGTGATCAGGATACCCTGACCGCGTCGAATAATCAGGATGTCGCGCCCGATCACTGTTTCAGGAAGAGAACGCTGAAAGGGATTGTTTTCACTGACAACAAAAACGTATTCCATCAGCGTGGCTGTCTCTCCATTTGGCAACGCGTAGTCCGTATCAATAAAATGCTGCTGATACTGAGACTGCTCGATACTCCGTTTGTACGACAGATTGTCCAGAATATTACGTGCACTCATATCAGCGCTGATCGGTGTTGTCGCTACCTGAAGCGTGGTTCGGTAGCCAATGCGCGAGACATCCTGTGCCCGAAAGAGATAATCGGTCCGGTTGGTATCAATCAGCCATCCAACAGGATACTGGATGCGTATACCGGCTGCCGGGTCAAAATATTCGACCGTTTCGTATAACAAGCTGTCACGTAAATTGAGGCCCATAAAAAGGCCGACCGCGGCAAACACCAGTGCCAGAAAGTGGCCTAACCGCTGATTGCGCGTCCACATGTCACCAGTGCTGAACTGACGAAAGATATTGACGGTCATGTGATGTGTTTACCTCTACTCGAGCGCCATATGCTGTTCGCGCAGTTCGGCTGTCCGATAAAAGAACGCTACCACACTCAAGCCAGCAACCAGTAACATGATCGAGAATACAATACCAAACAGCGGTCGCGGAACCGTAAACGCCAGATTCTGAATTGAAATCGAGGCATTCACCAGACCAGCACGCACCGGAATAGCGACACCTGTCACAAAGGCCGCAAGACCCAGACTCACTGGCAGCACGAACATATTGGCATCACTCAGCCGAGACTCTGCCATCCCATAGCTCACGATACTGCCTGCCACCAGATGCACACAGATCGTCCCAAATACCGATGCGGCTGTAACATCGAGTCGGGGCGTTCCGGTTCCAATAAAGTGAAGATTGAAGACCGTGGCATATGCAACAGCACTGGCAGCAGCATAGGCAAAGGAATCAGCCCGGGTGCGGATGTGTTCATCCCATGTCATCCAGCGGATGAGGATATATTTCAGCGTTTCCTGAATAATCCCGATTGTGAAGGCATAACCAATAATACGCTGGATGGCGCTGGCAAGAGACAGCCAGCGATCGGCGTCCAGATACTGTTCGATAAAAGGAAAGGCGATGGCATTGGCGGCCAGTCCGCTTACAATAAACACTGGCAGCAGGGCACGTCTTGGCTCTGGAACTTTTACTTCAGGGATCAGGGAAAAGAAGATCCATAACACCACGGGGGACAGTGCCACAAGCAGATTCAATGGCCCCATCCACTGACTCGGGAGTTGAACGCCAAGATAATTCACCAGTACGAAAAGTACCACCGTGATCAATGTTAAAGCGATCATTTCCCGGATCACACTGCGCCAGGGATCACGATAAAGCTGGATTTCCTCTTCTTCACTCGGAGGTGTCAGCAGTCTGGAATTAAATGCAGCCAAAGGATGTTTTCTCGCTTGTGGTTATGGTAGACTTTCTGAAATTACACCGTAAATCCTGCAAACTTCCCTAAATCGTAGCTTACACTTGTATAACTTGGAAGGTAAAAATGCGTCTTCGCACTGAGCGCGCATGCCGCAATTATGTGCTGCTTCTCCTGATCGTGGCTCTCACAGGATGTGCCCAGCCGGGCAAAACAACCGTCAGTACCAATCGTATCGTCTATGGGTTAACGCTTTCACCGTCTGGATTTGACCCGCATCGTGGCGAGTCATCAGAACTTGGGATTCCCATGCGACAGGTTTACGACACCCTGATCTACCGCCATCCCGAAAATGGTCGGTTCGTCGCTGGTCTAGCGGAGATCCCCCAGATCTCTGAAGATCGGATGACCTACACATTCACGCTGAAGCAGGGGGTCACATTTCATGATGGAACCCCGTTTAATGCCGAAGCGGTTGCAGCCAATTTTGACCGGATTGTCGCACCTGAGACCCAGTCCACCAAAGCATTGACTCTGCTTGGTCCATACACCGGTTACGAGATCAACGGTGAATATAGCATTTCCATCAAACTCAGCGAACCGTACAGTCCACTGCTTGACGCACTGAGTCAGGTTTATCTAGGCATGGCAAGCCCGACAGCATTTCGCCAGTACACACCTGAAATCTATCAGTTTCATCAGGTTGGGACTGGCCCCTACATGCTGGAAAGTCTGCTGCTGGACAACTATCTGATTTTGAAGCGCAACCTGGATTACACCTGGGGGCCGGAATTCTATGAGAGCCCGACGGTGCAAAGCATCGATGAGATCGAATACCGCTTCTACAGCGACAGCGCAACACGCTTTGAGAAGATGGAACAGGGGCTGGCGCAGGTGATGGGGGAGATCCCACCGCTAACGGCCCGCGCACAGGCCAGTAACAGCCGCATTCGCATCTTACCGGCCAGTATCCCCGGACAGCCGCTGCAATTTATGATCAACACCCAGCGACCGCCGACCAATAATCTCGCATTCCGGCAGGCGCTGCTCTATGGCACAAACCGCGAAGCGATTGTTGACCTTGTCTTTCAGGGCTTCTCATCAGTTGCATACGGGCCGATTACGTCTTCGACGCAGTTCTATAATCCAGGGGTATCGGGCTACTACCCGTATAATGCCGTGCAGGCACAGCAGCTCCTCACTTCACTGGGTTACACGGATGCGGATAACAACGGCTATCTTGACCTGCCTGATGGCAGCGATCTGAACCTTGATATCCTGGTGCCGCCATGGGGAATGGTCCCACAGGTGGCGCAGACATTACAAAGCCAGTGGTCCAGCCTCAAGATAAAGGTCAACCTGATCTCGGTGCCAGATCTCTCGACCCTGGCAGCGCGTGTTCAGGAAGGAGAATATCATCTGGTGGCGTTTTACAGCTTCGGCGTTGATCCTTCGCTGCTGAACCCATTCTTTACCACACAGGGAAGCCGTAACTGGATGGGATATTCCAACCCGGATCTCGATCAGGTACTGCTTGAGGCTACCCGTCAGTTGGATACCGGCGTCCGCAGCCAGCTTTATACGCAGGCACAGCAGATCATCATGGAAAACGCGTTGATCCTTCCCATTCGGGAATATGTCAATCTGAATGGCGTCAGCAATCAGGTGGAAAACCTTCAATTTGACTCTTTCGGATGGTTTCCTCTGATGTATAACGCTCGGCTGGCTGTACCTGCTGCGCCGTAATTTCCTGACGGACAGCAACCACCAGCGCAGGTCGGAGATCAGAACGGAGAAGGGAAAATGCGGACACTGCTTTTTCGCCTTTTGACAGTGCTGCTTGCCTTCACACTGGTTTTCTTTCTCCTGCGGATGCTGCCGGGAGATTATTTCGCAAACCAGATCGCACAGGGCAGCCTGAGTACCGATCTGGCACTGCGGTACCGGGAACAGTTGGGGCTTGATCAACCCCTGGTGGTACAGTATCTGCATAATATCGCGCAGTATATCACCGGTGATCCCGGCATCTCGTTTGCTAAACGGGTGCCGGTTGCGCAGCTTTTGAGCGGGGCCATCCAGCCTACATTTTTGCTGGCCAGTGCTTCTCTTGGTCTGGCGGTTATACTCGGCCTCTCACTTGGAGCACTGGCCGTTCATCATCAGGCTGTTGCAGGGCGCTTTTTCCAACTGCTGATTGCCATCCTGCAAGGGATGCCTGTGTACTGGACAGCAACGCTGCTCATCATTGCCACCGGGCTGCTGATCTCGCCAGATGCGTCGTCACTACGATCGATCTATGAGATACAGTTACCGGTGCTGGCGCTTGGGCTAAGCGGTGCTGCTGGCATTGCCAGAGTTACTCAGAATGCGCTGCGGCAGGTCTTCTATCTGGACGCGGTTCGCACAGCCCACGCAAAAGGTTTATCAGAGACGCGTATTTTCTTCCGCCATGTCTTCAGACTGGCACTTCCACCCATCCTCACAGTGATCGGACTTCAGGCTGGATTTCTGCTCAGCGGGACGGTGATCATTGAGATCATTTTCGCACGTCCGGGTGTTGGTCGCATTCTGTATGATGCCGTGCTCAGCCGTGATTACCCGGTGGTTCAGGCGGTTGTCGTACTCTCCAGTATCATTTATATCCTCATCAATCTACTGGTGGATCTGCTTCAGATGTGGGCCGATCCCCGTGTAAGCTACCGTCCATGAGCCGGATATATCCCATTATATTGGGCGGTTTCCTGTGCAGTATGATACTACTGCTGCCACAGATCTCGCCTTACGACCCGCAGACTATTGACTATTCAGCCGCGTTACAGCCACCTTCATCCCACCATGTACTTGGTACGGACGCACTCGGTCGCGATGTCTTGAGCCGTTTTCTGCACGGCGGACAACTTACCCTCACTGTGACACTTCTCAGCCTGTGCATCGGGCTTACGCTGGGTATTCCACTTGGAGTTGTTTCAGGTTATTTCGGCGGGTGGATTGATTCTGCCATCCTGATGCTTTTCAATACCATGCTGGCACTGCCGGGACTGCTTTTCGCTCTGATTATCGTGACGCTTCTGGGGCAAAATCCAATTGCTGGCGGGTTTGCCATTGGACTGGCACAAATGGCCCCTGTCGGTCAGATGGCACGAACAGCAGTGCGCACTATTCGATCCGAAGACTACGTGACTGCATCGATTGCGTCCGGCGCATCAAGCCGCTATCTGCTGCTGCGGACGATTGTCCCCAACATTCTGCCGACCGTTATGGCTTATGGCAGTGTCACCTTTGTCTACTGCCTGCTGAATGTGGCCGGGTTTGGCTATCTGGGTTTGATCGGACAGCCAGAGCTGCCGGAGTGGGGCAGGATGCTGAATGAAGGGCGTGAGGTGTATCGCGAAGCGATCTGGGTGAGCCTTGCACCCGGCCTTGCACTGACACTGCTGGTGATGACAGCTAATACGCTGGCAGATCAACTTGCTGCCAGCAGATCGCCGACGCTGTCGATTAACCTGCGTGGATAAGTGTCCCATGCGCTGTTTTATAAGGATCACTTAATACGGATTGTAATACTCCGGATTGAGAGCCGTCGATGATCTGAACGCGCAGCCCAGTGTGTTGGGTGACCAGCGCCAGCATATCACTGACCTTTGTCAGCATCCCACCTGTCACATCTGTACCTGCGGAACCACCTAGAAATACGCGGTACTCCTCAACATTTGAGGGCGTGATCTCAGGAATCACGTTCTGCTGACTGTCATAGACTCCCGGGACTTCTCCGACCAGAATCACCCGTACAGCATCCAGGTGCTGGACGAGATAGGTAAAAATGGTTTCTGTTGAGGCAATGGTACCGCCTTTTACATCATCGAATGCAACATCCCCATATACCAGTGGGATCAGTCCATGCTCCAGCGCCTGTTTAATCGGCTCCAACCCCATTGAAACAATCGCCCCATTTCTGCACTGCATAGAAGCAGACGGCTGCATCCGCATGATCGGCAGGCCGGCCGCACGTAAGGTCGTAGTAAAAAGGGCATTCAGATTCGCCGCCGCTGCTGCGACCTCAGCAAAGCCCCGCCATTGATCGGGGGTTTCAACGCCCTGCATGGTCCTATGACGATGCGCCGCGAAATGCCCAAAAGATCCACTACCATGACCGATAATCAGAGGCATCCGGGCATCATGATAAGCCGCTGCGATTTCATCCGCGATGCGATGGGCAACCTCAACACGATAGCTGCTTTCGACACGTTTATCGGTGATCAGCGATCCGCCCAGTTTAATCAGGGTAATGGCATTCATTCTGAGGCGCTCTCTGTTGTATCCGTGAAGGGGATTGATGGTGACGGCTGAATAGTGGTTTCAATGACCCGACTTGCACCTGCTTGCATGAGGGCTTCATGCACCTGTGCAAGCTGCTCAGGATGCGCAAAGGCGATCAAATTGCCGCCACGACCACCGCCAGACATCTTTGCCCCTACCGCACCGGCACGAACAGCCGCATCCACCAGATGATCCAATTCCTTCGACGAAACCGTCAGCCGCTGCAGTAACTCATGATTGAGCAGGGCAAGCCGTCCTAACTCGCTGATGTCAGCACTTTCCAGCGCGGATTTTGCCTGCTGTACGATCTTACCGATAGCCTCAAAAATAATCTGCATTTGCTCTGGCGAACGATTGAACAGCGCCCGGACATCCTCGACTGCCGCTGCCGTGGGGGCGGAGATCCCTGTATCGGCGATTAACAGCCTGACAGGTTGGCTGACCTGAAAGGTTTGCAGTGTCGTGTCGCGGATAAAATAGACAGGCTGCTCGTAAACAATTACCGTATTATCGATGCCGCTGGGGTAGGTGTGGTGCGACTGCTCGATCTCATACACCATCGCATTCAATGCATCATTTGTCAGGTCCGTCTGAAGTGCGGCGGCTACTGCCCGTCCTAATGCTGCGGAGACGGCTGCACCGCTGCCAAGTCCACTGGCAATCGGGATCTGTGAGTGCAGTTCAATCCTGACCGGCGGAGGTTTCGCTTTAAAGTGAGCAAGTACCAGCCGTGTCATGCGTATCAGGGCGTTATCAAACTGGGTTTCCAGCGTCTCTGATGTGATTTCCTGCTGAATGTCTGATGCGATGATCTGAAAGCGGTCATGTGGGCTGATGCTGGCTGTCACGCGCAGGCTCGACACCGGTACAGCCAGTGCAGGCTGTTTATAAACTACTGCATGTTCGCCAAACAGGATCACTTTGGCCGGTGCGCTTGTCGTCAGAAACATCAGGTTCAACCCGCGTTTGGAACGAGATACAGAATAATCACACACGTCAGGGCAAATCCGACGAGGTCAAGCTGTAGAGGCCGGTCTTTCAGCAGAACTTCATCTGGCGGACTGCTTTCACCCTTCACATATATCAGATACAGATAGCGAAACAGCCCGTACATGACAAATGGGACTGTCAGCAGCGCGAGGTTCGTCCCGGCCAGAATGGGCGCGGAAGTTTCAATCGTGTACACGATATAGGTGATCAGGGTGCTGGTCGTGGTGATGCGCAGCATCTCATCCAGCAGAGGCAGGTTGTATTCGCGGTAAATCTGACGGACATTGTCAGCACGGTCGCCCAGCAGAATCAGCTCCTGGCGGCGCTTGCTGATCGCCAGAAACAGTGCCAGCAGTCCAGTGCAGACAAACAGCCACGGCGAAAACTGTGTCACCTGAATAACCACCACGCCGGCCGCGACGCGCATTACAAAGCCTGCTGTAATCACCAGCACATCGAGGATCACCACATGCTTCAGCCAGAAGGAATACATTAACTGCATGATGAGATACGCCAGCAGGATCAGTGTCAGCTTTGGAGTCAGCAGCCATGCCAGCGCCAGCCCGAAGAGCGGAAATACCACCGCTGCGGTCTTCGCCATAGGGACAGGAAGCTGCCCGGCTGGCAGCGGTCTGAAGCGTTTACGGGGATGCTGCCGGTCACTTTCGATGTCCATCAGGTCATTGATGATATAAACCGATCCGGAGATCAGGCAGAGCAGCGCGAAACTGGCGAAAACCCGAAGGAAGGCATCTGCTTCAAACAGCTTGCCGTCGAAGATAATGGCAGGAAACACAAAAAGCAGATTTTTCGTCCACTGTTTCGGACGCATTGTGAGGAGGAGTCCGCGTAATGCACGCAATCGGATACTCTCGCATTCATTGGACCGGGATAAGAGTTGCCGACCCATTATAATCCAACCATCATGCTGTACAATGCTGCTTATCTTCGCTGGTTGTACCAAGTGCACACCGGCTGGATGTACGTTTTAGAATCCACTGAAACCTTCAGGAGTGTAACTGCATGCAGGCTGAAGCCCGTGCGAACTCGAACATCGCATTTATCAAATACTGGGGCAACCGCGACGAGCGCCTGCGCTTGCCACAAAATCCTTCCCTCAGTATGAATCTGGCGGGTGTCTATACCCGCACCCACGTCACATGGGATGCGAGCCTGCAATCCGATCACCTGATACTGAACGGCAGAGAAGCGGACACCGGGGCCTTACAGCGCGTCTCTGATCATCTGTCGATGCTGCGCCAGCGCTTTGGTCTCGACCTGTTTGCCCATGTGGACTCCGAGAATAACTTCCCGATGGGCGCAGGGATCGCCTCATCTGCCTCGTCGTTCGCAGCACTGACCGTCGCAGCAGCAGAAGCGGCACATCTCGGTGTTTCAGAGCGGGAACTGACCACACTGGCCCGGTTGGGTTCAGGTTCTGCGTCGCGATCCATCCCAACAGGTTATGTCGAATGGCATCAGGGCGACTCACACGAAAGCTCATTTGCCGAGAGCTTCGCACCCGCCGATCACTGGGATCTGGTCGATGTGATTGCCATCGTAAACAGCGGCCACAAGGAAGTTGGCTCGAAGCAGGGACATCCCACTGCCGATACCAGTGACCTACAGACTGCCCGCGTCGCAGGGGCAGCAGATCGCCTGCGCCAGTGCAAACAGGCTGTTTTCGACCGTGACTTTGCAACCTTTGCCCGTGTTGTCGAACTGGACAGCAATCTGATGCATGCCGTCATGATGACCAGTCAGCCACCGCTGTTCTACTGGCAGCCCGCCAGTCTGACAGTCATGGAAAATGTGCGTCAGCGCCGACAGGATGGTTTGCAGGTCTGCTACACCCTTGATGCCGGCCCTAATGTACACTGCCTGTGTACCTCAGCGCACAGTCAGCAGGTTGAACAATCGCTGCGGCAGCTGGAAGGTGTGATTGATGTCCGTACTGCGTCTGTAGGGGATGGGGCAGTCATCGACCACTCGGACAGAAATTAACCGATCGGTAATGTGTTGGAATTTCCGGTTGATAACGAAAATCAAAGATCACTATACTATTATGGTACTGCACACCCTGTGTATGATTCGCCGCCGTTGATCGGTGGTATATCGTTTCTTCCATGCGATAAGCACGATCTGGACAGTTTATTCGCGTGGTCATCGAGAATAGGCTATCTGTATGCTTGACTTTCTGGTCAACAATGACTTCTGGTCATCCATTGTTGCGTTCATTATCGTTCTGATCCCCGCTGTCATCATTCACGAGCTTGGACATCTGCTGGCAGCCAAAGCCGTAGGGATTACCGTACTGGAATTCGGAATTGGCTTTCCCCCTCGGCTGTTCAGAATGTTTCGCTGGGGAGAGACTGAATTTACGCTTAACCTGCTGCCGTTGGGTGGTTTTGTCCGCCCATTTGGTGAGGACATGATCCGGCCACTGAGCGATGAGGAGACCGCCAAAGAGCGCGACCGGCTCATCGATCAGATGACAGAGAATCCAGCCCGTGAAGGTGAGCGGAACTTTGCTGCATCTGAACCTGTATACTCCAGTGAACGGGCGGAACTGGAAGCTCGCGGCGTGAAAAATATCCGCGCTGTGAACGAAGTCGGCCCGCTGGCGCGGATTTTCTTCATGGCTGCCGGTGCGCTGGCAAACTTCATCTCCGCTGTGGTGATTTTCATCCTCATCGGCCTGATTGGGGTTCCGCAGGTGGATGGCGCTCGCGTCTTTCTGACAGAAGTCCCACAGAATTCACCACTGGCCGCTGTTGGTTTTCAGACCGGGGATTTCATCGAGACCCTGAACGGTGAAAAATTCCCTGACAGCCGCGAATTCTTCCGTCGTCTGGCAGCGCTGGCTGGTACTGAAGTTGAGGTCACGATTGCTCGTGAGACTGAAGACGGCGGGGTTGAAACCACTGCACTGACTTTCACACCCGAAAAGGCAGCAGCCGAATCATTGGTTAATGCATCAGGCGCACTGACGGTCGAGTCCATTCAGGAAGGATCACCGGGAGCGCTGGCTGGTATTCAGTTAGAAGACAATATCGTTGAGATCAATGGTATTGATCTCACAAGGGAAGAAATGCCGTTCCCCACTTTGCAGGAAATCAGTAAGGAATACCAGGGAATCGCCGTCAGTATTGTGGTGCTGCGCAATGGCGACCGCGTCCCGCTTGAGCTTACACCACGTGTTGACCCGCCTGAAGGTATGGGCCGTATCGGGGTCGGCATTAACCCTCACTTCGTTGACTCCATAACTGGCATCAAATACAAGGAAGGCCCGGAACAGTACGAATATCTGCCGCTGTCCATTGGCGAGTCCCTGAGTTACGGGCTGGAGCGCACGGGTGAGATTCTACGGACGATTGCAGAATTCCCGATAAGGTTGCTGAATCGCCAGACGCAGCCCGAAGAAAATCGCATAATCAGTATTGTCGGGGTCAGCCAACTTGGTGGTGAGTTCCTTCAGGAAAGCATTTCTGAAGAACGTCCGATCATGATCCTGAATTTCATGGCACTCATCAGTATCGCCCTCGGCATGACCAACCTGTTTCCAATCCCGGCACTCGACGGCGGGCGTATCCTCTTCGTGATTATCGAGATGATACGCGGAAAACCGATGGCACCGGAACGCGAAGGCGTAATCCATCTGATCGGATTAGCCTTTCTACTGTCGATCGGTATCATCTTTATCCTGAACGACATCCTGAACCCAATCACCAACGTACTTCCATAAGAGGTGACACAGCCTATGGCTTTTTCAGATTCAGACAGCCATGTAAACGACATGAATAACGAACACGTACAGTTAAAACAAGTCATTCAGCGCCAGATTCAGCAGTATAAGCCTACTGAAAAACCTGACCTGATGACAACCATCCAGAATATACAGGCAGGCGCGAAAACCGGTTCGACAAAAGCGCTGGCATTCTACGGCCTGTCTGGTCTGGGTAAAGCAGAAATCGAACATCTGGCCCCTGAATGGGAAACACTGGATGCGGAGTATCGTGAGAAGCTGGTTCGCCGGTTGGCCGAAGCCACCGAGACCAATTTCGAACTCGATTATCACAATATCGGCCTGTTCGCGACTTACGACTCAAGTCCGTTAGTTCGTGAAGCCGCCATTGATGTCCTGTGGGAAGATGAGACCATCGAAGTGATGGATCGCCTCATCGAATTGGCGGCTGACGATCAGTCAGTGACCGTGAGAGCCGCTGCACTGAAGGCCATCGAGCGCTTCATCCTGAAGGGTGAGCTGGGTGAGATCCCCGAAAGTGAAACGGTGCGCGCCCAGCAGCTTGCTGTGGCGGTACTCAAGGCTGAGCATGAGCCGACCGAAGTCCGCCGCCGTGCACTTGAAGCCCTTGCCAATTGCAGCCATGAGATGGTGACAGGGGCGATTAAGAAGGCTTATCGTGCCGAAGACCGTACCATGAAACTGGGGGCTGTCTATGCGATGGGGCGCACCTGCGATGATCGATGGGAGTCCACCGTCATGGCGGAACTCGACAGTGAAGATGCCGAGATGCGCTTTGAAGCAGCCCGTGCAGCCGGTGAGCTTCAGCTAGGAGCAGCCGTTCCGAAGTTGGGGCAGCTTGTCGCAGAAGAAGATACCGAAATTCAGGATATGGCCGTCTGGTCACTGGGTGAAATCGGTGGACGGGAAGCCATGCGCATTCTGCGTGCCGTCCTGGACCTTGCAGAAGCAAACGAGGACGACGATCTCATCAGCGCTGTTGAAGATGCCATCGGTAATGCCAGTATCGCAGGTGGAGACCTGTTCGGCGACATCGATACGGAAGACTTCAGCTAAATCAGCATCAGTCTCGTCTGCAAACGTAAAGCAATCATCAAAAAGCGTCCTGTTATGGACGCTTTTTGATTGTATAAATGGAACTAGTGAAATAAAGAAGAAACGGTACACTTTGCGCTGGTTTTCGCACAGTATCGAAGAGTCTCGGTTGTTTCAGCTTCTGCAAATCTTCTTTGACAACATCGCCCCGATACTCCTGGTGGCTGGGGTCAGTTTTCTGGCTGCCCGTTATCTCCAGTTGGATGGACGCGTCATCGGGCAGTTAATTTTCTACCTCTTTTCACCAGCGCTGGCATTTGATCTTCTGTATCGAAGTGAGATACAGGCCGGCGAGGTTGGGGGACTGTTCACAGGGACAATTACCTTCCAGCTTCTGATGTTCTTTCTGAGTTTCTGTGTCCTTCGTCTACAGCGTGCTCCACGGACTGCTGCCGCCGCCGTCATGATCTCGACGTTCTGTCTGAATGCGGGGAATTATGGTCTCTCCGTGATCAGCTTTGCCTTCGGGGAAGAAGTGCTTGCACGGGCAGCGGTAGTCTTTATCTCAAATCTGATTCTGAATTATTCACTCGGCGTGTTTATCGCATCCAGCGGACGTAATACCATCCGCGACGCATTGGTGGGTGTGCTAAAAGTCCCGACGATTTACGCCATCCCTTTAGCCTTCCTGCTGCGGAGTCTGTCAGTTGAGCCGCCGACTGTGCTGCTGCGCTCAGTAAACCTGCTCTCTGAGGCTACCATCCCATGTATGCTGGTGTTACTGGGGGTACAGCTTAATCAGGTCAAGGGGATCACTAATTGGCGGCTGGTTTCAACCGGCGTCGTGCTCAAGATGCTGGTTGCGCCGGTTATAGGGGTGGTGCTGGCGCTGCTGCTTGGGATGCCACCGCTGGCCCGCGCTGCATTTATTACACAGGTAAGCATGCCCACTGCCGTCGTAACCCTGATTTTCGCCACTGAATATGGGTTGGATCGTGACCTTTCACTCAGCCTGATTCTCGCAACGATGCTGGTCAGTCCGATTACGTTGTCAGTTATCCTCTGGCTCGTTCAGCCAATGTAATAAAAGAGGCTGACCCAATGAGTTAGCCTCTTTATATAGTACGAAGGGAGATGAGAATCAGCCGAGGCCGAACATCCCAGCCATCTTCATCGCAAGGCCCATATCTCCCTTGACCTTGATCTTGCCACTCATGAACGCCTGCATGACGTTCAGCTTGCCCGTCACAAGGCTGTAGAAGTCGCTGCTGGACGCGCTGATCGTCATCTTCGGTGCTTCCGGTGGCTCGCCCTGACCCGCATTGCAGGTTCCGTTATCGATCTTCACCCAGTACTGGCCGCTGTTCTCGCCAGTCAGATCAAACTGAATGACGGCATTGGTCCCCTGTGCTTTATCCGGGGAAAAGTTTTCAACCATTGCGGGGAAAATTGCATCAATTTCCTGTTGTGTAGGCATTTTTATCTCCATAAACAGATCAAACTTGCTCTGCCAGACGTATATTGAGCAAAAGTATACAGTAGAATAATGTCTCAGAACGAGTTTTGAAAGAGTGTTCAATGAGAAACCTGCTCAGTTCCGCCGCATTCTGGCTTTTGCTCACTGTGTCATTCATCCTGCCTTCGGCACCGCTGCCCGCAGCTTCTCCAGCTTTTCAGGACAATACAACCTCTACGGGGCAGATCGCCTACATCGGATTGGATCGCAATATTTATGTGTATAGCACTGAGGACCAGCGTTCAACGGCGGTCACTGACGATGCAACCTCGAATCGTCGTTACCTGTATCCAACCTGGTCCACCGATGGCAGACTGGCATTTTTCTGTTGTGACCCCGCTGCTCAGCAGCCCGTGCTGGAAGCATATGTACTCCATACACCAGATGCCACCCCAAGGATGATCTATCAGGCTGATGGTGAAGGGTTTACCTACGCCAACTGGTCACCTGTCGACAACTGCATCAGTGGCCCCGCATGTCGGCAGCTCGGTGTACTCATCGCGCAGACGACCGAGGCAGGTTTTAAAGTGGAGTTGATCGAGGATTCACCAGAAAATACGGAAACCAGCCTGCATACCAGTATCGGCACCGGCGCACCGTTCTACTTTAGCTGGAATCCCGACGGCAGCCAGATGGTCTGGCATCGAAATAACGATCAGATCGATGTCTATCATGTGGAAAAACAGTCGATTGTGGACAGTCTGAAAATCAGTGCAGGGGGTTTTGCAGCCCCAATGTGGTCTCCTGTCAACGATCAGATCCTGATTGCCAATGGCAGTCCGGATGCCAGCACTCTGAACCTTATCACCCTGCAGCAGTTCAGGCCGACTGTACTGGCAGAAGATCCCGCGTTGTTTACTGCATTCAATTGGTCACCCGACGGACAGATGATTGCCTACCGCACATTGCAATCCGACGTCTACAGTGGTGTCAATGTGATTGATGCGGCATCCGGCGAGTCCATAAACCGCACGCGGGATCATGCAATCGCATTTTTCTGGTCACCGGACAGCACCAAGATTGCGTATATCAGCCTGATAGAGCTATCACAGTCACAAAGCGCCGCCCGGGATTTTAATCGCCATGTCAGCCAGCTCAATCAGCAGGGTAGTGGATACGCGCTGGCATGGACAGTATTTTCAATAGCGGACGGTTCCATCGAGTACTTTGATCCGTTCATCCCCACATCAGAGATGGTGTACATCCTTTCGTATTTCGACCAGTTCGCACAGAGTCATCGATTATGGTCTCCAGACAGTCGTTATCTGGTCTACAGCGAAGTGATTGAACAGTCGTCAGCACAGGTGACCATCCTTGACACCGAGGACCCGTCTGCATTACCGTTTGCTGTTGCAGAGGGCACACTTGGTATCTGGAGTTATTGATCCTTGAAATCACGTTTTCGCAGTACCGGTCAGTTTATGCACATGCTGATTCTCATTCTGCTGCTCGCTGGTTCTGGATGTTCACTCAATCAGGAACCACAGGTCATTGTCATCACCGCCACATTTGAGGCTCAGCCGCTGTCTGCACCCGCTGGACTACCTGACGTAAATACAGAGCCAGTCGGCGGCTCTCAGCCCGCTGTTGATCTGTCTTCAGCAAATGAGGATGTTTCGGTCAGCACAGGCGGCGCAGGTAACAGCGATATGGTGCTGGAATATATCGTCCAGCCTGGTGATACCCTGAGTGCCATCGCCCAGCGCCATAACACGACCGTCGAACGTCTGCTTGAAATCAATCAACTGACCGACCCTAATATCATTGAGGTCAACCAACGGCTGACACTGCCACCTGTGCCGAATCAGACAACACCGAATCAGATACTGCTGTCGAATGCACTGCTGGTGAGGAATCAGCATGGAGGTCCGTTTGATGTAGAGGCCTTTATTCAGGCACAACCGGGGTATATCCGAAGTGCATCCGACGAGGTGCGGACGAGCCGTGCCAATGGCGTACCCGACCTCGAAAGGTTAAGCGCCTCGCAGGTCGTGGAACGGGTATCGCGGGAATTCGGTGTCGATACCCGTCTGCTTCTGGCACTGCTCGAATATCGGGCTGGCTGGCTGACGAATCCGCAGCCACTTGAAGAACTGCGCTCATTCCCGATGATCAGTGAAGAAGACGCCGGGGCGATCAACCGTGAAGGTCTTTATCGCCAGCTTTCCTGGACGGCCAACGAACTTAACCGGGGTTATTATGGGTTTAAATACGACAACTGGCAGATCATCGAGTTTATCGATGGTGAACGACTGCGATATGCGCAGGATTTAAACGCAGCATCTGTGGCGTTACAGTATTTTCTGCATCTGAATCAACCCTATCTGAACTGGCAGCGTGACATCGCGCCGGAGGGGTTTATGAGTGTCTATGCGCGTTATTTTGGCGATCCTGCTGCTGATTTGCCCGACCCACTCACTGGCATCTCTGACGTGTCAGCACTGACTCTTCCATTTGGACAGGGTGAAACGTGGTATTTTACTGGCGGACCCCATGGCGTATGGGGGTCGGGTAGCGCATGGGGATCAATCGACTTCGCCCCTCCAGATGACCGCAGCGGACAAACAGCCTTATGCTACACTTCGGAGTATCCGGTACGTGCTGTAGCTCCCGGTCTGATTGTGCGCAGTGATCAGGGAACAGTGGTGATCGACCTCGATCGTGATGGAAATGAACTTACAGGCTGGACAATCCTGTACCTGCACATTGCGTCACAAGGGCGTGTTGCCGCAGGCGCTTCAGTCAATACGGGAGATGCCATTGGGTATGCCTCATGTGAAGGCGGATTTTCCACCGCAACCCACATGCACATCGGACGCCGCTACAACGGAGAATGGCTGCCAGCATCCTGCCAGAACTGCGCTGTCCCTCCGTTTGTGATGAGCGGATGGACGGTCTATGGCATCCCTGGACAGGAATATCAGGGTTCGCTTTTCAGAAGCGGTGAACAGCGTGTCGCTGAACAGGGTCGCGCTAATCCTATCAATCAGATCTCATGGTAACGTAAGCAGTAAACAAACAGCAATGAAAGACGCTATGATCAAACCATTCAATCTATCGATACAGCGGCAGCCAGTGTTCTTAACTGCCTTTACCGCTGTAATGTTAATGACAATCACTGTCATCAGTGCAGAACATCATCCAGGCAGCGCAGCCGTTTCAGGAACCACAGTGGCACAGGTGACTCCTACGCCGATGGTCGTACAGATCAACAGCCCGACACCGCTGCCGCTTGTGGCTGCAACCCTAACCCCCACTTTTACACCTGGGGCAGAGGAACAACTTCTTCAAACCTCTGCGATGCTTGAGGCTAAGGAGAGCGCTGGCAGAGTGAATGTGCGCTTCGAGGCCCATCCCGAATCGAATACAGTCGGGACGATTGCAATGGGGGATCAATATGTTGTACGAGGGAAATTCGGACAGTGGTATCAAATCAATTTTGAAGACTCTCCTGATGGTACGGGGTGGGTATTCAGTGAGTTGGTAGACATCATTGGTGACGCTTCAGTAATCCCTGATCTGAGTCAGAGTCTGCTTCCAACCTCTAATCCGACACTGGTGGCAGCGACACAAACCGCTGCGGCGCTGCTGCTGACACCAGGTGCGGTACTCACTGCCACCGCCAATACACGCGAAATCACCGGGCCGGTAGCAGCAATTAACAGTGAGGGTACCACCGTCGTCGATGCACAGGGCACCGGTCTTCCACAGAATACACCACTGCCCACGTTCACCTATCCGCCGGAGATCGCTGCTGCGGCTCAATCAACTTCGGATGTCAGTGCGCCTGAAAGCGCACCTGATATCGAGCCAACCATGGAACCATCACTCACCTTTATGCCGGATGACGTACCTCCACTGGTCCCGATTGTTGTGCTTGGTGGGTTTGGGCTGTTAGGCCTGGCGGTCGCTTCTCTGCGCCGCTAGCGACGGCCATAGGCTGTCCAGGACTTCGCAGGTGTAATTGCGGCATGGAACAGGTATTATTTGGCGCAATATCTGCAAACCGCGCACTATTCAGTGCGTCATCTCGTACTGCACACATCACAAAGAGAAATGACCCGAATGACTTTTACTGAACAAAAGCTTCAGATCTTTCTGGAGCGCTTTGGCTATCAGCTTATTGAAGTACCTACGCTGGAACCCGCATCACTGTTTCTGACAAAAGCCGGGGACCAGATCATCGAACGCCTTGTGACCTTCGATCATCGCGGTCATTTATTCGCGCTGCGCCCTGAGTTCACGGCATCGGCAGCGTATCGCTATCTGATTGAAGGACATCGGGATGTAGTGCGCTGGCAGTGCAGCGGCCCGATTTTTGAGAACGGGACGCAGGGTGCATCCTCCACTGGCTATCCGTTTCAACGTCATAGTCTGGGCGCAGAGCTGATCGGTTTTCCGGGGGCGTTTGCCGATGCCGAGATCATTGCACTGGCAGTGCTCGGTCTGGTAGAACAAGGACTGGGCGATTACCGTCTGACACTCGGTCATGTCGGGCTGACACGTCACCTGATGCGGCGTTTTCAGCTCGATGACCGTGCTTTGCGGTTTCTGCTGAAACAGCGTGCAGACCTGTATGAGGCCGCAATCACCCGCGATGAGATTGTCGAAAAGCTGAACCGGTATCTGGCCGTTGAAAACCGTGATGCAGCAACATTCAGTGATGCGCCGCCCGTGCCTGCCATGACCACCGAGATGCTGAGTTCTGTTCTGTCGAACAGCCGCCGCAGCCAGACACTTGGAGGACGCACGCAGCAGGATATAGCCCGTCGTCTGTTGGAAAAGGAACGGCGTGCAGCCAGCCGCTCCCAGATTATCGCCGCACTCGATTTTCTGATTGAATGGATGGCAATTCGTGGTCCACTGGAAAGCACTTACACCCAGCTTACCGCCTATCTCTCCCCTGATGATGAAATCGGACAACAGATGCTCTCTCACTGGTCACAGGTCATCTCATTCCTGAAACAGTACGGTATCCCGGAAGAATCCATCGAACTGGAGCCGGATCTGGTGCGCTCGTGGGATTATTACAATGGTATGGTATTCGAACTTTCTACCAGTTCGGGTGCAGCACTGGCCGGGGGCGGACGCTACGATGATCTCGCGCAGCTTCTGGGTGCGCCAGAATCTGTGCCTGCGGTTGGTTTTGTTTACGAGATGGATGCTGTGAATACTGCTCTCAACGGGCATGATCATACAGTATTTACAGGGGTGAGCATGGTTGGATCAGGCCAGGTGCTCATACACTGGAGTCAGGTGCTGCGACAGGCGGGTATATCCGTTTCCGTTCTTCCAGAGAACGCATACCCGCTTGAAAGCACGATCCGTATCAATTCTGCCAGTCAGGCACATTACAGGGGGCAGATCTTTGAACTCAACCAGCTCTCTGATCTGGTGAACCAGTTGAATCACAAAATAACCACAGGAGCGCAGTAAACCTATGAGCATTACATTTGCGCTCCCAAGTAAGGGTGCGATTGCCGAACCGACGCTCAGTTTCCTTAAGGAATGCGGTCTGCGTGTCGAAAAACCAAACGACCGACAGTACACAGGGAATATGCCGCTTCTGCCTGAAATCAGTGTCCTGTTCCAGCGTGTGAAGGATGTGTTCTACAAAGTCGCCGATGGCACAGCTCAGATCGGCATCACCGGCTATGACGTGGTGCAGGAATACTACAACGAAAATGTGATTGTCGTTCACAATGGATTAGGTTATGGACACTGTCAGCTTACCGTAGCAGTGCCTGAGACATGGGTGGATGTCAACAGTATGGCGGATTTGCTGGATGTCGCTGCGGATTTCCGCGAATACCAGCAGCGCAATATCCGGGTGGCAACCACCTATACCGCGCTGACACGCCAATATCTGCACCAGCAGGGTATACACCACTTTACACTGGTAAAGGCAGAAGGTGCGATTGAAGCAGCTCCTACCATAGGCTACGCTGACATTGTCGTTGATCTGACACAGACTGGGACTACACTGCGCGAAAATCACCTCAAGATGCTGGCCGATGGTGTTATTGTGGAATCACAGGCCTGTCTGATTGCCAATCGCAAGGCACTGAAATCGAATCCGGAGATAATGGGGACGCTACGGGTACTGCTGGAATACATCGACGCGGCACTGAACGGCAAGCGCTATCAGCAGATGTCAGTTAACATCCTCGGCACTGATGCCGAGAGCATCGCGCATAAGGTCGCAGCGCACCCGGCCACACGGGGCTTACAGGGACCGACGATTGCCCCGATCTACAGCGCGAACGGGCACGATGCCCAGCACCATGGTGCACAGTGGTATACAGTAACGATCATCGTCCAGACCAAAGACCTGCTACATGCTGTGGAGTACCTTAGGTCGATTGGCGCATCGCAGATGTCAACAATCCCACTGCGATACGCCTTTCTGGATAACGCACCTACCTTTACCCGTCTGGTCAAGCAGCTTGAGACGATGTAAAAACCAGTTATACCAACCGCATTTCGATCTGATCCAGTATCTGGTCGATGGGGCTGCGGCGTTTGTGGCTTTCCGCACCCATTTGAACCGCCATCGTCAGCCCCAGTAAGCTGATGGATGGCGGAAATCGCTTCAGATCAAGCGTGAGGAATGGACAGCAGAACAGCCCCAGTTTCAGCATCTGACGCCAGTCCGAAGGCAGAATTCCATCATGCTGCATCCGCCGCAGGATCGGCAGCAGGGTGCGGTGAACCTTGCTGTCCACAAACATCTGCCGGATCTCGTTCAGATCATAATTGTGCTCTATCGACCACACATCTCCATGTCGATGTAATGAAATCTGTAATTTTTCCGTTTCCTCTTCGGGGAAATACATCCACATTGCAAAGACGTTATGGAACAGTGGTTTGACCAGATCGAGCAGGGGATGATGGCGGCCCGCAAACGCGGGGTCAAAGTAAGTCAGCACTGCCTGTTCCTGATCGAAGAATACGTTGCCGTTGTGTGCATCTCCATGTCCCGTAATGGCATACAACGGGAGTTCCTTCGGGTCAAGTACCCGAATTGCCTGTTCGATCAGTCTATCTAGCGTATCATCATACTCGCTGCCGTTGATGATCCAGCGCTTCTGCCTGACTTCTGACAGTGGAAAGATACCATGTGGAAGCGTGATAGAAGTCTCTGCACCGTAGAAACGATCCAGACGTCCACCGGTCAGGCGATGATAGAAAAGCTGGTGGACAGGTGCAGTGATGATCACCCGGCGGTCTTCTTGACTCAACGTTTGCTCGAATAATGTGTATAGCTGCTCATCGGACCGGTTCTGCGCTAGTGTCAGGCGTTCGAAGAGATGGGGATCGAAACCATCGGTTTCCAGTTGGCGCGCCGTGTCGAATACCGACGGGTGTCGGACGATGTCATAGATCAGGATCTGCTGCTCGGCCTGCTCAGATGTAAAAAGCGGCTGAATTACAGGATAACCAGCCTTTGCCAGCATCGCAGCGTTATAATACTCCTGAATCACACCATCCTGCTCGACATGTGTCTTGAAGAATAACTGCTGTCCGTTAGCGAGAGACAGAAAGCCGTTGAACGAGTTGAGAGAGATGGCCTGTGGTCGCAGCGTGACAGCGGTAATCTCGAGATGCGGGAAGACTTCACGGATAAATTGGGCCGCAAGCTTCTCGGCCTGCGGCTTATCGGTGAACTGCATCTGCTGAATGCGTTCAAGAAGCGAACCATTCTGATTGGGAAGTGCGAAATCAGCCGTCACCGGTTACTCAAGTCCCAGAATTTCGTTTCTCTTACGAACGGCCATCGCATGCGCAGGGAAGCCTTCGTAATCCGCCAGCGTTGCCGTAATATGATTTAAGCGCTGATACCCCTCACGTGAGAGATAACCCACACCGCTGCGCTTCAGGAAATCCCATACACTGACTGACGAAAAGGTACGTGCAAATCCACCTGTTGGCAGGATGGCATTCAACCCCAGACAGTAATTAGCGGTGGGGATCGGTGTCATCGAACCAAGCAGAATCTCACCCGCATTCTTGATCTGCTGAAGCGTAACAAACGGTTCGGCCGTTAACACCTCAAGGTGTTCGGGCGCATAGTCGTTCACGAACTGGACCGACTGCTCAAGGCTTTCAGTCAGGATGATTCCACCGTAATTGGAGAGTACATTATTGATAAACTGCTGCCGCCACTCTGGAAGTTCGGCGATATAACCCGGCAGCACAGCCTGTACCTGTTCGGCAACTTCCCGACTGTGTGTGACTAGCAGTGCCGCCGAATCCGGCCCGTGCTCCGCCTCTACCAGCAGATCAAGCGCGGCCAGACGGGGGTCAACGGTTTCATCCGTCAGGATGATCGACTCACTGGGGCCAGCGGGAAGCCCGACATCCAGTGTGCCGTAGAGCAGTCGCTTTGCTGCGGATACATAGCTGCTTCCTGGCCCAACCACCTTATCAACTTTCGGGATCGTCGCTGTCCCATAAGCCAGTGCCGCGATCGCCTGCATTCCACCGACGACATAGACTTCAGAGACACCGCAGATCTCAGCAGCGACCAGTGACGCTGCATCAGCTTTGCCCGATGGAGCAGGGGGTGTAACCACCACAATTCGACCGACTCCTGCAACGACTGCCGGCGTTGCGAGCATCAGCATCACGGACGGGAAAGCCCCTTTACCACGTGGAACATAAATCCCGGTCGTCGGGATCGGGCTGACCTTCTCACCAGCCATAATCCCCGGCTGCACTTCGGTGAACCACATCGGCTCCGGCATCTGTGCTTCATGAAAGCGCAGGATATTACGGTGTGCCTCTTTAATTGCCTCAATTACTTCCGGCTCGAGCGATGAGCGTGCTTGCTCAAAATCAGCCGGTGTCGCTTTCAGCATCTCTGCTGAGAATTCAGCACTGTCGAATTTTCTGGCGTATTCGACAACCGCTTCATCTCCGTGACTGCGGACATTGTCGATCACTTCCTGCGCAAGAGGCAGTAATTCGCGGATGTCTTTTTCTGCCCGCCGCATGATACGGCTGCGGTCAGCATTCGATAACTTGCCAAGTTCAAGGAATTGGATCATCTAACACGGGTCTCCAGTGATGTAAATTGTGTGAATAAAGTGTGACTGCTGCCGTTACTAGTCAGAGACAGATGCCGATGCAACCGTTTCGAAGACCTGAGCGCGTTTCCGGGTGCCATCCCAGTGAATATCAGGGACCAATGTATCGGTTTTATGCAGAATATGGTCACGGTGCGGCAGCAGATCTTCCAGCATGGCACGGATCTCGCCGATAATATCATGCGTCGGCTGATAACCAAGCTCAACCAGTTTCTGTCGCTCTGGCTGATAGTGATGCCGTGGCACTTCGTTACGTGGGTTCTCGATATGCTGAATGCTGACATCCAGCCCCAGCGTCTTCGCAGCAGATTGAACCAACCGCGCCAGTTCGACGATGCTGTAGGTATTTTCAAACTGGTTGAAAACACGATATTCACCCGCTTCAGGTGGATTTTCAGAAGCCAGTGTCAGACACTGCATGGCGTCCTGCAATGGGATGAAACCCCGGCGCTGTAAGCCCTCACCGTAAACGGTCAGAGGATGACCGATGACCGCCTGACAGCAGAACCGGTTGATTACAGTGCCGAAGCACTGGTCATAGTCCAGACGGGTACGCATCTCGGGCCTATCACACATCCCCGGAAAGCGCGTCCCAAAGACCACACCCTGCATGATGTCGGTTGAACGCAGGCCCCAGATTTTGCAGGCATACATGGTGTTATTGGAGTCGTGCACCTTACTCCAGTGATAGAAGCTTCCTGCCTGTCGCGGAAAGGGGAGGCGGTCGGTGCGTCCGCGATACTCTACTTCAAAGAAACCCTCAGGGATATCGAGATCAGGCGTGCCATATTCGCCCATAGTTCCCAATTTGACCAGATGGGCGTCGGGACACGTTTCCTTCATTGCCCACAACAGATTGAGATTCCCAAGTACGTTGTTCTGCTGAGTAAAGAAAGCGTGCGCCTGGTCAATCATGGAATAGGGCGCAGAGGGCATTTCGCCCAGATGGATGATCACGTCAGGCTGTGCCTGTCGCAAACAGTCCTGAATGAAATCATACTCGAGCAGATTGCCCTCGTAGAACTCGATCTGACGGCCATAGGCGGCCTGAAATGCAGACAGGCGTTCCTGAATTGACGCAATCGGCAGCGCGCTCTGACCATCAACCTCTTCAACCCATTCACGCCGGAGCAGAGCGTCTGCCCCGGTAACCCTGTAGCCTTTGATCGTCAGATACTGAGCCAGTGTCCAACCCAGGTAACCATCAATCCCGGCGATAAATATGTTCATAACACCATCAGACATGATGTGATCAGAGCACAGGTGCTTTTGAGGTATCCGGGATCGCTGCCTTGAGATAACCTGTAAGTGCCAGTAGCTCCGCATTGAGAATGCTGCCACCTGCAGCACCACGGATGGTGTTATGCGAAAGCGCAGCGAATTTATAGCCGAGGATCGGGCAGGGGCGCAGCCGTCCGATCGACGTCGACATACCCTTGCCTGCGTTACGGTCACGTCGGATCTGCGGACGATCGATCTGCGACAGATAAATCAGCGGCTGTTCCGGCGCAGAAGGCAGGGTCGGCACCGGGTCTGGGCCTCTGAACTGATGCCATGCCTGAATAATTTCCTCGATGGAAGGGGCAGCTTCCAACTCAATCGAGACATTAATCAGATGTCCATCGACCACCGGCACACGTGTGCAGGCTGCGCTAACCATAGACGACAGCCAATCAATACTGGAGCTATTGAACTGACCCAACATGCGCAGCGTTTCTGTTTCCAGTTTATCTTCATCACCACTGACATACGGGATGACATTATCAAGAATGTCCAGCGCTGCGACACCGGGATAACCTGCGCCGCTGGTCGCCTGTTCGCTGACGACCATGATTTTACGAATTCCATACTGCCGTAACGGGGCCAGTGCCATTACCAGCGGCATCGCCGTGCAGTTTGAATTAGCAATCAGTGCACCAGTTGTCCAGCCGCGCTGTCGACGCTGCACATCAATCAGGGCGATATGGTCAGCATTCGCTTCCGGCAGCAGAAGTGGCACATCTTCAACCATGCGGTTGGTAGATGCATTGGTGCAGACGACATGACCAGCAGCAGCCAGTTCGACCTCACGGGTTTCGGCGGCTTCCTTGGGCAGAGCAGAAAATACCAAGGGTGACGCAAGTGGGTCGTTCAGGCCCTTCACCGTCAGATTAACGACTGATTCCGGCGCTGTGCCATCCAGCACCCAGTGCGCCGCTTCGCCGTAAGTTTTGCCTGCGCTGCGATCTGAACCCACGACTTCCGCCACGTAAAACCACGGGTGATTTTCCAGAAGCTGAATAAAACGCTGCCCAACAGCACCTGTTGCGCCTAATATCGCAGCCGGAATCTTCTGCATGGATTTTTCTCCGAAATCTTAAATACCAACAGAGGTTGACTTAACAGCCGGGTATGACCCCAGCATTTTAACAAAGGAAGCACGCTGAAGCAGACGAGCCAGCACCGCTTGGCAGCTTGGATCCTGCCAGTGCCCCTCAAAGTCAAGATAAAACATGGGCTCCCACGGACGGTTACGGCGCGGCCTTGATTCGATCTTGGTCAGGTTCAGTCCGCGTTCGGCGAATTCACTGAGGCATTCGTACAGCGCAGCAGGCCGGTTACGGGTGGCGAAGACAATCGAGGTTTTATTGTATTCCCCGGGTTCCGGATCGTCATAGCCGAGGATGAAAAAACGGGTGAAGTTGAATGTGACGTCCTCAATCTCACGACTCAGAACATCAAGTTGATACAGCTCCGCGGCCAGCTCACTGGCAATTGCACCTGTCTCAGGCTCCGGATTCTCCGCGATCATTTTGGCAGATCCAGCCGTGTCATACGAAGGAACCGGTGTGATATTCATCCGCTTCAGATACCGTTCACACTGTGCCAGTGCCTGCGGATGCGACCGCACGCGCTTCACATCACTGATCTTCATCCCTTTAGGGGCGAGCAGGGCGTGATGGACATGCAGCAGCACTTCGGCCTGAATACGCAGGTCGGAGTCCATCAGCAGCTCATAGGCCTGATTGACAGCACCAGCTAATGCATTCTCGACCGGAAGAATCGCGTACTGCACCGCCTGCGACTGGATCGCTTCAAATAGCTCGGTTAAGGTAGGGCATGGACAGACATCAACCTTGTCAGCAAAATGCTGACGCAGTGCCTGTTCAGAATAGGCACCATGAACCCCCTGAAAAGCGACAATGGGCTTCAAATTTTTACCTTTAGCTGGGATTGGGATATCCACGTGATGGCTTCGTTCAATTGGCGCGCCATCGTAACATGTTTGAGGGTGATTTTCAAATCGCAGCGGTCTATATGAATTGTGTAAGATTTAGTTGTATAACATTGTCAGCTAAATTGATCTCGTACCACGATGCTGATATAATGAATTTGCTCACCCAACGAGCACAACGTTTCATAGGAGTCTTTTAAAATGACAGCTCTCGATCACGATGTAATCACCCCGTTTACACCGAACATCTCCACTGAAGAAAACCTCTTTAGTGTTACTCCGTTGGCCGCGACCACCATCCGTAACCTGATGGAACAACGCCAGATCCCGGGCCATGCACTGCGCGTTTTCGTCTCTGGGGGTGGCTGCTCCGGCATGCAGTACGGTATGGCATTTGAAGCTGGGCCGCAGGAACACGATCATGTGATCGAAGCCGATGGCGTCCGCCTGATTGTGGACCCGACCAGCGCGATTTATCTGCAAGGGGCGACGATTGATTTTGTCGATAGCCTGATGGGTGGTGGTTTCCGCATCGACAATCCGAACGCGGTCAGCAGCTGCGGATGTGGTCATTCCTTCAAGGCCAAGGACGGTGAAGGTGCAGAGAGCACTGGCGGGTGCAGTTCCTGCAGCAGCTATTAAGCATCTGCCAGGCCAGCACCGAAGGCAATCTGTTATTCCAGAACAGTCGGAACTTTCTCCGACTGTTCTTTTTTTGGAACGCTGCTAAATGAGATAACCATAACTGCGGGCCAGTTCAATCGCGTCGATCATCCGTCCGTTAGGGACGCGTTTACCATCGGCATCGATAATCCAGATCCCATTAGGCAAATGCCTTTTTTCATCCACCCAGTCATACATCGAGATGGCGGGTGCCCATGTGAACACCTCAATGCCAGCTCCTTCCAGATTGGCAAGCCGTGTCTCGGCCAACATCCACCAGAACCACTCGGTCTGCTGCCAGCCTCGCGGAGGTCCCGAAGTTTCCGCCAGCCACAGTGGGATGTCCGGCCAGCGCTTACGCGCATTCAGCAGCAAACGGTGAAATGGCGGGATGGTCGTATCGCGGTAATGATTTAACCCGATAACCGTGATCAACTCGCGCCTACCGCCGAGTTCAGGATCGCGCAGTCCAAGGACGGTGTCAATCACCGCAGCCTGATAATCCTCGTCCATCCACGGGATTTCATGGGCGTGCCATGGCTCTGGCAGGACAAGGATGGCATTTGAATTGGCTTCCAGAATAGCCTTGGACGCAGCAATAATCATACGACAGATCTGCCGACGGAATTCGACTGGACGCGTCTTCCGCAGAAACGGCCTCCAGCGTCCCAGACGACCTGCATAATCCACCATCAGGCTTGGCTCGTTGCTGACACAGTAATAGATAAGCGTCGGATAGCGCAGGGCGATCTGCTGTGCGAATTCTGCGAAGTGTGCAGGTGCATCTTCGCTGAGGATGTCCAGCCAGTCCGGATATCCGTAATGCCAGAGATCCAGATACAGCTTTAGTCCGGCCTTATCTGCACTGGCTGCGACACGATCCAGCCATGTCCAGTCAAAGCTGTGTGGGGCAGGGTGTGAGATGTGCCAGCGCGCCGCGTCACGGACACCAACACAGCCGATCTGTTTCATCAGGATATGATCGTGTTCCAGAAACTCATCGTGCCGGATGAGTTGCACTTCGTCATGTCGAATGACTTTTCCGCCGCGCTTCCGCTGAAAATCCGAATTTTCGAGAAACGCCCATAACTCCATTGGTTTAAGTTGGTTGTTATGCATCTTGTAATAATCTTTAGGGGTGAGAATAAGCTATCAGTTGAACACGGCACTGAGCATACACAAATCATGCCTTGTCCAGCAACTTTACGGTTGTATCTCCTGATGCGAGGCAAAATAAAACCAGCTCACAACCTGTGAACTGGTTTCACTAGTGCCCCATAGGGAATTCGAATCCCTGTTTTGGCCTTGAGAGGGCCACGTCCTAGGCCTCTAGACGAATGGGGCTTATAGCCAATACTATAGCGATAAATCCGCAGTCGGTCAACGGTGAATTGACTGCATCAGAGCACGCGTCTCAGGATGCCATTGGCCTGCTGAAGTCTCTGACGGGCGTCCTCGGCACTGATCTGATGCTTTGACATCACGACTGCCGTCTTGACCTCGTAACTGGCGAGTTCCAGCAGATGACGGGCGTTTGCTTCGTCTGTCTCTGCAATCGTCGTCACCAGTCGTACGGCACGCTCGTGCAGCTTCTGGTTCCGCGGCTGAACATCGACCATCAGATTACCGTACACTTTTCCCAGCTTAATCATCGTGGTTGTGCTGATCATGTTCAGGATCATCTTCTGTGCAGTGCCCGCCTTCATCCGTGTGCTGCCGGTGATCACCTCGGGGCCGACGATTGCTGCGATCACAACGTTTGAGTGAGTATCGCCTACGGGATGATTGCATGTGATAAAGACCGTCCCCGCGCCCAGATCCGACGCATATTCCAGTCCAGACAGCACATAGGGAGTGCGACCGCTGGCGGCAATGCCGATCACAGTATCATCCTGTGTCAGGGAAACAGCCTGTAGATCATGTACAGCGGCCTTTCTGTTATCCTCGGCACCTTCGAGCGCACGTGTCAGCGCGGCCTGTCCACCCGCGATGATCCCCTGAACCTGATCCGGATGGGTGTTGAAGGTAGGGATACATTCCGACGCATCCAGTACGCCAAGTCGTCCGCTGGTTCCTGCACCGATGTAAAACAGCCGTCCACCGCGCTGCATACGCTCCACGACCAGATCGACTGCACGCGTGATTTCAGGGATCACCTTCTGAACGGCCAGCGCGACGCCCTGATCTTCTTCGTTAATAATTCGAAGGATATCCGCCGTTGCAAGCCGGTCGATGTCCTGGGATCGTGGGTTTGTCTCTTCAGTAATCACGGGCAGTCCATATCATTGGAAAAAAAAATTTACAGGTTATGGTGCAGATGAAGCTTTGCCAGCAGTGCCGCGCCGATATGCGGTGGATACTGCGCGACCGGAAACGGCTCAAGCCGCAGTTCTGAGGCGACCCGACGGCTGAACGGGTTGGGCTGCTGGAGCAGTCCACCCGCAAAACACACTGGCAGCGGCGGGGCCACAACAAGCTGACGATGGAGGGCTGTCACCATATCGGCCAGATGATCAGCGGCGGCATCGAGAATCTCAATCGCGGCCTCATTGTGCTGTTCGGCAATATCGAGAACCAGAGCAGCCAAGGCTGCAATTCTGGATGGTGCGGGCCCTTCACTGCGGTAAAGCCAATGCGTCAATGCAGCACGATCATGACAGTCAATCTGCTGAAGCACAGCATCACTCAGCGCGTCCGGTGGGAGGCGGCCATCCAGCACCTGAACGGTGTGCTGCATGGCCTGGCTGCCGATCCAGTACCCACTGCCGAGATCATCGACCAGATAGCCCCAACCACCAACCAATATGCGGTTTCGCTGACGGTCTATCCCTAGCGCTGCGCTGCCTGTTCCAGCCAGCAGCAGAATACCATGTGCCTTGCCATGAGCACCTACCAGTGCAATTTCCAGATCAGAACTGGGTATGATGAGCGCCTGCGGCAGCAGATCGGGGAGTAGGGTCTTCAGCCAGTCTCCAGAATGAGAGTCTGCTGCACCCGCAATCCCAAGCGCACAGGCAGCAACAATACCGGGGCTTTCCACCAGTGCTGCGCTCACCGTTTCACGAATACGCTGCGCCGAAAGCTCTCGACCGAGCTGGCTGGGATTGACGCCCTCATTGTGTTTATGCACGACGATATTAAGATCGCCATCGACGATGACGACACGCAGTGACGTACCGCCGCCGTCGATGCCCATAAAATACATAAAGGTTCTTGCTCCGGGTTACTTACTGTTGGGCTGAGGGCAGCACAAATCCCATGCGATCCTTCACCAGGCGCAGGGTATCATTCGCGATCTGTCCGGCTTTTTCGGCCCCGACAGACAGAATCGAGTCCAGATAACCAGTGTCCTGTATCAGTCGGTTATACTCATCACGGATGGGTTGGAGGGATTCATTTACCTGTTCGGCAACGCGTTTCTTCAGCGCACCGTAACCTTCACCCTCAAAGCTGGCTTCGATGGTTTCACGCGTGTCACCAGTAAGCGCTTGGAGCAGTGTCAGCAGGTTATTGACGCCAGCGCGTTCACTCTCGCTGCTGAAACGGACTTCACCATGCGAGTCGGTTACGGCACGCATGATCTTCTTCTTCGTGCGTTCGGGCGTATCCGTAATATAGACCGCATGATATTCTGACGCCTCGCTCTTGCTCATCTTTGCAAGCGGATTATCCAGCCCCATAACACGTGCACCCGCCTTGGGCAGCATCAATTCCGGGATGGCAAAGGTCTCGCCATAGAGATGATTAAAACGCTGCGCAATATCTCTCGTAAACTCCAGATGCTGACGCTGATCGTCACCGACCGGAACGGCACTGGCCTGATAGAGCAGAATGTCACCAGCCATCAACGATGGGTAATTCAGCAGGCCAGCACCCACTGAGTCCTGCTGCTGTTTGGCTGATTTATCCTTGAACTGGGTCATGCGATACAGCCAGCCCAGCGGGGCCATACAGGTCAGGATCCACCCAAGTTCAGCATGCGCCGCGATATGCGACTGAATAAAGATCGTCGAGCGCTGCGGATCAATCCCGCTGGCGAGGTAGATCGCTGCGACCTCGCGAGTTTTTTCTCTCAGATGCTTCGGGTCCTGAGGAACCGTAATAGCATGCAGATCAACCACGCAGAAATAGCAGTCGTAGTGATCCTGTTCCTGCACCCACTGCCGGATAGCACCGACATAATTGCCAATAGTGAGGTTTCCGGAAGGCTGAATACCAGATAAGATGCGTTTTTTGTTGATCATCAAGCGTGATACCGTCATGTGTTGAAGCGGATAAGGGCAATGGTGATAAGGTCAGACAAGCTGCGGTGCATTGTAGCGAATTTCACAGGTACCGCAACCACAGGCTGTTTCGTTTACTGGTGGATGCCGCCATTGTCAGCGACATTTACCAGTCTGCGTCGCAGTAGGTGCAGATGTTCGCATGGATGCCGATACGCTTGTACATCTGGAAACCGGTGTACGGGTGACCGAGAATGCCATCGTGTATAGCCCAGGAACGCCCTCGAATGCTTTTCCAGGCTTCCGGTAAACGGAACTCGTTATCTGGGGTCAGTTTGTTGTGCAGCTCACCGCCAGGATGAAACCCGCGATCGATCGCCTCCATGTCACTGCGACCGCGCACATAGTTGAAACCGTAGCGCTCGAAGACAATCGCGTTATGATACGCCAGTGGCTCAATCAGAAAGAGGTCATGTCCCATACTGCTGACAAAGCGCTCAAAAATCGGCACAGACTGCTTGAAGACACGCAGACCTGGGCGGATCTGCCCTGGGGCCAGACCTGCTTTCATCGCATCCCGTTCGGCATAGATGTTGCGCGCTGTTGTCCCAAAGTGTGTAGGATTCCCCTGTGGATCAATATCGGTGTTAAATCGCGGTCCATCCATATCATTTACGACCACCAGCAGCACCAGAAGCTGACGGTTCAGGGTGTCACACATGTTCAGATAAAGGATGGGATCGCGATCTGCCGGGTCTTTCTTGACTGTCAGGCCGAAAGCGCGGCTGTTTGGCTGAAAATGAAAGAAAATCGCTGGTTTGCCGTGCCTGAGATGTGAAATCGGGTCAATCTCATAATCATGATAGACCCAATCCGGCAGCAGTGTGAGGTAAATGCTTTTTTTCTCTTCTTCAGCCAGGTTATTGATCTCACGAATAGATGAGGGAAAGGTCATGAATTGCGTTCCTTCAGTGCGCGTTCGATTTCGCGGCTGGCATCACGCTTCGAAATCGACTCGCGTTTATCATACTGCTTCTTGCCTTTTGCCAGCGCGATTTCGACTTTTGCCATGCCACGGGTGAGATAGATCATCGTCGGCACTACGGTATAACCGCGTTCGCGAAGCCGGGTCAGCAGCTTGGCGATCTCACGTTTGTGCATCAGCAGTTTTCGGGGACGCATCGGATCAAGCTGATCAAAACGGCTGGCCTGTTTATACGGTGTGATATGCACATTCATCAGCCAGAGTTCACCATCGCGATCTTCGACAAATCCATCACTCAGGTTCAACTGATTATTTCGCACAGATTTAATCTCAGTACCAGTCAGGACGATACCTGCTTCGAACGTTTCTTCGAGAAAATACTCGTGGGATGCCTTACGGTTGCGTGCGATGATCTTTCGGCCACTGCTGTTCATGATGCTGCTCTCTCCGCCACAGGTTGAAGTTGCTGTTGAAGGTATTCCATCGCTTCGCTGAGTTCGAGATCACGTCCCGACTCGTCAGCTGTGATCGTAATAGTCGGCTCGATGCCAACGCTATCCAGTGCTCGTTTGGATGGTGTGAACCACTCCGCAGAGGTAACGTGGATCGAAGACTTGTCGCTGAGCTGAAAGATCTGCTGGATGGTCCCTTTGCCATACGTTTTCTGACCAATCACCACCCCGCGACCGCGATCCAGAATTGCGCCTGCTACCAGTTCTGACGCACTGGCCGTCCCACCGTTGACCAGCACGGCCATCGGCAGATCGATCATCAGGCCACCTTCTTCTGCCGTGAAGATCTTCTCACCATTGATATTGCGTTCATAAACGATGACACCGCCATCCAGAAACTGACTGGCAACAGTCACCGATTCCTGAAGCAGACCACCGCCATTGTCACGCAGGTCCAGCACAAGGCTTTCGATACCGGCATCCCGCAGTTCGGTAAGCGCCTGTGTGAGTTCATCCGGCGTACGATTAGTGAAGCGCAGAATACGAACATAACCGATACGCTGATCTTCAGGCAGTGCCCGCCAGATCACGGACGGCACATTGATCACACCGAATTCAATAAAGAGTGTACGCTCCTCTTCGCCGGGAGTCTGAATGGTTATTTTTACACCATTTCCGTTCTCGACTGTGCCACGCAGTGCCCGATCGACACTGTCCTGAGACACAGAGCTGTCCAGAACCGTATCATTGACGACAAGCAGAATATCGCCTTCGCGGACACCACTTTTGAGCGCTGGGCTGTCATCAAATGGAAAGAGGATGTATTGGCCCTCAGTTGAGCGTAAAAGCTGCACCCCGATCCCGCCATAAGTCCCTGCCAAGGCATCTGATTCGTTCTGGGCAACGACCGGTTCGATAAAAAAGGTGTTACGATCCCCTAATGCACCCATCAGTCCACGGATCGCGGCGTACTGCCGTTCTGTTTCCTGTGGAAGATCTCGCAGATAGTAACGCTGAAGATACCCTTCGACCTCATCGAGTAAAGGATAGGATCCAGTCACCGGGCTGGCAAACAGGGCTTTATCCAACCAGTCGCGTGCAAAGAATCCCACGGTGAATACCGCAGCAAGGATAATGCCCATCAGTGCACCGAGCAGGATGGAACGCAAGTGATCTCGAAATTGTAAATTCATGGTGAAGGGATAGAATATTCTTACACTAGGCAGCATTTTAGCGGGATCGACGTAAAACTAAAACCCTTGCTTACGCTTCGGTGATGAGCACATCCAGTAAAGACATCCGGCTTTCAGCCTGATCATGCCGTTTATGGGATCGATCTGCTTACAGCTTAATAAAGGATATAAGGTTAATGGATAGCAAACGCGATAAACCTTTGGTTCTGGTAGCTGATGATACACATGCCACCACCATCATGCTTCAGCGTTTATTCGAATATGAAGGGTATCGCGTCCACTGTGCCTATAACGGCCCTGATGCCCTTGACGCAGCGCGTGAACTGCATCCTGATCTGGTGTTGCTGGACATCAATATGCCGGGCATGAATGGCTTCGAAGTATTGCAGCGAATGCGCGAGAGCGAAAGCACGGCCAGCATCCCGACCATTCTGATTACCGCGCTTGGAGATCAATCTGCAATTGTGCAGGGGCTTCAACTGGGTGCCGATGATTATGTCCGTAAGCCGTTTCACTATCGGGAGTTGCTTGCACGCGCCGAGAGTAAAATACGCGCCCGTCGTCTGGAAGATGCACTTCAGCGTCGCACCAGAGAGCTGGAGATGCTGCTCAAGGTCAGCGACGAACTCAATCAGCATCTTCAGATCGATGAAATCCTCGAACTTGTTGTGGGATTGATTCCCGGGCTGCTGCACAGTGAGGCAGCGGCCATCTTCCAGTTGAATGACCAGTATGAAGTGATCGGCACACGCTTTAAGGCATCAGACCCACGTGTTTTGAGAACACTCGAAAATAGTGACCATCGCGAACTTATCAACCGACTGCTGGAACATGGCGAAACGTTTGCATGGTCTGCCACAGATTCCGCTCCGCTGAAGGGTTTTTCCAATGGTCTGGTTGCTCCGATCCAACGAGATGACCGGAACCGCATCCAGTCACTACTGGTAGTGGTCAGCCAGACCGAATATGACGCCGATAATCTTGAGCTGATTAATGGTATCGCACGGCAGTCGGCAATGGCGCTGAAAAATGCGGAGCTGTATCGCATCAAGGCCAACTATGCCGAACATCTTGAAGAAATGGTGGAAGCGCGGACTCACGAACTGCGTTCTGCACAGCACATGCTGATCCGGTCCGAAAAGCTGGCCTCGATTGGGCGACTGGCAGCCAGCATCGCCCATGAAATCAACAATCCGCTGCTCCCAATTCAGATCAATCTTGATGATATGCTGGAGGATTTGCAGGAAAACAAGTCGATTGATGCACAGGAAATCATCCGCACACAGGAGAGCGTTGAGCGTATCCGACGGATTGTCAATCGGCTGCTTGAATTTGCCGGAAGCAGTTATACATCAGATACGATCCGCCCTCTGGATGTGAATAAACTAATTCGCAATGTCTCTGAACTGGTCGCCAAATCGCTTGAGCAGAAGGGCCAGCGTATTGAACTCGAACTGTCATCGATTCCTGAGATACCCGGTGATAAAGACGGCCTTGAACAGGTCTTCATGAATCTGATCCTCAATGGCAGCGAGGCTATGCAGCAAAACGGTCTGATCCGGATCTCTACCAGGCATGAGCAGGACAGAATCGTGATTCAAGTTGCCGATAACGGGTCTGGCTTTCCGCAGGAAGTGCTTGAGAAAATCTTTGAACCTTTTGTTTCCACCAAGGAAGATGGCAATGGGTTGGGATTGTTTATCAGCTATGGGATTATTCAGAGCCACAAGGGGACGATTGAGCTAACGTCAGAAAGCAGCGTTCCGGGGAGTACAGGCACTACGTTTATTATCACGCTCCCTTTGACACAGGACGGTAGTTCATCGGCCAGCCAGCCGAATGGGCAGACAAGTACCAGTACCATCGAAGCACCAAGCCTTGGCAGTTCATCACGTCAGTCGTCAAAATCAGATCCGGCAGAAATATCAGGGAGCAAGGCACGTACCCGGCCAAAACGAGAGAAACGGTAGCCAAGGGCTACCGTTTCTCTCGTTCAATGCTAAATGATAGACCTTTAATTGACGTAGACACCGCTGCTGTAGACATGGACGTTAGGTCCAATTTCGACACCGGCGGATGCGCGTTTGCCCATCACTTCGGCAACCCACAGATACAGCCAGTGTGCATCGGTGATACTCAGGTTGACACAGCCATGACTGCGGCGATATCCCAATCCGTCGTGCCAGTAAGCACCGTGAAGAGCGCGACCTTCGTCGAAGAACATCGTCCACGGGACTTCTTCCAGGTAATAGAAGTCATCCCCAGGCTTTCCCCATGTCATATCTTCACGCAGACGCCGCCAGTAGATATTGAAGGTGCCTTCATAAGTCGGCCAGCGCGGTAGGCCTGACGAAATCAGCGTGGCAAAGACCGGTGTCTCGCCTTCATAGGCAATCAGCACCTGTTCATACAGGTCAATCCCTACCCAGTGTTCAGTTTCAACATCATCAGGCCGCTCGATGGGCATTACCTTGGCGATCTGCGTCTGCTGGACCCACTTATCCGGGCCGATCTGATACCAGTCCCAACCGTCGACCTCCACTGTCGCAAACAGCGTGACCTGCGTGTAACGCGGTGTTAGCCCGTTGGATTCTGCTGGGGTCCCACCCGGAAACTTACTGGGATAAACATTGACCAGCATCCATGCTACATCGTATTCCAGCGGTTCTTCCGGTAGAAAGATGCCGGCGAACTCCGAGATGACATGATTGGTGTACTTTGCCTGATCAGCGCGTACCCATTCACCCTGGTTGATCTCGATCCAGCCCTCGACACGATTAATGGCGGTCATGAAGTTGAAGCCGGCATCGAGTGTGCGAATCACGTTGCCGTTAGGTGCATCGTAGACCGACATCGCGCCGGTGATCTGATAATAGCTGCGGTCGTGCAGCAGATCGTGATCCACAAATGGCTGTTCGAATTCAGGCGCTGCGTAAGCCTCAATCTCTTCTGCTGAAAGACCATAGTCGCATGCTTCTGCTGTCGCGCAGTCATTTGCCGCTTCAGCCAATAGTGCATGTGCGGTCAGGCCGAGCACCAGCGTCAGCATCAGTGCTGTAATCAGGGACCGGAGTACGAAATAGTTCGTGCTGTTCTTTATATGCATGATTTGCATGTCCTGTGGAGGCTAAATCCGACCGATGATTGCAGAACGTTACTTGTATTCGCCGCTGCTGTAGACGTATACAGCGGGACCCAGATCATCAGGCGTCTCAAAGTCGAATTCTTCAGCGGCCCAGTTGAACAGCCAGTGCGCATCGGTGATTGAGGCATTCACACAGCCATGGCTGCGGCGGTAGCCAAATGCATCGTGCCAGTAAGCACCATGAATGGCGATGTCATTGTCGTAGTACATCGTGTAAGGGACTTCTTCCAGATAGTAGAAATCCGGGCGACCCTGAGCGCCGCTCATCACCGTGCGCTGGAAGCGAACGTAAATGTGGAACAATCCCTCATTTGTCGGCCACTGCGGCAAGCCGGATGCTATCAGTGTAGCGAAGACCGGTGTCTCGCCTTCATAAGCGATCAGTACCTGTTCGAACAGATCGATGCTGATCCAACGTTCGGTATCAATATCCTCAGAGCGCTCGACGGGGACGACTTTGGCGATTTGTGTCTGCTTGATCCACTGTTCCGCCCCAACCTGATACCACATCCAGCCATCGACCTCGACGGTGGCGTACAGGTAGATCGGCGTATAGCGCAGGATAAGCTGATCGGTATCTTCCGATGGTTCACCGCCGGGATAACTTGATGCAAATGAATTGACAACCGTCCATGCCATAGGGTAGGGCAGTTCAGAATCTTCGAGCAGGACCCCGCTAAAGGCTGATACCGGGACGTTACTAGACAACACAGACGAGCTGATCCAACGATCCGGCGTGATCTGTGCCCAGCCATCCTGTTCTGTCAGCAGTGTGACAAAATTGAAACCTGTATCCAGCGTTCCAACAGGATTGCCACCGGGGGCATCATGCAGGGTGGCCGCCTCGGTTACACGGCGATAGGCGCGGTCATAAAGCAGACTGTTTTTCACTTCCAGCGACACTACATCAGGGCGTGGATCTTTACGGATCTCTTTATCGGAGATGCCCCAGTCTTTTTCAGCACAGGTCGTTTCCAACTGGCAGACTGGATGGTCAGATGCACTGGCCGTTGTCACACCGAATGGTGTAGTCGAAGCCAGAAAGGTGATAAGAGCGATTGTAACAATCAGAAGTTTCATCATGGTGACTGGGTTACCTAAAATTGGGTACATACAGGATCTGTAAATAACATAGCATTACTTTAAGATACGGCTCAACTGACTTTACCCTACGTCTTTCTGACGCTTGGCCTTTGATAGGACAGAAGTTAATTTTGCGGGTAACTGTATTTCACCCTATACTTAAGCAAAGCAGGACAGTAGTCACCGGACCTTGTGAATCTTCATTCCCGGATGGGCTGCTGTTTATTGTTTTCATATTTTCATAGCCTGACTACTGGAGGTTCGATGAAAACAAAACTCAGGATTGTTTCACTCATTTGTTTGCTTGGTCTTATGGTGGGCGTATTCCCTGCACAGCTCATTCAGGCGGCACCGAGTGAACAACGCGCCAATGTTGCCGCCCCCATCATGATCGTCAATACAAGCTTCCTCAATGTGCGTACTGGTCCCGGTGTTGAGTATGCAGTGCTTGTGACGCTGGTTGGCGGCACGACGATGCCAGTGTTGGGTGTGGCAAAGGACCGTGTGTGGTATCAGGTATCGACCGTGGTTGGGGTTGGCTGGGTCAATTCGCAGTATGTGCTGCCGCGCGGCAACTTTGCGAATGTGCCGTTTGCGGAAGCTCCTGCACTGATCGACGAGCGCACCCTCATTATAGCAGGCGATGATACCGCCGTTGATTTCGGCTTTGCCAGCCAGCGCGAGTGGGGTGTAACGGTCACTGTTGACCAGCCGCTGCGCTATGACCCTTCCATTAACAGCGCACAAATTCAGGGTCTCGGTCCCGATCCGCGTCTGATTTTCACCGTCACCGGCGCGACCTTTGCAGATGGTGTGGCCTGGGTGCAGGTCCAGATTCCGGATGGTAAAGTCGGCTGGCTGGAACAATCCAAGCTGATCTTCCGTCCGTTTGCCTGCGAATTGTCAGCGGTGCAGATCACTCAGAATGTTGATCTTAAGAAAGGACCTGATGGTTCTGGCCCTGATACGGCTGTCTATGTCTCCGCCGGACAGGAAGCCTATCTGCTGGATCGTGTTGACAACCAGTTTAAGGTTGAACTGATCGATGGGGCAGTGGGCTGGGTGGATGTTTCATTCATCCTCGTGCGTGACCGCAGCAGTGTCTATTCTCAGTACTGCGCCAACGGTGGTTTTGTGGGACGCTCCTCGGCACTTCAGAATGCCACAATTCCCGCAGGTGTCGCACGTGCTGCTATCCCACGTGTAATTATCAACACTGGTTACCTCAATATCCGCAGCGGTCCCGGCGCACAGTACACGTCAGTGATTGCACTGCCGGGTGGTACCGAACTGAGCGTTCTTGGCCGAGCACCTGACGGTGTTTGGTATCTGGTACAGGGTCCATTTGGACAGGGGTGGCTGAATATCGAGTTCGTGCTGTTCCGTGGAGATGGGAGCCGTCTACCGATTATCCGTAACGCAGTGGGTGAAGTCGCTAAGCCGACGGGTACCATCAACCGTTCTTCAGTCACGCTGTATGCTGCGCCGAATCTGACACTGGGTGTCGTCGGAACGCTGGCACAGGGGACGGTCGTCGATGTCGTAGCCCGCACCTCGGATCTTCTGTGGGTGCAGGTCAGCACTGAAAGCGGCTTTGGCTGGGTTCAGGCCGACTTCATCACGATTGCAGGCGATACAGGGCTGATTCCAGTCGTCAGCTAAGCTTCGACAAACAAATAATGTAATAGATTATACGCTCTATCGTTATCCGATAGAGCGTATTTATTGCCAGTTACGATCATTTAGTTAAAACAAGATGGAGCAGTCTGTGTTTAGCGAACTTACCAACAGCTTGATGAGTCTTCATAAAGTTCCTGAGTCGGGAAGGGCACCGAACGTGATTTTTGGTTCAGTCCGATCTCTAGCCGCGGGCCTTGAGCAGAAAACACCGATTCGAATCGCGCTGATGCCGGCGTTGAGCACCGATCAACCACAACTGGCAATGGGCCTGATGGCCGTGTTAGGCTATCTGCTGGAGAATTATCAGGAAATCACGGTGTATCGTCAGTTTGTGCGCCTTGCAGGTGACCCTGCGGACTTTGAATGGAATGTAGAGACTGCACAATTTTCATTTGAAGACTGGCACCTTGAACCACTGGACGATAATACAACCGTCTGGGCAACACTTCAAAAGGATGTAGATTCGTTCAGATTGATTGTAGAGGCGGAGTCAGACCTTCCGGAAGAAGATATTGACGCCTTCCGACAGGAATACACAGCAACGAGCCTGTCACAGTTGGTCGATCTGCTGCCACAGATTGCGCGGGATCTGGCCGTATACCTGACGGCCGATCTGAACCGGGTGGATCTAATTAGCCTCTATGATGCCGATGTAAACCGCGACGAGATGCGGCTTGAGACGCTGCTTCAGGATGTCTTCCACTTTGAAGTCGATCTGCTGTTGCAGCTATGGGGAAAAGAACGTTCACTGTTTGAGGACTGGGCAAGAATACAGGCACAGTCAGTCGAAAACAACAATGATACGTTCGCACTATGGCTGCTGAGTGTCACACTCAGGCGGTTACTGTTACCGGGAATGGCTGATCATGTGCGTTTGCCGGATCACGATGATCTTTTTGAGCTTACAGAGTCGGAACCACTGTCACTTGCCAATTTTGCGCGTGGTCTGGCTCAGCGCGGAGATAGACAGGTGGCAATTGAATACATGGTGACCGCTCTTGAAGAAGCCGAGATGACATCTGACCACGCCAATCTGCTGTTCGTGTTGGGCGATCTCTATGTGATGGGGGGCCAGCTTCAGGATGGTGTAAGCAGTTACGAAGAAGCCTCACAACTCGCACCACAGAGCGCAGCAGTGCAACTCCGAGCCGCACAGGGGCTGTCACTACTGGATGAGATGACGGCCAGTTCGGGGGGAGAACGCACGTATACTGATGCCATCATTGACGCTTACGACCGTGCGCTGGGGCTTGATACCCAAAATCGAGCGCAGATGATTGCAGCACAGATCACGGCATTGTCTAAAGATATATCATCCGACGCATCTGCGGACCTGCTGACGCGGAAGTTTGAGGCACTCATTGCAGCGGATGAAAAAGGTCAATACGTCAGTGATCTTCTTGAGGATCTCTACAGTGTCGGCGATGTGGACTTTGATCTTCTACAGGAGATGCTTGAGGCCGCCTCAGCTCAAACCCCGGATCGAATAGACCGGAAAATCAATCTGGCGACTGCCTATATTCTGAGTGAGGACTTGGATCGCGCTGCTTTGTTGCTGGAAGAAACGCTGGAACGTACTACAGATCCAGACCAGATCAGCGAAATTCAGCGTTTGATGCTGTATGCCGACGACCCGGACTTTGAAGCCATCATGGGCGAGATGATAGACAAAATCGGCGCAAAAACCCCGTTGGATGAAACGGAGATTGACTATCTGGAACAGGTTGTTGAAGTTGCGCCGCATTATACCGAAGCGCATCAGCTTCTGGCGCAAGGCTATCAGCTCTGGAATGATGCTGAAGCCGTGATGGATACGCTGCTGGATGCCGTCAAACAACTGCCAAACGATGCCGAGATTCTGGTGATGCTGGCAAAGGCACTGTCAGACAGTGAACAGAATGATCTTGCACTGGAATATCTGGAACACAGTGTGAAGCATAACCCGATGCACATCCCATCATTGGCGCTATTAGGTCGAGTGCTGTTTGATATGGAACGGGACGACGAGGCGCGCGCTTATATCACGCAAGCGCAGGCGCTGGGACCACGAAACCCGGCAGTTACCGAAGTACGTGCCTATATCGCACGGAAGATGGGCGAACGCTAAGGATCTGGCGGTTCATCAGCCACTAGAATTCAACCGGTTCAACCTGTCCGGCAGTCAGGTCGCGCAATTCATCTGAAAATGAGGCAAGTGCCACACGCGCAAACTCTACAATCAGCGTGACATTTGCCTCAAACATTTCACTCTCAATCGTTCCACCATGAGCACTGATCAGCCGCTTGACCTGCTCAAAATAGGTATAAGGAAGCTCAATCCCTACTGTGGTTTTATCGATTTTAGGTGTGGTTTCCAGCGAGTTAAAAGCAATATGCGCTGCTTCGCTATATGCGCGGACCAGTCCACCCGTACCGAGTTTGGTTCCACCAAAGTAGCGCGTGGTGATAATCATCACATCACCAATTGAAGTCCCACGCAGTACGGCTAGCGTCGGCGGACCGGCGGTCCCGGATGGCTCACCATCATCACTCATACCTTCAACGACACTGTTCCCATAGCCGATACGATATGCATAGACGTAGTGACTGGCATCCGGCATTTCGGCCCGGATTTCCGCGAGAAAATCTTTATACGCAGTGATGGAATCCACCATTTTGACGGTAGCGATAAAACGGGAATTCGCTACCGTGGTTTCAATCCGGTGGGTTTGTGCAGGGATCAGGTACGGTTCATGCATAATAACAGGAGCTGGTTAAAGCTCGATCTCAGGATTAGTATTCACGTAAGCACGAAATACCGGCGGTTCAATTTGCAGAGAATTGCTTACCCGGTCATGGACAATCAGCTTCTTCTGCACCAGTGAATTCACAGCCTGTTCAGTGTCACCACTTGTAGAGTATGGAATAAGTCGGGCTGTCACCTTGAGTACATGGTGTTCAGCAGGTGTAAGGCTCGTCCAGATCGTACGGCATTCCTCTTTGACGGGGCGTTTACTGGCAAGACGGTGTGCAGCTTCATCATTGAGGGTGCTGGAACCGTCAATGCCGCTCAGGGTGTCAAGTACGCGAAAGGCAGCCCGAATCAGGCCCGCATATCGACCTGTTGCCCAAAGGACGAACCGAATAGTGGTTTCGGGATAATTCTTCTGATTACGGCTCATTAGTGTCTGAACCATATCGGTTGCATCGCGCTCATTGTAAGGGCCGACATAGTGCACATGATCTGTAAAGAGTTCAATGAACGGTTCGATCTCCAACAGCGACAGCCGATGTTCGTCAACCAGCACTGGGAGCGGTGAGCGCGTAAAGGTCATATAGGTCAGATGACGTTTATTCGCATCGCGGAGGCCGCGCAGATTCTGGAAAAACTTCGCGGGCAGGTGTTTCAGCATTTCTTCAAATTCGTCAAACATAAAGACGATGCGAATTCCGTGACGAATGAAGATTTCCAGACCTAATTCAAGATAGCGAAGGCCCATATAGGCATATAGAGGATTGGTGCCGTTTTGCAAAGCCAGATAGATCTTGTCGAACTGCTGCACATCTTCCTCTGAGAGCATATCAAACGGGAAGAAGTCCATATACAACCGGTGCATCATCAGTTCATACGCCGCCCAGCACTTGACCTGATCGAGGTTTGCGCCGGTATCAGGGAGTGCGGCCATAAGATTGGGGTCTATATTGATCACTTTGATCGTCGCCGCTGCATCAGCACCCAGATAATGCGTAATAGTCTCGGGGTTCGTAAGATGCTGCAAGAGATTGGATTTTCCAGCGCTGCCGACGCCAATCAGCGAGCAGGATTCTCCGGCACGCCAGCGTTGCATGATATAAGTGGTTTCTTCACGTCGAAAATCAGGAGAATAAACGCGAGGGCGTGAAAACATGGTTATCGTATACTCCAGCGCGGGCCAATACCATAAAGCGATCTGACTATAATACCCACCTTAAGTGATCACGCAAACATTACAGACTTATGCTGTTTCGGGCCCAAAGATTGCTGAGCAATTTAACAACGACTTTTTGTGTCAGAGCCCCTGAGATTATGAGTATTTAGCTTGATCGACTCGATTTACTTCGTGATAAGTATCCTTATCACAGGTAATTAATCGTAGAAAAAGTGAGCTTGTGAAAAGCCCACTTCCAGAATGCGCGTTAGTTAATCGGAACAAGCTGTGACAGAAGCTGTGAATCTGTCAGTTCGCCAGACGCATAGGCAGCACCGGATTCAAGTGGTAGCGCCAACGTACGCAGCACCAGATTCTCGCGCTGGCAGTCCACGATGCGTCCGCCAATAAATTCGGAGCCTAATTCAGAAAACGACGCACTGCTTGAAGCAATCGCTTTTAAGACATTGATCGTTGTGCCCTGTAAGCCCTGCGCGGCGTCATTGCAGACTGATACCAGTATGGTTTGTCCAATGGCAAGATCTTCTGTGCTGGCACTGTTCTCGACAACCGTAAAATCACCCAGTGCGGTGTAAAGCGCGGCATACTGACCATCCTGTGTTTCGGTGATCGTTTCCGCGATAGCCGTTGCTTCACCTGTCGATTCAGGCACGATCCCGATATCCTCTGTGCTTGAGGTCTCACTGGTCGTGTCGATGACCTGTGTGCCTGCAATAACAGGATCTTCCGTCCCTGTGGGCTGACCAGCAATCTGTGGAACAGTTGCTGCTGGTACTGTTCCTGTAGGTGTGATCTCCGGTTGACGTGTCTGGCTGGTGAGGATCACGGCAGCACCGATCAACAGCGCTGCAACGATTAGCGCCGCCACGAGGAAGACTGGACGCTGGGCACGACTTCTGGAATCAATCGTGGGATCGATTCGTGTCGGCACCTGCTCAGTACGCACGGGACCAGGAACCACCGGTGTCTCAGTCGTGGGGCTGCTGGTTTCACGGTATAAACTGGGATCAAGTGTGAGCAGCTGCTCCGACTCGCCTAACAAATCGCGCGCACCAGGATAATCAGGCCGCAGTCGTAGGACGGTTCGCAGCGCATTCTGCGCTTCCAAGGGATCGTCAACGGCATGAGCATACAGCCACCAGGCATCAGCATCATTGGGGTGTGTAATAAGATAATCATCTAACAGATCGCGTGCGCCTGCTAAATCCTCGTTCTGAATACGCGTGTAAGCCTGCTGTAATGCCGAGGATGAGGGGTTAAGATCATTCATCTGTCACACTCCAAGCGGATTTGATCCCAGGATCACTGAACTTGACGCAGTTTACACTGTCCCCCTGAGAGACGCAAATGCATTTACGCAACCATCATTCATTAGAAATAAAAAAGCCCGCCAAATGACGAGCTTCCTAAAATGTGCCCTGGAGAGGACTCGAACCTCCACCCCGTAAAGGACATGGCCCTCAACCATGCGCGTCTGCCAGTTCCGCCACCAGGGCTTACTACCGCAAATTATACCTGAGCCTGCCTCTCTGTCAATCCTTATTCACGTCTATGTATCAGGAGAGGCAATTTTGATTAGATTCCCCTGCCCGATCACCAGAATTCAGTGTTACCGTGACTGTCTTAACATTGTTTCTGAGCCTTAAACCAGTAAACTTGTGCCAGAAGATTCTATCTATGCCATGAAGGTTGTTGATATGCGTATTGCTGTCGATGCACTTGGTACTGACCAGCGTCCGATTCCAGATGTAGAAGGCGCAGTCCTCGCGTCACGTATGATCTCGGGTGACATTGTACTTGTAGGTCCTGAAGATGCTATTACTAAAGAGCTGGCAAAATATCAGGTAGCGACTTCAAGGATTCACATCGCAAACGCTGCGGACGAAATTGCTATGGCAGACAAGCCAAGTATTGTCACAAAGTCAAAACCGCAGTCATCACTGCATGTGGGGATGAATCTGGTACGCGATGGTCAAGCGGATGCTTTTGTCACCATGGGAAACACCGGCGCGGCTCATGCCATTGCAATGCTTGTCAGTCTGAAGCGCATTCCAAATATCAAGCGCCCTGCTCTCTCCATCATTTTCACCATCGGTGACAAGCCAGTGATTTTTCTCGATATTGGAGCCAATGCCGACTGTAAACCCGATTGGCTCCAGCAGTTTGCCGTCATGGGTGATGTCTATGCGCAGAACGCTGTGGGCATCAAAGCACCACGAATCGCGCTTCTTTCCAATGGCGAGGAAGAAGGAAAAGGAAACGATCTGATCCGTGAAACCAGTGCCCTGCTCGCTGAGAGTGATCTGAACTTCATTGGCAATATCGAACCGACAGAGATCTTTCATGGTGGTGCTGATGTCGTCGTCTGTGATGGCTTTGCCGGTAACATTCTGATCAAGACCTTCGAAGCGACAAGCCGCTATCTCAGCAGTGTCATCCGTGAAGAGATTACGCGTCAGCCTCTGACTGCGCTGGGCGGTGCGCTGACCCGTCCGGCAATGGATCGGGTACGGCAGCGAATTGATCCGGTCAGGGTTGGTGGTGCGCCCCTTTTAGGCGTTCAGGGGGTTGTAATTATCGGGCATGGAAGCTCAAATGCTGATGCAGTCATGCATGCTATTCTGCAAGCGGAAAAAGCAGTCAAAGGACGCATTGTCCAGGCAATCGAAGACCGGATTAACCATCATTGATGTTCTGCATGCAACAGGAGTAAGGCATGGATCTTCTGCGAAATGGCCGCCCACGGGTCGTGATTACAGGTATGGGCGCTGTTACAGCACTGGGTAATGTAAATTCGCTCTGGAAAAGTCTCGTTGCAGGCGAAACGGGTATCCGTAAGATCGAAACAATCCCCGTGGATAAGGTGCCGGTCAAAATTGCTGGTGAGGTACGCGATTTTGATCCGACGCGTTATATCGAACCGAAGGAAGCCCGGCGGATGGGGCGTGCATCTCAGTTTGCGATCGCTGCTGCCACTGAAGCAGTGGACGATGCTGGGATCAACCTCAGCGACGAGTCGATTAATCACGAGCGCATGGGTGTTGTCATTGGCACTACACTTGGTTCACATGAATTGAGCACGGAAAGCACTTTCAAGTATCGGACGGACTTCCGCAAACCCAATCCGCTGTCACTGATCAATTCGCTGCCAAACATGCCAGCTCATTATGTGAGCCGGATATTCCGGGCACTGGGGCCGCTGAGTACACCTTCCACAGCCTGTGCCGCGGGGACTCAGTCTATTGGCGAAGGCATGGACCTTATTCGCAATGGCCGTGCAGATATCGTACTGGCAGGTGGCGTCGAAGCGATTCTTCAGGATTACACCATTGCAGGTTTCGCCGCGATGACGGCACTTGCCACTGAATATAATGAAGACCCTGAACGCGCCAGTCGACCATTCGATGCTCAACGCTCGGGTTTTATCATGGGTGAAGGCGCTGCCGTCATAGTATTGGAAAAACTCGAACACGCTGTAAAACGTGGCGCAAAGATCTACGCAGAAGTGATCGGGCACGCCTCTTCATCCGATGCCTATCATGTTGCAGCATTGGACCCCAGCGGTGATGGCGCAGTGCGATCAATGCAGTGGGCACTGAATGACGCACAGGTCCACCTTGAAGAGATCGGTTATATCAATGCGCATGGCACCTCTACTGAGGCAAATGACGCAATGGAAACGCTCGCCATTAAACGTATTTTTGGCGAACAGGCCTATCAGATCCCGGTCAGCTCCACCAAAAGCATGATCGGCCACGCCTTTGGTGCATCCGGCGCAATTGAAACCATCGCCTCGGCCCTTTCTTTATTGCACGGTGTCCTGCATCCAACCGTCAACTATGAGACACCAGATCCACTGTGCGATCTCGATTACGTACCAAACGAAGCCCGTGAGGTTAAGGACTTAAAGTATGTTCTGTCGAACAGCTTCGGCCTGGGCGGACAGAATGCTTCTCTGGTGCTCGCAGGATTTACGGGGCGTTAGCTTCTAAGCTCTTTTCAGTGTCGAGGTGGCCGTGAAAGAGAACGCGCCGCGACCGTGGTGTCAGATCGCAGACCCCACGAGCAAACGGCAGAAAAAGCCTGGAGCACTGGCAAAAATGTGCAGGGTCGTGTATTGTGTTACCTGAATGCTGATGCATCTCAGGACCGCAACTTACAGGGACCTACCAATGTTTGACCAGCTCCGAATTGTGGATGAACTGCTTAAAAGTCGGCGGGTAAAACGCGCTGAAATGCTCATCAATCGGCAGATTCGCCGCAAGAAAGGCCAGGATGCAATCTGGCTGATCCAACGGGCGCGTTCCCGGTTGCTGACAGGCCGTCCGGCAGCAGCGCTTGATGACATGCTTCGTGCGCAGACGCTTCAGCCGGAGTTACTCGATCATGTCATCAATCTACAGATCCTTGCAGACTGCTATTTTGCCCGTTTTGAGTCTTCCACCGTTGGATTTGTCGAACGGAACGATGCCCTCATTGCCGAACGGCTTTATCAGCAGATCATCACAGCCTTTCCAGAATACAATAATGTCGGCTGGGCGTACTACCAGTTAGGATGTCTCTTTCTGACCGGAGATCGTGTCGATGAAGCAACGACCGCTTTTCAAACCGCGCTCCAGAAGCCAGCGCAAACGACCCCCAGCCTAACAGCTTACAGCCATGAGCGACTGGCATTTATCTATTTCTATGAGCATCGCCAGATCTCACAGGCGCTGAAGTCGATCCGGGACGCGATCAACGCATATCCGCACTTTGAAGACAAAAGCTGGCTGGTACAGGCCTACTTGCTGCAAAGTCGTATTCTGCGCAGTATGGGAGACATCGACGCCGCCCTTGAAGCCTCTCAGAAAGCAGTCAGACTGGCGAAAAAGGCCGACACTTCGCAACAGCTTTTAGCAGAAGCACTATTTACGTTTGGTGAGCTGCTCTCGGTCGCTGGTGGGCAGGAAACAGCCTCCATCCAGACCCTTGAACGCTTCCTTGAAGTTAGCCGACGACCCATCGGGATTGATGTTACCTGGGCACGTGTCCACGAGATCCTTGGAGATCTGTACTTCAAGCTCAGCAACTTTGAGGCATCTGTAGCAGCCTATAATCTGGTGCTTCAGTTCAATCCACATTACCCTTGGGAAGATGCCATTTACCATCGGATTGCGCGTGCCTATTACCAACTTGGAAGCTATGACAAGGTCATCGAAGCACTGAAACGTGCCTTTGAAATGGCTGCAAACGATGGCCGCGAAGTGGACTATCAGCTTTATACCTTATATGGGGCGGCATGTCTGGCGGCCAAGCAGTACGACGCGGCTGTGGATGCTTATGAGAAAGCCCTGCACCAGACATCAGCCTATGCCGAGATCTCAGATCAGCTCCGGCAGTACCGCGATTTCGCATTGACCCATCGTTCCGCCAGCCCAGGCAGCGTACCTGAGATCAGTTAAAATCAGTTCAATCAGTCATCAACAGAGGCAGTAATGCAGGTAATCAATGTTATTGGTGGTGGTCTTGCAGGCAGTGAGGCCGCATGGCAGCTTGCCGAACGCGGATACAACGTCCGCTTATACGAAATGCGCCCACGGCGTACCACCGGCGCTCATGTATCCGACCGACTGGCCGAATTGGTATGCAGTAACTCACTAGGATCGAAGCTGCGGGATCGTGCGACAGGTCTGCTACATGCAGAGCTGCAAATGCTGCATTCGCGGCTCATCGAATTCGCGTGGGAGTCGGCTGTCCCGGCAGGTGGTGCGCTGGCCGTCGATCGTGAGATGTTTGCGACTCTGGTCACAAAGGGCCTGGAATCACACCCGAATGTGGAGATTATACGGGAAGAAGTGACCGAAATACCTGAGGGGCCGACGATTATCGCCACCGGTCCGCTGACATCCCCTGCCCTTTCCGAGCGTATTCGCGACCTCACCGGTGAAGAGTATCTCTACTTCTATGACGCGGTATCACCGATTGTGGAAGCCGAATCGATTGACATGTCGATTGCGTTCGCGGCCAGCCGTTATGATCGCGGCGAGGATGATTACATCAACTGCCCGATGAATCGTGAGGAATACATGCGTTTTGTCGAGGCATTGCGCGCATCCCAGACGATTGAACTTCGTGATTTCGAAAGCGAAGATCCGAAGTTCTTCGAGGGCTGCCTTCCAATTGAGCAGATTGCCCGTCGCGGCGACGATTCACTTGCTTATGGGCCGATGCGCCCTGTCGGCCTGCGCGATCCAAGAACCGGCAAGCGCCCTTATGCCGTTGTCCAGCTTCGACGCGATAATGTCGCAGGCAGTCTTTATAACCTCGTTGGATTCCAGACTAATATCAAATGGGGAGAACAGGAAAGCGTCCTTCGTCTGATCCCCGGGCTGGCAGAAGCTGAATTTGTCCGTATGGGCCAGATGCACCGTAACACCTTCATCAATTCGCCCATCCTGCTGCATCCAACCATGCAGTCAAAGCTGCGCGATGATCTCTATTTTGCAGGTCAAATTGTCGGTGTCGAAGGCTATATCGGCAATATCGCGACCGGTCTTGTCGCCGCGCTGAATATCGCAAGACAGCTTGAGGCGCAGTCACCGGTGGTGCTTCCCCGTTTGACGATGCTTGGTGCCCTCTGCCATTATGTCACCAATGCAGATCCAAAGCATTTCCAGCCGATGAAGGCGAACTTCGGCCTCCTGCCAGAACTGGAACCACCTGTAAAAGGCAAGCGGGATCGCTACAATGCGTATGCAGATCGCGCTCTTGCGGTGCTGAAGGACACGCTCGATGACATCAATGACCCGTATATCGCATCTGCCGCACTGGATTTGTCAAACTAGTTAATCATTCTCAGGAGTGCTCATGCCGCAGTCGGCTGCTCGCTTGGATCGTTTACCGCCTTATATCTTTGCTGTATTAAATGAACGTCTGCGCACGATGGAAGCAGAAGGCATTGACGTCATACGTCTCGATATCGGCAGTCCGGATATGCCTCCACCCGATGTTGTGGTCGAAAAGCTGTATAGTGCAGCCCAGAACCCCGATAATCATGGCTATGCGGGATACCGGGGCCTGCCAGCGTTTCGCGAGGCTGTTGCACGTTATTATCAGCGCCGGTTTAACGTGATAATCGATGGTGACAAACATGTACTGCCGCTGATCGGCAGCAAGGAAGGGATCGTAAATCTCTTTCTTGCCTATGTCGACCAGGGTGATATCGTCCTGATACCCGATGTTGGCTATCCATCTTATGCGCAGGGCGCGCGTCTCGCTGGTGCCGACATTTACTGGCTGCCAGTTGAACAGAAGAACGGATACAAGCCTGATTATTCACGTGTTCCGTCAGAGGTAGCAAAGGCTGCCAAGCTCCTGTGGCTGAACTACCCAAATAACCCGACCGGCGCGGTGGCGGATCTAGACTTTTACCGCCGATCCATCGAGTTCTGTGCCGAGAATGACATCCTTCTGGCCTCCGATAATCCTTATGTGGACCTGACCTTCGATGGTTATGTCGCGCCCAGTGCATTGGAGATCGAAGGAGCACTGGACCATGTGGTCGAGTTTGTATCGCTGTCTAAAAGCCACAATATGGCAGGCTGGCGTCTAGGTGCTGCCGTCGGCTCACCGAAGGCATTGCAAACGCTGCTCAGGATTAAGAGCAACATGGACAGTGGTCACTTTAATGCGATCTATGAGGCGGGTATCACCGCACTGGATGATGTCCCGCAGTCATGGATTGACGAACGTAACCAGATTTACCAGCGGCGCCGTGATCGCATGTTGGCAGTCCTGCCGGAACTGGGCCTCGAAGCCGAAAAGCCTGCGGGTTCCCTCTATATCTGGGCCAGACCATTAACTATGAGTGCGAACACCTATGTCGAACAGGCATTGATTGATGCTCGTGTATCACTGGCCCCCGGTGGTGCATATGGACCCGGCGGTGAAGACTATCTGCGTATCAGTTTAGGTACGCCGGATGATCGTTTTGACGAGGCACTTCATAGACTGAAAGTGTGGTACTCTACCAAACAATATGCGTGATGAAATCAATACAGCATCCAGTTCAGAAAAAGCATTCCTTGTCGCAGTGACCATCCGTGGTAGTCGTCCACTGCTCGATATGCAGTCCTCACTCGAAGAATTGAGCCTGCTGGCAACCACTGCCGGTATGGAGGTTGTCGGTTCAGAGACACAGTCTGTTCATTCCATTGATCCGGCAACATTCGTCGGCTCCGGAAAACTCGAAGAGATCGCCGATGCCGTTACTGCACTTGGCGTCAATGTCGTGATTTTCGACGATGAATTAACCCCTCGTCATCAGCGAGGGATCGAGCGCCGGTTAACACAGGCCAACAAGGATATCAAGGTCATTGACCGTTCTGCCTTAATTCTGGACATCTTCGCCCAGCATGCCCAGACCCGCGAAGGTGCACTTCAGGTTGAGCTTGCCCAGTATGAATATCGGCTTCCCCGTCTGACACGTCAGTGGACACACCTCTCACGTCAGACCGGCGGCAGTGGTTCCAGCGGCGGTGTCGGCCTGCGTGGGCCGGGTGAAACTCAGCTCGAAGTCGACCGGCGCGAAATTGGCCGACGGATTACCAAACTGCGCAGCGATCTGGAAGAAGTACGTCAGCATCGTGGACGCCATCGCCAGCAGCGTGAACGCTCAAGGATTCCAGTCGTTGCATTAGTGGGCTATACCAATGCGGGCAAGTCAACCCTGCTGAATGCGCTCAGCAACGCGGATGTCTATGTTGCCGATCAGCTTTTCGCGACACTGGACCCGACCACACGCCGCGTCAGTTTACCATCCGGGCGCACAGCCTTGTTTACCGACACGGTAGGATTTATCCAGAAACTGCCGACAACCCTGATCGCAGCTTTCCGTGCCACGCTTGAGGAAATCACCGAGGCGGATTTGGTATTACATATAGTTGATATCTCGCACCCAAGCGTACTACCTCACATCGAAGCCGTGAACGACACACTGGCCGAGATTGAGATGCCAGATGTCCCACGCATCCTTGTATGGAATAAGTCAGATCGCTGGAAATCCGAGGATCGGGAACTTCCGCTCTCCAATGAAACTCAGCCATATGCAAATCAGATGGTGATTTCCGCGAAAACCGGTGATGGCCTCAACGAGCTGCTGGAAATGATCGAGGGCGTGATTGCATCATCGCAGGTATCTGCCGATCTGCTGATACCGTACCAGCGCGGTGACCTGCTGTCCTATCTGTTTGAACGCTCGACCGTCATCGAACAGCAGCACACCGAAGAAGGTGTCCGGGTGAAAGTGCAGATGCCAGTGAATATCTATGAGCGCGTCAAGGAATTTCAGGTGAGCTGATCATGTTCAGAAATATCGACCGTTCCAAGCGACTGTCACGGCTTCTCGATGAAGTATCCAACACCACCGCCCAAAAGCGCGGACTGCCGATCGTCATCGGCGTCGTATTTATCCTGATTTCTTTTGTGCTTCAGTCCATTGGGGTCTACGCAGATGCGCGCCTCATCGATCTGCTGGGGGTTATTAGCCTGCATGTGGGCGTTTTGACTGCCCTGATCGGTATCCTGCTGGTAGCACCTTTAGGCAAGTAAGCACTTGGATACGGATCAGGGCAGTCAAAATGACACTGAATGGTTTTAAAGTTCGTTCAGGTCTGCTTCATAGATCTCTGGTCTGAACATGGTGTGTGTATACAGCATCATATCTGATGAGATGGTCAGACCAGCAAGAGGTGCTGTCAACTCGGTATAAAGTACGATCTCTACTTCATCATTGGTACAGCCATTTTCAACACATACTTCAGGGTCAACACGTCCTACTACCCCACGTGTACCAAGTGAATAGGCAAAATACAGCAGGTCATCTGGTCCCATCACCACACTGGTAACATTCTGCAATCCAGTTACCAGTGGTTGTGGGATCAGTTCTGTTTCAACAGAGGTTGACTCCATAACCTCTGTGATTTCCACTTCACTCAGATCAATCCATTCGATTGCTCGTCTGGCACTGCCACTGTTTGCAAAATAAGCTTGATCATTCTTGATAGCGATACCCGTAGGTGAACGTAAACCACTCACCAGAGGGACAACAGTACCTGATTTATTCACTGCGAGAATCTGATCACCATCAATACTCGTGATCAGGAAGACATCACGATTTAGGCTGGCAATTCCCCATGGACCTTGCAGGTTGGTAGCGATCGTCTCAGGTGATCTTACCGGATTTACACGTAGAAGTGAGTTCTGTACGAAATCAGGAGCATAGATGGTGACTTCATCGTCATTGGTATCATCAATCAGCAGAGTGTGACTGTTCCGTACACCATAGATATATGTGATGGTCGTTTGAGTTGTGAGGTCAATTTCATAGATGGTCCAGTCTCCACTACAGGCGATGTAGAGTTTGGTTCCAGCTTGGGCAATACCATTAGGACGTTGGACATTTCCTGTAATGGTAGCAAGATCATCTTGAGTAAGTGTATTGACTTCACTGGATGATGCTGTCTGGAGATTGGGAATGAAATAGTAACTGAATAATGTACTGGTGATGAAAGCAGTGAAGAATAAAATACGTTGTGTTGTGTTCATGACTATGCGAACTCACTTTACCTTTTGAAAACTGATTGTGAAGGTAGATCCTACGCCAGCAGCACTCTCTACAGTGAGTTGACCATTATGCTGTTCAACAATGGTTCTGACGATGCTTAAACCAAGACCAGAGCCTGATACATGCTCAACACCTCTCTGGCCCCCACGGAAGAAACGCTCAAAAATCTGGCTCTGGATCTCTTTTGGAATACCAACGCCCGTATCCCGTACCGTAAATGTCACCCAGCGTTCTTCCTCGAAAACTTTTAACCACACCTGACCACCCGCATGCGTGAATTTTAACGCATTCTCAACCAGGTTGATAAGTGCCCGTTCAATCTGCCCAGGATCACCCATAAAACAATAACCCGGCTGCAAATCACTATAGTCACCAGTCTGCTCTTCATCACCAATAAAAAACGAGAACTGAATATTATTTTCAGCCGCAATCCCCTTAAGATCTTTCCAGACGGATCTCGCGATGACCTGCCCATCGCATAATACCTTCTTTTGCAGCCCTCGCCGGACATGTTCCAGATCCAGAACCCCTCGGATAATCCGGTGCATGCGATCGAGTTGCGCCTCGACTACTTCCAGAGACTCTTCGCCGCCGGTAGACTGTTCGCGTGCCAGATCGAGATACAGCATCGCACCCATCAGCGGATTCTTCAGGTCATGGCTTGCCATCCTGATCATCTCGCTTTTCATCCGATCCAGTTCCTTCAGATACGTAATCTCATTAAATACAGCTACAAACCCATCGACCGAACGCACTCCAATCGTCGAGAGATGACACAGATAGCTGTGGTTTTTATATTCGATCTCAATAACAAGTTTACGCTCACGTAGAAGCTTCCGAAGCAGTTCCTGCGGTGCAAGCTGGCTTGAGTTTTCCTCAATAACCGACTGAATGAGGTCAGCAGTGTCCTCTCGGTCAAGAGGACCATCATCTGATAAATCAAATACCCTTCGCGCTGCACTATTAATGAAAATCACCGATAGATGGCGGTCAAATGCGATAATCAGATTATCGGTACTTTCAAGAACCGTTTCTATCTGCTTCCGTGCTGAGGTGACGGCTTCAAACAAGCGACCATGCCCAATAGCAACTGCCGCCTGAGCCGCAATCTGTTCCAGATCAGATGCCTGTTCCTGACTTAACAGATGGCTGTGCTGTCCAGCGATCACCAGAATTGCACCGATCACCTGGTTGCTGTATTGCAGCGGAACCGAGATCACAGAGCCAAACACGTCCTGCGCATACGGCAGATCATCGCTGCCTACCCAGTCCCGCCGATAATTCTCCACATAAATCGTCCGTTTTTCGAGAATACTGCGCCCCGCAATGGTATTCTCAAGCGGGATCGAAAGTTTCGACAGCGGCTCAGGCAAACCATAACTGCTCACCAGTTCCAGCCCATCCTGCCGTTTCAGAAAAATGGCAACGGCATCTGCTTCAGTCCAGTTCGCTGCCTGAGAGGAGATTTCATTCAGCACGGTACTCAGTGCCAGTTGGCTGGAAATCGCCAGCGTCGCCTGATGAATATCCTCAACCTGTGTCACATGTTGGCGCAGCGGCTGCAGCATTTCATCGTGGATAATCGCAATCGACAGCAGCAGAACGCCAAAGCTGCTGATATTGGTCGATAACTCTGTAATCGGGATCTGTGGATTTAGGAAAGTAACGCCCTGCCCTATCACAAAGATCAGAACACCACTGCTCGCCAGAAAGCTGTCAATCTTTCGGCGGTAGCGCAGTGTCAGCCAAACAGACCCGACTGAAAAGATGAAATAGAAGATATTCAGGGTTGGAGTCGTCGAAATAACTCCCGTACTCGCATTTGCGATGACTATAAGAAATGCATAGTACACAAACACCAGCACAAGGCTCAGCATGGATAAATATCGGAGCTGGCGTGTATGAATACCGGCAATCAGGCTGACAAAACCATAAATCGCAATACTTGCACCGCTAAAGCCGATTTCCACCAGTGCTCTTGTAAAAAGATGAGAGTCAATCTGAAGTGTGAGGAGTTGTAGAACCTGAGAAATCAGCACCCCGATATTCCACAGGATGACAAAGATGACGGCAATACCCAGAAACTGAATAATCGGCTTGCGGCGGTCATACCAGAAAAGCAGCGCGACAAAACTGCTCGTCGCGACCAGCATCAGACCATTCAGAATCAGATTGAGTGAACTCAACACCTGCATCAGGTTATGATTTAGGTTCTGTAGACTGCTGCTTCTCGAACCGATAACCGACGCGGTGTTCCGTCAGGATATAAGTTGGAGATGCCGGATCGGGTTCTATTTTATGGCGAAGCTGGCTGACATAAACACGTGGATAGTAGATATCATCGACGTATTCCTGTCCCCATACCTGCTCCAGCAGATCCCGCTGCGGTACTACGCGCCCGGCATGATCGATCAGCACCGAGAGCAGCTTGAACTCAGTCGGCGTCAGATGCACACGCTTACCCTTTACGTGGACATGACGGCGATGCTGGTCCACTGTCAGATAACCATCATCGTAGTGCATTTCCGGCGTATTGGTATTTAGCGCGGCACGGCGCAGCAGTGCCCGAACACGCGCAATGAATTCATTGGTGCGCACAGGCTTGATAAGATACTCATCTGCTCCAGCCTGTAAACCTTCGACAATATCTTCCTCAGAAATAGCCTGCGCCGACAGCATCATCACCGGCACTTCGGAGACTTCCCGTATTCGCTGACACACACCCAGCCCGTTGAGCTGACCTGGAAGCACAATGTCGAGGATCACGAGATCAAATTCATTCTCGTGGAATGCCCGTAAGCCTGCCGTCCCATCAGCCGCTGTCACGACTCGAAATCCCTGCAAACGCAGCTTGGCAGCGAGTGCGTCCCGGATGACCATCTCATCTTCGACAATCAAAATTTTCATTTAACCTACCTCAATCGGTGAAGTCAGAGGGTGTGACCGCATAATTTCTATTTCCCATTATACTGTTAAAGAGCATATCTTCTTTACGATTTTCTATATACAGCATCCATACATCGTTCACACAGGTTTTGCGTCGAGGTCGAAAGCTTGTCCACGCTTCCCCAGTTTACCATCCTCCGGTCTTGGGCACTTCGTCCAGCAGATGAAGGCGACTTTGCTTCACTATACGAAAACTGCTGGAAGTCTCACGACAATGCACACCACACCTTTGAGCTTGCCCTGCAGCGTCAGAGATCCGGAAATGCGGTCACCGTTGTCGCTGCAACAACGACCGATAATATGCGGGTTGCCTTTGCACAGCTCAGTCGCTGGCGATCGGGTGCGGAGATCAGCGATCTGATAGTTATGGAAACATGGCGGCGTCAGGGCATCGGCGGGCAGATCATCCGCCATCTGATCGATATCGCCCGGCAAAAACCGCTGCGTTATGTCGAAATCGGAGTAGAAAAAAACAACACAGCCGCGCTAAGACTGTATAAAAGCTGCGGATTCGCGGAAGTCACACCTGATACCGCATTACAGTCCGCATGGATGGAACCGACCATACTCTACCTGCGTATCAGCCTACGAGCCTGAGATCTGGTCATGTCCGTTTGCATCAGCAGATGTGGAACTCTCGATTTGTATGGCGGGCATGGTAAATACAAATGCACTACCACCGCCTTCCCGATCTTCGATCCAGATCCTGCCATCATGTGCTTCTACGACCAACCGGCAGAATGTAAGGCCAAGCCCGACTCCCCTTCTGACCTTTTTACGTCCATCCACCTGAACGAATTGATCAAACAGATGATCTTTGTAATCATCCGGGATGCCCGGCCCACGATCCAATACTTCGATGCGGACATGCCCATTCGGGACCTTATCTGATTCTGTTTCAGTGGCACGCACAACCACACTGGAATTCGAAGGCGTGTACTTGAGCGCGTTATCGACAAGATTGAGAATAACACGCTCCACTTTATCGGCATCGATATTGAGTGGTGGCAGCGTTTCCGGGATCTCGACCTTGATCTGCACTGAGATCTCTTTTGCCAGTGGTTCCAGTTCCTGTCTCACACTGGAGGTGAGCCAACTCAGATCAACAATCTCCCGCTCAAGCGCCATTTGTCCGCTCTGCATTTTGGCGACATCGAGGATGGAATCCACTCTCACAAGTAACTTTCGAATGGCACGGCTGCTCGTATCGGTCAGTGTCTGCACCAGTTGATAAAACTCGGCATCTTTTGGCACATAATCCTGCAATAGCTTCAGGCTGGTCGTGACCGCAGTCAGCGGGCTGCGCAGGTCATGGACGATCATGCGCGACATATCCTCGCGTGTTTTTGCCAGTTCTTCTTCCTGTGTTTTGTTATAAAACACCAGTAGTTGACCCATTACAGCACGGTTCTGGTCATAAATAGGGATCACCTGCCGACGGATATAGCTCAGTACATTCTCCTGCCGCAAGATGTAATTAATCGGCAGATGCTGATCTTCCTCGTAAAGCATCTCGGCAAAGCGCAGCCCCATATCAGTAGATTCAAACCCGGCAGCTTCGACAAACCGCAGTTCAGGATCGCGCAGCAGGCTTTGCAGTGAACGCCCGATCACCTGCTGTGGGGTCAGCCCGATGAGGTCAATTCTTGGATTAGCCTGCGCCACGACGCCGTTACTATCTACAAGGATGATGCCTTCTTCCATCGCATCCAACAGTACCTGAAGCCGGTCCCGGCCTTCGATAATGTCACTGAACAGTCGTGCATTTTCAATGGCAATCACAGCCTGATTCGCGACCTGTGTCACAAAATAGACATCCTCTTCCGTGAAAGCACGTGGCTGTGTGCTTTCCACCAGAATCAGCCCCCGTGTTTCATCGTTGAGGATAATCGGTGCAGCCAACTGCGAAGCGGACTCGTCCAGCAGTGAGAAGTAATCTGTTTCCTGTGCCGCATCTTCCACACGCCATGGTGCACCAGAGTTTTCGACATGTCGCAGGATACCGTGCTCCATCAGCTTCCCGACTTCGGCAATCGGTGTAGCATAGCCCACCTGCGCCATAATCCTCGGCGCACCTGTCTTGAAATCATTCAAAATCACCACGCCAGCATGCACCCGTGTCACAACAATCAGGTTGGAGAGCACAAGTTCGCATATTTTTTCAACATCAATGCTTGATGTCAGCACCCGTCCGATGTTTGCAAGCGTCAGTAACTGCTCGATACTGCGCTGAAATGCTTCATCCGTTGTCGTGTACATCTGCGCGTTATTAATGGCCTGCGCTGCCTGCGTGGAAAATGTCCTCAGCACTTCAATTTCGTCAGCGCTGAAACTGCGTGGCTGGCTGTAATAAAACACGATCACCCCCAGTGCCTTATTGCCAATCTCCAGGGGCATCTCAACCATCGAAGCTGTATCCTGCTTTTCCAGCATCTCCACCAGCGGCGCGGTACGCTCATCAGCGTAAATATCGCTGATCACCACCGGCTTATTGCCGACAAATTCGGTCTGCCCCGGATTGAACTCGATCAGATCCCGTTCCAGCGACATAATCACCGGCGGGATCGCGTCTTCCTCATCGATCTGAAAGCCAGCCGTCCTTTTGGTCATCAATCCCTGTGCCGAATCATTCAGGAACAGATGCACGGCAAACGCGTTGGCCTGAGAAATCACTGACGCGGACGAGATTACCGTATCAAGGACAAGCTCAGGGGATAACGTCCCGCTCAGCAGCGATCCAATCCGATTCAGCGTAACAAGCTGCCCTGCACGGTCCGACTGATGCTGATAGAGCTGGGCATTCCGAATCGCGACACTACTGGAAGTCGCGATGATTTTCATCAGATGCAGATTACCCGTCGTCAGACTGCGGAAATTCTGGGTCTCAATCGGAACGGCCACCGCCCCTATGACCTTGTCATGTGTAATCAGCGGAAACGAGAACCAGTCATATCGTGTCACACTACGCCCATTAAGCAGCGACGGATCATCGAAACTGTGGATGCTTCCTGACGAGTCATGTGCCAGCAGACCTCCAGTAGCAATCACCTGCGCCAGAAGGCACTTGGATACCTCATCTGGCAGCACATGACGCACGATCTGATTGGCTTCAACCCGTGAAATCTGAAGCTGGTCACTATCGACATCCCGAAGCCCAATCAGCAGATAATGAATCGGGATGATGTTGGAAATCTGCTGGAAAGTCGTCTCCATGATCTGATGGAGATCGAGCTGGCCACGCATGACCTCCATCACAGAGGTAATCGTTTGCAGATCGGAGAAGCGCTCTCGCACGTGCGCCTCAGAGCGTGTCAGAGCGTACATGGCGAAGATAATCATCGCCAGCCCAAGCATCAGCGTCAGCTGCGAAGCCGTGCTGACCAGGGTAAAAACCTCCGCGCCGATGATCGTAAAAGGGATTGGCAGGATAATAATCGTCAGGATACGCAGAAAGTCGTCGCGCAGTGTTTGTCGGGCCTGCTGCGGATAAAGCGCCAGCAGTTGCAGGGCAAAGATGACGAAATAAGTACCTGCATAAACCACCGCATACAGGTTCAGCCATGCCAGAAAACTCAGGGTACGGGTAGATGTCGATTGAATCGGCAGCGGCAGCCCTGCCACCACATAAACGACCGATGACAGCCAGAAGCTGATCGTGATTCTCGCCAGCACAAACAAGGTACGGGTGCCCGATTGATGCTGAAGATGGTGAGGCATCATTAACTGCTGAACGACAAAGCCGATACCACCTCCGGCCAGCACACAAAGCGTCAGCAGTGGCAGCGCTTCCGCCGGAGAGACCAGAAACGCAAACATGCCGATCATATGTGCAGTACTCAGCTTCTCGATGCGGAGCGTACTGCTGAACACGATCGACAGCGCAGTCAGCACAAGTGCGAGTGTCGCGCCAAACACAAAAGAGGAGTCAAACTGAAGCTGAATCAGGCTGTAGAGGATAATCAGCAGCAGACATACCGCTAAACCTGCATTCAGCCATCTGGGTCCTTTGAACGATTGACGGATGCCTTCCAGCGAAAAATTCAAACGTGACCTCAATCACAATATACTATGCGCACAAACAGAACCGGTTCCAGATTAATAACGAGGGTTATAACCACCCTTCAGTTCTAGATTATAGCCAGATCAGAAGATTCGGCCGGTTTGTATATTGATACGTTGGTCTCCTGAGATAATCGCACAAATAACATCATTGTTCGGCAGTTGATAACACGCATGGTAACCGTCAGGTTTTCCCGCATCATCCCGGCTATAGTATAATCGGATTATATGTCTCAACCCGCAAAGGATTCAAACATGAAGCGACCCAATCTGGTGACCAGATGGCTCGGCCTCATATCGGTCATCCTTCTGACTTTTCTCATCAGTGCCTGTAATCTTTCACAGGCACCTGAGGAGTCGATCGATCAAACGGCTGTTCCCGAAGGCACAAATTCTCTTACAACGACACCATCAGGTCTTGCGACCAGTGTCTCGATCGGCGCCAGCCCTACATTCCTCCCCCTGCCGACCAGCGTCAACCAGCTTCCCCCTACCCTGCCTCCACCTATCATTCCGCCCTCGCAGGGGGTGGCCAGTATCTTTATTGTGTCACCCATTCCGGGAAATACCGTTGCAGGAAATGTACAGGTACTCGGCTCTGCGACACACTCCAGCTTTTTACAGTATCAACTGGAGTTCGGTCCTGATCCCAACCCGCAGAATCTCTGGTATCCCATCGGCGGCGTCCGTCTGACACCAGTCAGCAACAATCTGCTGGGAATCTGGTCCACAACCGATGGCCGCGCCCCTGATGGAAATTATCAGATCCGGCTCCGTGTTTTCCTGCGGGATGGCACCATCGCTCAGACGGTGGTCAACGGCATTCGTGTGCAGAATCAGGCACCCACCCTCGTCCCCACACAGACTCAGAGCATTCCGCGCCCGATTGCCGCCTTCATCGCGTCACCGAATTCCGGAAAAGCACCGCTGGTAGTCACATTCTCCAATCGCTCCAGTGGAAATATCACAGGCTACAGTTGGAACTTCGGAGATGGCAGCACCAGCAGCGAAACCAACCCGGTTCACACCTATCGTCAGGCAGGGACCTATGAGGTTAGGCTGACAACCAGCGGCCCTGGTGGTCAGTCCAACGTTAGCTCCACCATCAACGTCCAGTCGGCAGATCCGCCTGTTGCGAACTTCACCGCCGATGTCACCAGCGGCAGCACCCCGCTGACTGTGCGCTTCACCAACCAGTCCGGCGGAGGCCAGATCGATGCGTTCCACTGGGACTTTGGTGACGGCGTCACCAGTAACGAGCGCAACCCTCAGCACACGTTTACCGAAGTCCGCCAGTACAACGTCATTCTCGAAGCCCGTGGCCCCGGTGGTACTGACCGCAAGCGCATGACGATCGTCGTACAGGATCGTCAGGTCCCACCCCCTGTTGCAGACTTTGTACCCAAGCAGAATTCCGGTAACGCACCACTGACCGTACAGTTTGCCAACCGTTCGACCGGTCAGGTCAACACCTATGAATGGGATTTTGGTGACGGCAGCTTCGGCCTCGATCCGAATCCACTTCACACCTATACCAATGCAGGTAATTACACCGTCAAGCTGACGGTCACCGGCAACGGCGGCAAGAGTGAAACTACCGGCACAGTCACGGTCACCCAGCCCGCACAGGCCCCGGACGCCAACTTCACGGCGAATCCGGCACAGGGCAACTTCCCGCTGACCGTAAACTTTACCAACACGTCGACCGGGCAGATCACCCGATACGAATGGGCCTTTGGAGATGGCACAGCGGTTGAAACATCACCCAATGTCACCCATGTCTTCCAGCGCCCCGGCACGTATACCGTCCGTCTGACAACCTATGGTCAGAACAACACCTACGATTTCAAGGATCTCGTCATCTCGGTGACTGAACCTCTGAAGCCACCCCGTGCCGCCTTCATCGCGAATGTCACCTCTGGCTCTGCCCCGCTGACCGTGACCTTCACCAACCAGTCATCCGGGGATAATGTCAATTTCCTCTGGAACTTTGGCGACGGTTCGCCAACCAGCGACACACGCGATGTGAACGTTGCTCATACCTTTGCATCAAACGGCACCTTTGAAGTCACACTGACCGTCACGAACAATACCGGCCAGTCGGAAGTCGCACGCCAGACAATCACCGTCACAGACACGCTGCGCGCCGCCTTCAATGCCGTACCGCTGACCGAGCCGCTCTACGGCGTCCAGTTCACCAGCAGTTCGTCAGGGAGCATCAACCGCTATGCATGGGATTTCGGCGACGGCACAACCGAGCCGAACGGCACACAGACCGTTACCCATGTTTACGCACAGCCAGGGACCTATCAGGTCACACTGACGGTAACTGACCAGAACGGTCAGACCTCGTCCGCAACCAACGCCGTAACCGTGATCGCACCAACCGCGACATCGCTGCCTCCAACGGAGACACCAGTCCCGCCGACGGCAACAAGTGTACCGCCGACTAACACGGTCGAAGCACCCGCAACCGACGTACCACCGACTGAGACAGCCGTACCACAGCTTCCGGTCGCATCATTCGAAATCTTGTCAGTCGAGGGTAGTACAGTCACAGTTCAGAATAACTCGACCGGTGAAGCCATCGTCGCCTATGCATGGGACTTCGGCGACGGCGTCGGCACCAGCAGTGAGCCGAACCCGCAGCCATACACCTATGCCAATCCCGGCACCTACACCATCTCGCTGACCATCGCCAATGCGGCGGGTCCGGCCACCGATCAGAAGCAGGTCGTGATTGAAGCGGCGACACAGGTTCCGGCCACGGATACACCGGAATTCCCAACAGAAGTACCGCCGACCGAGACACCACTGCCGCAGCTTCCGGTCGCCGCATTCCAGATCGCAGCCGTTGAGGGCAATACCGTCACCGTTCAGAACAACTCGACCGGTGAGACCATCACCGCTTACGCTTGGGACTTCGGCGACGGCATCGGTACCAGTACGGAGCAAAATCCGCAGCCGTACACCTATGTCAATCCCGGCACCTACACCATCTCGCTGACCGTTGCCAATGCCGCTGGCCCCGCCACTGCGCAGCAGCAGGTCGTCATCGAACCGCCGACACAGATCCCACCAACCGAGACACCACTGCCACAGCTTCCGGTCGCCGCATTCCAGATCGCAGCCGTTGAGGGCAATACCGTCACCGTTCAGAATAACTCGACCGGTGAAGCCATCACCGCTTACGCTTGGGACTTCGGCGACGGCGTCGGCACGAGCAGTGAGCCGAACCCGCAGCCGTACACCTATGCCAATCCCGGCACCTACACCATCTCGCTGACCGTTGCCAACGCCGCTGGACCAGCCACTGCCCAGCAGCAGGTCGTGATCGAACCGCCCACACAGGTTCCGCCCACTGAGACACCACTGCCTCAGCTTCCGGTCCCCGCGTTCCAGATCGCAGCCGTTGAGGGCAATACCGTCACCGTTCAGAATAACTCGACCGGTGAAGCCATCACCGCTTACGCGTGGGACTTTGGCGACGGCGTCGGCACCAGTACGGAGCAAAATCCGCAGCCGTACACCTATGCCAATCCCGGCACCTACACCATCTCGCTGACCGTTGCCAACGCCGCTGGACCAGCCACTGCCCAGCAGCAGGTCGTGATCGAACCGCCCACACAGGTCCCGCCAACCGAAGGTCCAGTGGTCGAAATGCCCGTGGCTGAGTTCAGAGTCGAGACGACTGACAACATCACCTTCACCTTCTCTGACCGGTCCTTCCCAACCGAGACTATCACCGCTTATGCATGGGACTTCGGCGACGGCGTCGGCACCAGCACAGAACAAAACCCGGCACCGTATACCTATGCGGCCGACGGGGACTATATCGTCCGGCTGACCGTGACCAATGCCGCCGGTTCCAACACAGCGGAACAGACGGTCGCAGTCACCGGCATCGGTGGTGAAGAAACACCTGAAGAGGAAGATCTCACCATTGTGGACGAAACCCCGCTCCGTCCGGACCTCGAGGTACTGGATCCCAATCTTCGTGAGATCATCGGAGCCGAGAAAGACGCCGAGATGTTCACTGTGATCGGTGATAACAGTGTCCGTCAGGAAGGCTTCCTGAAGCCGTTCGGTGATGCCGAGTATGAGCTTGACGCAGATCGCGAAGACCTGCGCACCAGCATCGATGAGTATGTCGCCAGCGGCGCATTCACCCGTAACTGGTCAACCGCCGGGGCAGATCTGACGATCAACAACATCCTCAACGATCCTTCGCCGGAATGCACCAATGGCGAAACGCTGCTGATCTGCGAACTGACACAGACCAATGCGTCAGTCGCGCTCATCAGCATCGGTTTGCGGGATGCACAGAACGGTACTGATCTGGAGACCTTCCGCGCAGAATACGATCATCTCATCAAAGCCGTGATCGAACAGGAAGTGATCCCGGTCGCGATGACGATCTACCCGCGTCCCGATAACATCGACGCCATTAAGCGCATCAACAAGGTGATTATCGAAGTCGCGGACGAGAACGACATCCCGGTGATTAACATCTGGCGTGCTTTCACCGAACGTGGTGCGGGTGCCTTCGAAGGCAACAACCCCAGCGTCGGTGGTGGCAGTGCAGACATCCTCACCGCCGAGACGATCTCTCAGTTTGGCGAGAATATGCGCAACTATCTTACGCTGGATGTCCTGAACCTGATGAGCAACCGCATCCTGCTTCGCCGCCGCTAGATTCAAACCGTGTATCATCAGATGTGGAGTTCATCTTTCGGGGTGAACTCCACGAACCGATGACGAGACGTTATGCCAGTAAAACCTATCAATAAAGCATCGCCACATCAGACGGTGCTGCACCAGTACGAGGCCGAGGTCGCACCCGGCCTCGAGTCTGTCACCAGCCAAGAAATACAGACCACGCAGCGGCGGGTTTCGGATCTCGAAATCACCAACGGTGCGGTGCGTTTCCGCCACCCGGCAGACTTCCAGCCATTGTCCAGCCTGCGCACCGTTAATGCGCTCTACCGCGTTCTGACCTTTGATGTCCCGCGTCCGAAGGCGCTGCTGGGACATCAGCACTTTCAACGGATGGTGCAGACCGCCACCGAGATCCTTCAGATTTATCCCAAAGGCACCTTTCAGACCTTAAGCATCGATGCCGCCGGTTCGGACTCAAGTGTCATGCAGCGCGTCCGTAACGAGCTGGCCGATACAGTCGGTCTCACTTCATCAGCCGATCGTGGGCATCTGGTCATCAGAATTCGCCCCACTGCTGACCGTACCGGATGGGAAGCACTGCTGCGCCTTTCGCCGCGTCCACTTGCCACTCGCGACTGGCGCGTTGCCAACTTCGAAGGCGCGCTGAATGCCGCAGTCGCGCACGCTATGATCCGCCTGACGAACCCCTCAGACAGTGATGGTTTCCTCAATCTCTGCGCAGGTTCCGGCACGCTGCTGATCGAACGCGCCGCAGCCGGTCCTGCCACCCTGATCGCTGGCTGTGACATCGCCGCGCCTCCACTGGAATTGGCCCGCCTGAATATCGACGCGGCGCAGGCTGTCAGCCGGATTTCACTGTTTCAGGCCGACGCGGGACAGCTTCCCCTGGACTCCAGCAGCATCGACACAATCGCTGTCGATCTTCCTTTCGGCCAGCTTGTCGGATCACATCAGCAGAACCGCCAGCTTTACCCCGCCGTACTGCGCGAAATACGCCGTGTCCTGCGTCCCGACAGCACAGCAACCATCATCACCCATGAGATTCGACTGTTCGAATCCCTGCTGAATTCCGAGGGCCGCCAAAGTCCACATTCCCTAAGTCTGCAAAAAGTCTATAAAATAACGCTCAATGGTCTGCATCCACGGATCTATATCCTGCGAAAAACGGTCGCCCACTAAAAGCGGCGGCTGATTCATGAGAGATACCCGTTAATATGGCACGTCCGAAGTATCCGATTTTGTTACTGACCCTGCTGCTGTCCGCACTGCTGGCGGCGGCCTGTACACCGACATCGCCAGCCCCCAAGATTCTGGTTTCCGTGATTGCGGATAATCTCAACCGGAGCTATGAACTGCCGGAGCCGATTACCGTTGGCGAACTACTGGAACAGGCCGAGATCACACTGGGGCCGCTGGATAACGTCAATCCGCGCCCGTTTACGCAGATCACCAATGGTATGGTCATCACGATCGTGCGCGTCACCGAAGAGACCTTCTGCGAGACACAGGTGATCCCCTATGAACGGCGCACAACCATCGATGAGACGATTCCATCCGGCAGCCCGGACGTACTGGTGAAATCCGGGAGAAATGGCAGCAAGGAAGTCTGTTTCCGTGCCGAGATCCGCGACGGTGTCCGCCAGCAGCCGGTTCAGATCGACGATGGTGTGATTGTCCAGCCGCCGGAAGACGAAGTCGTCGCAGTGGCGCCGCCATCCTCGCTGGATCCGGTCGATATCGCCGGTACGATTGCCTATCTCAGCAAAGGCAATGCGTGGATCATGCGCGGCAGCAGTCAGATCGGCAACCGCCGCCCGGTCACCTCTGAAGGCGATCTCGATGGTCGTGTCTTCAGCCTGTCCAATGATGGCCGACAGCTGTTGTTTACGCGGCGCACTGGCACGGATGCAACCAAGTTCGGTAATCAGCTCTGGATGATTCCCGACATCGGCATCGAAAATCCACAGGCGGTCAAGCTGCGGCCTGAGAATGTCCTGTTTGCCGAGTGGTTCCCCGGCGAAGCCAACACCATCACCTATTCCCGCGCGGATCCGCGTGATACCGCACCAGGATGGGACGCCCGCAATGACTTGTGGAAGTCGGTGGTTGATCCCAATACCGGTGCAGAAATCAGCATCGAAGAAATCATCAGTGAATATAACGGCGGAAGCTCCGGTTGGTGGGGCACGCGATACGTCTGGTCACCGGATGGCGAACAGCTCGCATGGGTGGAAGCCGACGGCTTCGGCGTGGTCGATCTGACCACCAAAGAGCGTATACGCCGTGCCTCCTATCCGTATTTCTTGGTTCGTGGGGACTGGTCATGGCGCAGCAACATCGCATGGTCACCCGACGGTCAGATTCTGGTAGGCATCGTCCACGGGCCGCCACCGAGCAGTGCCTCTCCATCCGATCCCACCCGTAGTCCCGTATTTAATGTGTCATTTACCGCTGTCAATGGCGACTTCAGCGCGGATATGGTGCAGCAGGCCGGTATCTGGGCCAACCCCAGCTTCTCGCCACTGATCACCCGTCAGGACAGCCTCTATCCCACCGCGTCGCTGGCTTATATGGTCGCCCGCAAGCCGCTGGATAACGTCAATGACAGCGCCGAATATGATCTGTTCGTCGCCGATATGGACGGCAGCAACGCCCGCCGCATCTTCCCACAGGAAAACGAGCGCGGCATCCTCAGCCGTGAATACACATGGAGTGTGAATGGTCTGCAGATCGCCCTGATCTATCAGAGCAATCTCTGGCTGGTGGATGTTGAATCCGGGCTGGCAAAACAGGTCACACTGGATGGCACTGTGTCACATCCCCTGTGGAAACGGAGTCCATGAGTAACATACGGCGGATCTTTTTACTGATCTGTGCGCTTGGGGCGTTATCCGGCAGTCTGGTAACGTTTTTTGGCACGCATCAACAGCAGCGCACGCAGCTTCGCGGCTATATTGACCCGATACAGGACAGCGCGCTTCCGTTTCGCATCCCACGTTTAGGCGTCAATGCAGACCTGACGCAGTATTCCGAACAGGCACTCGAAGCCAATCTCGATCTGATGCAGCAGGCTGGCATCGTCTGGGTGCGTCAGTTCGTCCACTGGGATCAGATCCAGCCCGAAGCCGAGTCATGGACATGGGACGAATGGGATCGCATCATCGGTGCGGTTGCCAGCCGTGACAGTCTGAAACTCGTGCCCGTTCTCTATCGCACACCGGCATGGGCACGAGGTGAAGCTTCTGATTCTGCCGCCCCACCCGCAGATCCCGCCGATTTCGGTGCTTTCGCTCAGGCTTTTGCCGAGCGCTATGGGGAAGCGATTGAGGTCTATCAGATCTGGGATGAGCCGAATCTCTCAATCTCATGGGGTGGCGAGCAGCCACAGCCGGCGCAGTATCTGGCGTTGCTCTCCAGCGCCTATCATGCGATCAGGGCAACCGATCCACACGCCGTTGTGATGGCGGCAGCGCTGGCACCAACCATCGAGACCGGCCCACAGACAATCAGTGACTGGCAGTACCTCGAAACCCTTTATCAGCTCGGCGCAGCCGATGTCATGGATGCCGTCGCCGCTAAACCCTACGGTTTCGATTTCGCACCCGATGATCGCACCATCCATGCGGACACCCTGAACTTCTCGCGGCTGATCGGTATGCGCGAAATCATGCAGAAATACGACGACGGTCATACAGCGCTCTGGGGCAGCAGTTGGGGCTGGAACAGCCTGCCAGAAAACTGGTCCGGCGAACCGTCGATCTGGGGCAGCGTCAGTAAGACACAGCGCACCACCTACACACTGGATGCCCTGAAACGCGCCGACCGTGAATGGCCTTGGCTCGGCGGACTGATCCTCTATCACTGGCAGCCCGTCGCACCTGCGGATGATCCGGTATGGGGCTTCGCACTCATCGGTCAGGACGAGACCCCAAGCCTGCTGTATCAGGCACTGGTCAGCCATACCGATCAGGCTGGGCAGCAAGCCGCCTCAAACGGACTGTACCCGGCGGCGAATCCGTTTACTGAATACAGCGGCGTCTGGACCTTCAGTGATCTCGGTGCAGACATCGGCTGGCTGAAAGACAGCCGTTTTGCCTTTCACTTCAAGGGCCGTGATGTCGGTCTTCTGCTGCGCGAAGGTGATTATGTCGCACATCTCTACCCGCTCATAGATGGATCAGCCGAAGCCGTTAATGCCCTTGAGCGCGATGCCTCAGGCAACCCTTATATCCTGCTGACCAGCCCATCACGTGAAAGTGAGAACAATCTGATCACGGTCGCACGCAATCTCACGCCGGGGCCGCATATCCTCAGCGCTGTTGCAGATGAAGGGCGTGATCAGTATGCACTGATCGGCTATGCGGTCAGTGATGGCGATCTCAACGAACCCTATCAGCGTCAGTTCAGCTTCGCCCTGCTGACCACACTCATCTCGACGGCAGCCGTGGTTATCATGGCGGTAAAGGTGGACTGGCGTCCGGTCTTCAGCCCACTGAACCGCCTGTGGGTGCAGCTTTCAGAAGTCGTTCAGCTCGGCCTGACAGCCGCCGCCTCTGTCCTGCTGCTGATCGGCATGCTGCTGACCTTTGGCCGCGAAGAACCGGCCCTGCTGCGCCGGGAACCCGTCCAGCTCGGTCTTGCAGTGGTCACCGCCGGACTGCTCTATCTGAATGTCAGCGTCATCCTCTCGCTGATCAGTCTTTTGGTACTCGGATTTATCTTCTACCACCGGCCACCATTGGGATTAACTGCCGTAATCTTTTTCGCGCCGTTCTTCCTGTTTCCAGTTGAGCTTTACCGCTTCGCCTTCCCAATGTCCGAACTGCTGGTCCTGCTCACAGCGGCGGCATGGCTGCTGCGTGCGGCAGTGGATTGGGCGCACACCCGTCACAAGCACGAATATACGGCAGCAGTGTACTGGCCGCGCTGGAATATCATGGATTTCAGCATCGCCCTCTGGCTGGTGTGCGGATTCGCAGCCATTTTCTGGTCGTCACAGCGTGGCCTGGCACTCACCGACTTTCGGACGATGTTTCTCGAACCTGCCCTGTTTTACCTGATTTTCCGCACTACCATCCGCCATCAGGCCGACTTTCAGCGGCTGTTCGACATTCTGCTGATCTCTGGCGTGGTTGTGGCACTGGTGGGGCTGGTGCTTTTTGCGCGCGGCGAAGCCATCATCACGGCGGAAGGCGCAGTACACCGTCTGGCAAGTGTCTACGGTTCACCGAATAACGTGGCGCTGTTTCTGGGGCGCTGCATCCCTTTCGCCATCACCTTCACCCTGCTTGCCAGAGATCGGCGGCGGATTTTCGCCGTGCTTGCGCTGTTGCTCATGATCCCTGCTGTTATTCTGACTCAGAGCGTCGGCGGGCTGTTTATCGGTATCCCTGCCAGCATCGCCGTGATCCTCATTCTGCTCTATGGCAAACGCGCCGCGCTGCCGCTGCTGGTTGTCGGCGTGATGGCGATTGCCGCGTTGTTAATCGGTGCATCGTTATCCCCCCGGATTGCGCGCGTCTTTACCTTTGATGACGGCACCAATTTCATCCGCCTGCGCCTCTGGCAGAGTTCACTGAATATGGTGCAGGATCATCCTCTTACGGGTCTTGGCCTTGATCAGTTCCTGTATGCCTATCGTGGGCACTATATCCTGCCGGATGCATGGAAAGAACCTGATCTCTCGCACCCCCACAACATCCTGCTGGATTACTGGCTGCGGCTCGGCATCAGTGGCGTGATCGTGCTCATTATCTCTCAGGTCGCCTTCTGGACACTGCTGGGAAGCAGACTGCACATACTTCGCCAGCACCGCGACAACGATGCACTGCTGCTGGCTGTCGGCATCGGGATTGCAGGCAGTATGGGTAATACCCTTGCACACGGACTCATTGACAACAGTATCTATGTCCTCGACCTGATCTATGTCTTCATGCTGCTGTGCGCGGGTGCGGTTTATCTGGCGGAATTCAACCACAAAGACGAACCGCACCCCAAGTCGTAATTTTCATTGTCACATTCAGAACACCCGATCTATTGACGCTTCCGCCGAAAAAATGGTGTAATAATGTTCATCATGGTTTAAGGCGGCGCAGTCATGAGGGCGAAAATTAATAAAGTGAATATTGAGATCGTTCAGGGAGACCTCTATTCCCTGAATGCTGCCGCGATTGTCACGGTCACCACCCCCAACCTGACGATTGAACCGGAACTGCTTCGCCGCGCCGGGCCAGCCCTCTACCTTCAGACACAGGCCATCCACTGGAGCGACATCGGGACTGCGGTTATCACTACTGCCGGTGCCATGACCAATGCCAGCCATATTATCCACACCGTCGGGCCGCACTGGGGCGAGTTCGCCGCCCGTGCCAACCTCGCACTGTGTACATGGCACAGCCTCGAACTGGCTGAAAAGCACAAGCTGAAATCCATCGCCCTGCCCCCAATCTCAACCGGCGCAATGGGTTATCCGCTCGAAAACTGCGCCAAGACGATGCTGGAACAGATAATCGACTTCACCTTCGAAAAGCTGCGCTCTCTGCGTCAGATCACCATCTGTGTCGATCAGACACCGCGTGCACTCCAGATCTTCGAAAAGGAATTCGCCGAACAGCTCGAAGCGTTACGCGCCACAGGTGAAGGTCAGGTCTACGTCTGATCAGAATCATCCACCCTGTCTGACAAAAGACAGTTTTTTCCTGCCCGATCAGCACCATTAAGGTACCAGCACATTTACCAGAAATCAGTTTGTGGTAGACTTCTTGCATATTGTGTGGATAAGACAACAGATATGGGAGCGAGAAGTTGCGCATACTGATAACAGGAGGAGCCGGCTTTATCGGTTCACATTTGTGTGACCGATTTCTTGCAGAAGGCTATAGTGTTATTGTTGTTGATAATCTTATCACCGGCGACCTCCGCAACCTTGAACATCTTAAAGATCATCCCCAGTTTCAATTTATTCAGCACGATATTTCCATCCCTCTGAAGATTGAAGGCAGTCTGGATGCAGTTTTACATTTCGCCTCACTCGCCAGCCCGCCGCATTATCTGCGCTACCCCATCGAAACGCTGAAGGTTGGGTCATACGGCACCCATAACACCCTCGATCTCGCGCAGGAAAAGAATGCACGCTATCTGCTGGCATCGACTTCCGAAATCTACGGAGACCCGCTGGAGCATCCCCAGAATGAAGGCTACTTCGGCAATGTGGACGCCATCGGTCTGCGTGGTGTCTACGATGAGGGCAAACGTTACGCCGAAGCGCTAACGATGGCCTATCACCGCAAGTTCAACCTGCAAACCTATATCGTGCGCATCTTCAATACCTACGGCCCGCGTATGACGCTGATTGATGGGCGTGTGGTGCCAAACTTCATCTCGCAGGCCATCAACAAACTGCCGCTGACCGTCTACGGTGACGGTGGTCAGACACGCAGCTTCCAGTATGTCGATGATCTGGTCAACGGACTGATGAAGCTGCTGTTCTCCGATTATCACAGCCCGGTGAATATCGGCAACCCACAGGAAATGACCATCCTTGAATTCGCCGAGATGATCAATCGCTTCACCAATAACCCGGCAGGAATCATCTTCCAGAAGGATCAGCGTATCGCCGGCGACCCGCAGACGCGCTGTCCGGATATTTCGCTGGCAAAAGAGGTCCTCGGATGGGAGCCGACCATCAGCCTTGAAGAAGGCATCGGTCGCACCGTCGAGTACTTTATCAAACTGAGAGAAAAGGCATAACCCAGCTTGAGAAGCATCACGCTTCGCGAGACATCGGGGCATCTGCCTTATACCTTATGGTGGCTGCTGGCGGCAGTCAGCGCCGGACTGCTGATTGCCCGACTGCCGCTGACAACGACAGCAGCACTGATCGCGCTTCCCGCGGTCGGTCTGCTGACATTGATGCACCCCCTGAGCGCGGTCGCTTTCCTGCTGATCGCATCACCCCTGCGCAATCTCATCGCGACCGAGTCCCCACTGAATCTGCCGCTGGACATCGGTCAGATACTGGTGATGCTCAGCCTTTTCGCCTATTTTATCTGGAATGTCGGCCATAACCGCAGGTTGCTGACAACTTCCGGACTGCCCTGGCTGCTCCCTCTGATCGTCTTCATCGCCGCGACCGGGGCAACGGTCTTTGAGGCTTTATCCGTCAGTGCATGGTTGAGCGAGTGGCTCAAATGGGTGATGATTTACATCCTCGCGCTGCTGGTCCTCAATATGGGGCACTGGCAGTGGCTTCTGGCCATCCTCGCGCTGACCGCCGCCGCACACGCCGTCGTTGGCATTTATATCTTCTTTGGCGGCAGCGGCGCCCTTCATCTGCTGATTAACGACCGTTTCTTTCGCGCTTTTGGTACCTTTGGACAGCCCAACCCCTTCGGCGGGTTCATGGGCCTTCTGGCTCCGACCATCCTGTTCACCGGGCTTGGGTATGGGGCACGTGTCTTAGCGGACTTTCAACGAAATCGACGCGTTAACGTAACATCTCTGCTGATCATGGGTTATTACCTTTCGTGCAGTGGTTTGGCATTGGCTGCGCTGGTGATGTCATGGAGCCGAGGGGCGTGGCTCGGCATCATCGTCGCACTGGTCACAGCGATGGTTGCACTGCCACGCCGGTGGTATCGCAGGCTTGCACTATTTATCCTTCTGGTCGCAGTCAGTGGCACACTCTGGTTCTCCGGACGACTGCCCGCAACGATTGTGGATCGCATCCAGAGTGCAACGCAGGAGATCTTCACCTTCAACGATGTGCGTGGGGTGGATATCACACCGCTGAACTATGCCATTGTCGAACGATTGGCGCACTGGCAGGCCGCCCTGAACATGAGCCGGGATAACTGGTGGCTGGGGGTTGGGTTTGGAAATTACGAGATCGCCTATCCCCAATACCGCCTGCTGAACTGGCCTGAACCATTGGGACATGCACATAACTACTACTTGAATGTTCTTGGAGAGACTGGCATCATTGGCGCGGTGTCATTTCTGGCCTTATGGCTCTGGCTTCTCTTCATCACACTGCGTGCGTGTCGTCATCCTGATCTTCTGGCGCGGATGGTTGCCGTAGGTCTGATTGGATCGTGGATTTATCTGCTCGTCCACAGCCTTACCGACAATCTATTCGTTAACAATCTATTTCTGCATCTCGGTATTATGATTGGGATTGCAACGTATCTTTATCAGCAGCTATGGCGAACAGAGACCATAAAGATCAAATGAATAACACGTCATCAACAGACCCTTACCTTGTATCTGATGTATTAGAGAACCCCTTGGAATCATCCAAACAGAAACGCCAGCCGCGGCGCTTTATCAATCCTCTCGATTACATAATCAACGCAATTGCTGCCAGAGTCGGCGGCCCGCGGCGCGAGAAGGAAGTTGCACGCTTCCTGCGGTTTGCGACGGTTGGCGCAAGTGGTGCCGTTCTGGATATCAGCCTTGTCTATATCCTTCAGGCGACCATCCTTCCGCCGCTTCCCGGCACCTACAACGTCATTCTGGCGACAGGGATTGCCTTTATCACTGCCGTTATCAGCAACTTCACGTGGACCCGTCTGTGGGTATATCCCGATTCGCGCTCCAAATCGATACGGCGTCAGCTTGCCACCTTCACCACGATCAGCACCATCGGCGGCGTTACCCGTACCATCTGGATTGAGGCGACCCACAACTTCCTCGGCGAATTACTGCTGCCGGTTGCCCTGCCCTTTATCCAGATCCTTCGACCGAATTACATCCCCGGTCCGCTGGCATCCGGTAAATTAGGGACATTGGTCGCACTGATAATCGCGCTGGTCATCGTGATGTTATGGAACTTCTTCGCCAATCGTTACTGGACCTACAACGACATCCAGTAAGTCGTTTAGCGAGCAGATCAGCAAGCGCATCATCGTGCCCTCAACCATCACCATCGACTACACCCCGGCCATCGAACAGGGTGGCGGAATTGGCCGCTATGTCCGCGAACTTGTTAGGGCACTCGCTCAGCAGACCGTCAATGAGTTCGACTATAAACTGTTCGTCGCCGGGGCTTCCCAGCAGCAGCTTCCCCCACCCCCGGCTGCCCATTTCCACTGGAAATCGACCCGCATCACTCCACGCTGGTTTGCACGTGTCTGGCATCGTCTGCGCCTGCCCGTCCCGCTTGAGCTTTTCACCGGGCGCACGGCCTTGTACCACGCCACCGATTTCGTCCTTCTTCCCACCCTGCCCGCCACACGCACGCTGCTCACCGTCCATGATCTGTCATTTGTCCGTGTGCCGGATGCTGCCGCCCCATCGCTGAAAGCCTATCTTGACACGGTCGTGCCGAGATCGGTGAAGGCTGCCACCCATATTCTGGCGGACTCGCAGGCCACCAAAGACGATCTTATCGCGCTGTACAACACACCTGGGGACAAAATCACCGTCCTGCTCAGTGGAGTGGAACCAAGATTTAAGCCAGTCACAAATGCAGACGTGTTATTGACTATACGAAACAGGTATACATTAGGATTGCGTCCTTACATCCTGTCACTGGGCACGGTGCAGCCGAGGAAGAATTACGAACGGCTGGTACAGTCACTGGCGCGGCTTCGCGCCAGTGGTCAGGATTTGGACCTCGTGATCGTCGGCGGCAAGGGCTGGCTGGAAGGTCCACTTTATCAGACCATCCAACAGCTTCAGCTCGAAGATCATGTACACATCACCGGCTTTGCCGATGAAGCCGATCTGCCAGCGCTCTACAGCGCCGCGACCTGCTTCGCCTTGCCCTCGCTGTATGAAGGCTTCGGCATCCCCGTGCTGGAAGCGATGGCCTGCGGCACGCCGGTCGTGACTTCCAATATCTCTTCGCTGCCAGAGGTCGCCGGAGATGCCGCCCTGCTGGTAAACCCCTACAACGTCGAGGAACTGACATCCGCCCTGACGCGTCTCATCAGTGATGACACACTGCGCCAGCAGCTCATCACACGCGGCTTTACGCAGGCTTCCCGCTTCACATGGGATCGTGCCGCACAGCAGTTGCTCAAGGTATATCAAAAGCTTCTGAGTTGAAGCAGGCGAAGTCCGTCCTTAGTCGGCATCCTGTGCTATAATCGGCTGCGCTTAACGGTGAATGATGTAGACACAACTGGCATGTCTGGTACAGGATTGAGGCATGGAAATCACACACGAAACAAAGCGGATTGACGAGTCTCGCGTCACCCTGAGTGCGCTGATGGGTCCGCAGGATACCAACGGCTTCGGCAACGTTCATGGCGGTGTCATTATGAAAATGGTGGACGAAGCCGGTGCGCTGGCTGCTATGCGCCATGCCCGTGCCCCAGTCGTCACCGTCGCCGTCGATACGATGACCTTTATGGAACCGATCCGGGTCGGTGATGTCGTCCAGTGTGCCGCAGCCCTGACCTATGTTGGCCGGACCTCGATGGAAGTCCGCGTACAGGTACAGGCAGAGAATCCCATCACCGGGCACAGCCGTGTCACCAACACCGCGTATCTGGTTTATGTCGCCCTCAGTGCTGACGGACGGCCTCAGTCGGTCCCACAGCTCGATTTCGTCAGCGACGAAGAGCGCAGCCGCGCATCGCAGGCGAAGGAAAGACAGGAATTCCGTAAGCTTCAGGCCACCCGCAGCGAAACGAATCGCAATGAGTGATCTTGACCCGTCTGAGCAGCCGGAACAGGTACAGCAGCCGGACCTTCCGCAGACCGAGGAGTCGCTGACAGACGACTCCACTCCTCGGACTTCGGCGCTCTTGCAACTGCTCAATCAGTCTGGTGCGCAGCGTATCATACAGACCGACGCCCCCGACCTCGGCCTTGCGGAGCATCTTCCCTACCCTTTTATGGCGGTCGTCGGTCAGATGGAAATGCGCATCGCCCTGCTGCTGTCGGTCATTAATCCCAATATCGGCGGCACCCTGCTGATCGGTCCACGCGGCACCGGCAAGACGACCATCGTGCGCAGTCTGGCTGGCATCCTGCCCGATGTCGAAGTCAGCGACTGCGAAGAAGAGGTTTTCGAAGAGGATCTGCAAACCGAGGCGGCAGAGTATCTCTATCCGGACTGCTACGAGAAATACAAGGCCGGTCAGCCGATCTCACATTTTGAGCCGGTCAAGCTGATCGAGCTGCCACTCAATGCCCGGTTGGAAGACGTGGTCGGCGGCATCAACGAGCGTATTGCCGTACAGCGCAATCTGGTGCGCCTCGAGAAAGGCATTCTGGCACGGGCGGATCGCCATATCCTCTATATTGACGAAGTCAATCTGCTGGACAATCACATCACCGATGCGATTCTGGATGCCGCCGCACAGGGAAGCTACACCGTCCGGCGCGGCGCGATGGTCGGCACGTACCGGTCACGCTTTATCCTGATTGGCTCGATGAACCCGGAAGAGGGGCGGCTCCGCCCGCAGATCCTCGACCGTTTCGGGCTTCGTGTCCATGTACGCGGCCTGACCACCCACGAAGAACGGCTGGAAGTCTACCAGCGCACACAGGCGTACCGGCGTAATCCGGCGGGGTTCCTCGAACAGTGGGCGCTGTCTACTGAAGAAACGCTTGTTGAAGTGCTTGAAGCACGTCAGCGCCTGAAGCAGACCATACTGGATGACAAGGCACTGAACACCGGTCTGGCACTGATTCAGGCGTTGGAAATTGACTCGCACCGTGCAGATTATGCGCTGTTTGAGTCCGCACGTGCCTATGCCGCCGCCGACGGCCGCACACTGGCGACCCTCGATGATGTCCGCGCTGTGGCATCGATGGCCCTGCGACAGCGCCGCAGCGAGTTTATGAGCAGCTTTCTTGAGCAGCAGGCTCAGGAAGATCAACAGATACAGGCAGCCCTTGATCGACTTACTTCGTAACCCCGGATTGACTGCTGGCCTGATCGCCACCGCAGTGCTCGGCTATTTTCTACCGTGGATGATTGGTGGCAGCATCAGCCTGACACTTGGCGCATACGATCTGGCCGAATGGGTCAGCCTGCGCCTTCCCGCCCGCCCAATGGACACCGTCCTGCTGTTACGTGCTATCCCCGTGCTGATCGCCATCCTGATCGGCCTGCACGGGTCACATTATCGCCGTCTGAGCGCGGTATGGTGGTCATCAGCAGGCATCATCGCTCTGTTCGCGATTGCCCTGCTGCCTCCGTTCGAATTCTTCATCGACCCTAACCAGCGTGGGGATGTCAATTATTATCAGCAGTTTCAACTCTTCGGCGCGGCGTTTTTCCTCGGCTTATTCGCACTGACCGGTCTGCTGCGACGTCTTGACGCAATCATCGCCCTGATCGCCAGTGTCGGTATCATCGCCCTGACTGGCCTCGGACTCTCGCGCATCTGGCCGATGCTGCTGGAACTTGAGCTTGCCCCGCAGGTCGGAGTCGGCCCCGTTATCCTGCTTGGCGCGATCATCGCCCTCTGCATCACAGTGCTGACACGCCTGTTCACCAGGCCGACACCCACTACCACACAGCACGGGAAATAAAAGAGACTTCTCGTATTGAGAAGTCCCACTGAAAGCTCGTAAGCCTGACGGATGGGTTCCGGCCCGCTGATTAACCCATGTTGCTCTTGATGTAGCCCACTGCCTGCCCGACAGTCTCAATTTTCTGGGCAGCTTCATCGGTGATCTCGCCACCAAATTCTGTTTCAAACGCCATAATCAGCTCCACCAGATCCAGAGAGTCGGCTTCGAGATCATCGCGGAAGTGAGCGTCGGCAGTCACGCGATCGCGGTCAACACCGAGCAGTTCAACCACGATATTTTTTACGCGTTCTTCAATCGAATCGTCCATAATCACCATCCCCTGTATGAGCAAGTATAAAGGTCTGCACATTATACCGATAAACCCCTGCCCTGCTAGTACTGTTATTGACAGAGGTTGACTTCATCGGTACGATTCAGCCTTATCATCCAGAAGGAACACCTGCCGATGTCACAAGTCACGGAACCAGTCACCACCGAAAGTCGCAAAGTCGATCACATCAAAATTAACCTTGAGCGTGATGTTCAGTTCCCTACCCTGACTTCAGGTCTGGAACGCTACCGCTTTATGCATAATGCCCTGCCAGAACTTGATCTTAACGAAATCGACACCAGTGTCCGGTTACTGACCAGAACACTCGCCGCACCCATCCTGATCTCGTCGATGACCGGTGGCACCGGCCTCGCACAGCGCCTTAATCGCAATCTGGCGGAAGCAGCACAGGCACAGAACATCGCTATGGGTGTCGGCTCTCAGCGTGCCGCCATCGAAGACCCGATGCTGGCCGCCAGCTATCAGGTACGGGATGTCGCGCCTGATATCCTGCTGTTCGCAAATGTCGGCGCAGTCCAGCTCAATTACGGTTACGGCGTCGATCAGTGCCGCAAAGCCGTCGAGATGATTCAGGCCGACGCCCTGATCCTGCACTTCAACGTGCTTCAGGAAGCTGTGCAGCCCGAAGGCGACACCAATTTCTCCGGCCTGCTGAAAAAGGTCGAAGAGGTCTGCAAAAATGTTGGTGTTCCGGTCATTGCCAAGGAAGTCGGCTGGGGCTTCTCCGAACAGAATGCCCGTCAGTTAGCGGAAGCAGGCTGCGCGGCTATTGATGTCGCAGGCTCGGGTGGCACATCATGGAGTGAAGTCGAATATCACCGCGCACCCACCGCCTTTCATGCCCGCGTCGCCCGCAGTTTCGCCGATTGGGGCATCCCAACCGCCGAGGCCATTCAGTACGCGGTAAAAGGCGCACCCGACCTCGATATCATCGCCAGCGGCGGCCTGAAAGACGGCATCGACATTGCAAAGTGCATCGCGCTTGGGGCCAAAGCGGGTGGACTGGCCGGTGTCTTCCTGAAAGCGGCCAATGAATCTGCCGAAGCGGTGGATATGACGATTCGCGAGATTAAGGCGCAAATTCGTATCGCTATGTTATGCTCCGGCGCATCTGATATTGAATCCTTGCAGCGCACGCCCTTACTGAAGGTGTAATACTGTTGTTAAAGAACCTCATTCCAGCCTATCTGACAGAACTTGATAGCACCCTACGCAGCCTTCTTGATGAGATTTTCGAAACCAGAGAAATCGCACCTGAGCTGACCACCATGCTCCGCTATCCGATGGGCTGGGTAGACGCCGACAATCAGCCCTATCACGGGCAGACCGGCAAGCGCATCCGTCCCACCCTGCTGCTGATGTGCTGTCAGGCCGCCGGTGGCGAGTGGCAGCAGGCCCTTCCCGCCGCCGCTGCCGTCGAACTGCTGCACAACTTCTCGCTGATTCACGACGACATCGAAGACAACAGCCAGATCCGGCATGGTCGCCCGACCGTGTGGGAAGTGTGGGGCTTAAGTCAGGGCATCAATACCGGTGATGCGATGTTCACCCTTGCCTATGAAGCGCTCTCACGTCTCACCGACTATGGAGTCCCCGACGACATCGTGCTGCGCTGCTGGCAGGTGTTCAATCACACCACGCTGGAACTGACACGCGGCCAGCATCTCGATATCGCCTTCGAGACTCGTCCCATCGTCTCAGTCGATGAATATCTCTCGATGATCCGTGGCAAGACCGCCGCACTGGTCGAGGGATGTGCCCAGCTTGGTGCACTGATCGGCTCCAGAGATGAACAGATCAGCCAGCACTATGCGGACTTCGGCCTGAATCTCGGTCTCGCGTTCCAGCTTCATGATGACATTCTCGGGATCTGGGGAGACCCGGAAGTCACCGGCAAATCAGCGGCCACCGACATCCGCGATCAGAAGAAATCACTGCCGGTGCTGTACGGTCTCGATCACAGCCCGTATATGCGGGAACAGTATCAGGCAGACAGTCTGTCAACCATCGAAGTCGAGCAGATTGTGGCTGAACTGGATGCCGTCGGCGCACGGCAGGATGCCGAGCAGCGCGAACTGGTATTTTACGAACGCGCCGCTCATGCGCTGGAAGCGGCAAATCCCACCGGCGAGGCCGCAGAAGGCCTGCACGAACTCATGGAACAGCTTCTCAAACGCACATTCTGATTTTCACGCCGCTGCAATCGCCAACCCTAGACGCAGACCCCAGGACGCGCTGCATGCTTTGCATAGACTGCGTGTCTGACCTCTGCCTTCCGTACGTCATCCAAGGCAGGAGGCTTGTCCCTACAAAATACGTGTAGGGACAGCGCCTGTGTTATGCGCCGTAGGGTTTTACCCCATCGGATACGTCATTTAAGTTGTACCCCGTTTCAGTGAGAAAGTTTGAGCAGCAATGAAATCAAGCCAAATCACGTTCAGAAACACGTCAAACGAT